>NZ_JBFATS010000009.1:0-328369 GCF_040678435.1 Streptomyces sp. NPDC052682 | reverse complement strand
CCCGGCCTGCGACCGCCGCGGCAGGGGTTTGTGTGTGTGGTGCGGGGGGCCGCCTCGGCCGGTGGCTGCGCGGGCCGCGGGCCGGGCGGGTGGCCGGGGGTCAGCGGTAGCGCACGGACGGCTCCCGGCGCGGCTCTCCCGCGCGCACCACCTGGCGCGGCAGCCCGGCGGTGCTGTGGACCGGTTCCGCCTCCTGGCCGGTGTCCCGCCTCTCGTCGGTCTGGACCGCGCGGCGCACCAGCTGGGGGAGCAGCCCCCACAGGCCGACACAGAGCAGGAAGGTCGTCGCGCCCGCCGCGAGGCCCCCGACCCGGCCGGTCGTCACATCCACGACCAGCATCACGGAGGCACTGAAGGCGAACACCAGCACGACCAGGCCGGCGGTGGCCAGGCGCGAGGAGACCTGCACGATGCGCGGCTTGGCGCCCTGCCGGAAGAGCGAGCGGTGCAGCGCGGCCGGCGCGGTGAACAGCGCGGCAGCCAGTACGGCCAGCAGCAGCGCCGTGACGTAGGTGGCGTGCTGGACCGTGTCGAGCTCGTGGAAGCGCGAGGTGAAGGCCAGCGACAGCAGGAAGGCGAACAGGATCTGTACGCCCGTCTGGGTGACGCGCAGCTCCTGGAGGAGCTCGACGAAGTTGCGGTCGGCGCGTTCCAGCGGTGTCTCGTTACGTGCGGTGCAGGGGCGTTGCTCGGCCATGGCGTGACGGGTAACCAGTTGGGCCCGTGTCACGCCCGTGCGGCCCGTGCGGGCGGCGGCGCCCCGATGTGCTGCCGCCCGCACGGTTCAGCGGGTCACTTCACCCGGCCGTACCAGACGCTCTTGGTCCAGATCTTCTGCAGGCGCACCACGTCCCCGGTCTTGGGGGCGTGCCAGATCTTGCCTTTACCCGCGTAGATGCCGACGTGGTAGACGTTGCTTCCCGAGTGGAAGAACACCAGGTCTCCGGCCTTGCGGCTCTTGGCGGAGATGTGACGCGTCTTGTTGTACTGCTGGGCCGCGGTGCGCGGCAGCTTCTTGCCCGCCTTCTTGAACGAGTACAGCGTGAGCCCTGAGCAGTCGAACCGGTGCGGCCCGGTGGCGCCCCACTTGTAGGGCGAGCCCTTCTTCGAGGCCGCCACCTGGAGTGCCTTGGTCGCCGATGTCGCGGCCTGCGTCTCCGAGGCGAAGCCGGGCGCCACGATCGAGCCGCCCACGGCGGCGATGGTCAGAGCCGAGGCCGTACCGGCCCGGGCCATGAGCGACGGGACACGATTGAGCGCAGTCATGCGCAACCCTTCGTCAGCCGCCTGTGAAGGATGACCTGTCGGATTCGGGCTGGCGAAGTTGCCCGGCCGCGTTGCCGCGGCTTCACCCCAAGGGCCGCTCGGAACTGACGCTCCGGCAACCCGTCGTGCTTGGGTCCTCCACTCCTGCCGATCCACTCCTGTCGACCGGTCATCCAGGCGGCGGCAGGACTCGGCGTCCGCCCGGACCGCCCCGCCGCGGTGGCGGGGGCTTGTCGTCAGACACGGATCTTCACCTACGGAAGTCCGAAAATCCCAACGGAACCGGGGATTTGTGTTGTTACTCACCACTCACCCGTTCGGGTGGACATCCGTGCGGCCGACTCCTTGTCAAGGGTGCCCGAACCCCTCGGACCAGGGGCGGAATGCCCTATTCCGCCCCTGGGCTACGCGTGTCGCGCAAGCGTGGAGGGGCGAAATCCGTAGCGGTTTCTCCTCCGGAAGGAGGTACGCCGTTTGGACCGTTTCCGGGCTGCCCGGGCGCGTCGGCGTCGACAGGCCGGGGTCTGGGGATCGGTGACGGAACGGTGGAGGACCGGACGGTGGGTGACTCCCGCCCCGGTGTGGGGGCCTGACGGAGGGTCGGTGGGTGAACTCCTTGGAGGTGGGCGCAGAACCTCCGCGGAACTACCGTCCGGCGGTAGCGTGACCGGCATGACGGCTGAGGGTGAGGCGCTGGTCGGCGGCATGGCGAACGCGGGGGCTGTCTTCCGCCGGGGTGCGCTGGTGGAGCGTCCGGCGCCATGCAACGCGCGCGCTCTGCATGCCTACCTTCTCGCGCTGAAGGAGCACGGCTTCGACGCGGCGCCGGCGCCTGTCGCTCTCACCGAGGACGGCCGTGAGCAGCTGACCTTCATCCCAGGTGACGTGGCCCTGCCGCCGTTCCCGGACTGGGCCATGACGGAGACCGCCCTCGCATCGGTGGGGAGCCTGCTGCGGCGCCTGCACGAGGCCGGCGCGGCCGTCGCGGTCGACACCCGTTCCGAGTGGCCCCGGGACCTGGCCGACCCGGAAGGCGGAACGATGCTGTGCCACAACGACGTGTGCCCGGACAACGTCGTCTTCCGCGACGGCCGTGCCGCCGCCCTGATCGATTTCGACCTGGCGGCCCCGGGCCGTCCTGTCTGGGACGTGGCCATGACCGCCCGCTACTGGGTGCCCATGGTGGACCCCGCATCCGCGGCCGCCTTCTACCCCTCCGGCCTGGACGCGCCCGCACGGCTGCGGATCCTCGCCGACGGCTACGGCCTCTCGGCCCGGGATCGCGCCGAGTTGCCCGGCGTCATCGAGCAGGCCACCGAGGTCTGCCGGGCCTTCGTCGCGGCCCGCGTGGCTGACGGGGACCCCGTCTATCTCCGGGCGCTGGCCGAGCGTGGCGGATGGGAACGCTGGGCCCGCGTGCAGACCTGGCTGGCCGACCGCCGCGAGACGTTCACAGCCGGCTTGCTGAACTGACCGGCCCGGACGTTCGAGGGCGAACGCACCGGGCGTTGCCGGTGTGGGAGGGACCGGCCCCCGGTGGTCCGCCTCCACCCTGCCGAGAACACCGTCAGCTTCCTGTCGGGGGAGGGAGGGCGACGCGCGCGGTGCGGCGCTCGCCGTCCAGGACGCGCAGGGCCCGGCCCAGCGTCGCGGCGTGCAGTTCCGTCTCGCCCCGCTGGTGCATCAGGGCCAGTGCGTCGCGCAGGGCGACCGCCTTGCCCACCAGGGCCTGCGCGGCGCGCAGGCCGCGGTAGGTGTCGCCGTCCAGCGCCGGATTGATACGGCCCAGCAGGTCCACGACGTCGAGGTAACGGTCGATCACCTCGGCCTCGGCGCGGGTCAGCGCGGGCAGCGGCGGGAGTTCGGGTGGGAGCACCTGCTCACCTCCCGGTGGGCGGGACGAGGGTGGCCTTGCGGCTCGGGACGATCCGGTCGGCCAGGCCGTACGCGACCGCCTCCCCGGCGTCCAGGATCTTCTCCCGCTCGATGTCCGCGCCGACCTGCTCCCGGGTCCGGCCGGTGTGCCGGGCGAGCATCTCCTCCAGGCGCGCCCGCAGGCGGGCCAGCTCGTCGGCCTGGATCGCCAGATCGCTCGCCTGCCCGTGCACGGGCTGGGGCATCTGTGGCTGATGGATCACCAGGCGCGCGCCGGGCAGCACGGACCGCTTGCCCGGGGTGCCCGCGGCCAGCAGGACGGAGGCGGTCGCGCCGGCCTGGCCCAGGCAGATCGTCTCCACGTCGCAGCTGACGTACCGCATCGTGTCGTAGATCGCCGCCATCGCGTGGAACGAGCCGCCGGGGGAGTTGATGTAGAGCGAGATGTCCCGGTCCGGGGCTTGGTGTTCGAGGTACATGAACTGGGCCATCACGTCGTTGGCCGACGTCTCGTCGATCTGCGTGCCGAGAAAGACGATCCGCTCCTCCATCAGCTTCGAGTACGGATCCATCGTCCGTTGTCCGGAGCCCGTGCGTTCCGTGAACTCGGGCAGGACGTGGCGGGCGGACGGTCGGGTCATGACGTACCCCTCCTCGAAGAGCGTCGGCGTCTGTAAAAAATGTACAGGATGTACATGACGTTATGATGGGTGCATGGCCTACGAGATTCCGGTGACGCAAGCCAGGGCTGAGCTCGCCGACCTGATCAACCGCGTGGTGTACGGCGGTGAACGCGTGGTGGTGACCCGGCACGGCAAACCCCTCGTCGCCCTCGTGTCCGCCGATGACCTGCGGCGACTCGAAGAGCTTGGGGAACTCGAGGAGGCCGCGGAGGGCCAGGTGGTCAGCGCCGTCTCCTCGGTGCGGGAGGTGGCGTCCGCTCCCCGCGAACAACAGCGGTTCGGCATCGCGGCCCAGCACCGGGGCCCCGACTCCTCCTGAGGTCCGGGTGGAGGTGGCCGATCACGGCTCGGTTAACGTGCCGGAAACCCGGTCCAACTAGCCTGCCCCTCCATGCCACCAGGCACTTTGCCCCGTGGCCGCGGCAACCGGGCCCCGCACGGTCCGGAGCGAGGACTGTGAGGTGCGACGTGCAACTGACCCCGCACGAGCAAGAGAGGCTGCTGATCCACGTGGCCGCCGACGTGGCGGAGAAGCGCCGGGCCCGTGGGCTGAAGCTGAACCACCCCGAGGCCGTCGCGATCATCACGGCCCACATCCTCGAAGGCGCCCGTGACGGCCGTACCGTGGCCGAACTCATGGCCTCCGGCCGCAAGCTGCTCACCCGGGACGACGTCATGGAGGGCGTCCCGGAGATGATCCACGACGTCCAGGTCGAGGCGACGTTCCCGGACGGCACCAAGCTCGTCACCGTCCACGACCCGATCGTATGAGGGGGCATCGATGATCCCCGGCGAGATCCTGTTCGGCGACGGGCCGATTGCCTGCAACGAGGGCCGCGAGGTCACCCGGCTGACCGTCCTCAACGCCGCCGACCGGCCCGTCCAGGTCGGCTCCCACTACCACTTCGCGGAGGCCAACCCCGGCCTGGAGTTCGACCGTGCCGCCGCGCGCGGCAAGCGGCTGAACGTCGCCGCCGGCACCGCCGTGCGCTTCGAACCCGGGATCCCCGTCGACGTCGAACTCGTCCCGCTCACCGGCGCCCGGATCGTGCCCGGCCTGCGCGGGGAGACCGGAGGTGCCCTCGATGCCTGAGATCTCGCGTGCCGCGTACGCCGACCTGTTCGGCCCGACGACCGGCGACCGCATCCGGCTCGCCGACACCGACCTGCTGATCGAGATCGAGGAGGACCGCTCCGGCGGTCCGGGGCAGGCCGGCGACGAGGCCGTGTTCGGCGGCGGCAAGGTCATCCGCGAGTCGATGGGCCAGTCGCGTGCCACGCGCGCCGACGGCACCCCGGACACCGTCGTCACCGGCGCCGTGATCGTCGACCACTGGGGGATCGTCAAGGCCGACGTCGGCATCCGCGACGGCCGGATCACCGGCATCGGCAAGGCCGGCAACCCCGACACCATGGACGGCGTCCACCCGGACCTGGTCATCGGGCCCGAGACCGAGATCATCGCGGGCAACGGGCGGATCCTGACCGCCGGCGCGATCGACGCCCATGTGCACTTCATCTGCCCGCAGATCGCCGACGAGGCGCTGTCGTCCGGCATCACCACCCTGGTCGGCGGCGGCACCGGCCCCGCCGAGGGCTCCAAGGCCACCACCGTCACACCCGGCCCCTGGCACCTGGCGCGGATGCTGGAGGCGATGGAGGCCTACCCGCTGAACATCGGCCTGCTCGGCAAGGGCAACACCGTCTCCCACGAGGCGATGCTGTCCCAGATCCGCGGCGGCGCGCTCGGCCTGAAGCTGCACGAGGACTGGGGCTCCACCCCGGCCGTCATCGACGCCGCCCTCACCGTCGCCGAGCGGACGGGCATCCAGGTCGCCATCCACACCGACACGCTGAACGAGGCCGGCTTCGTCGGTGACACGCTCGCCGCGATCGCCGGGCGCGGCATCCACGCGTACCACACCGAGGGCGCGGGCGGCGGGCACGCCCCGGACATCATGACGGTCGTCTCCGAAGCGCATGTGCTGCCCAGCTCGACGAACCCGACCCGGCCGTTCACCGTCAACACCGCCGAGGAACACCTCGACATGCTGATGGTGTGCCACCACCTCAACCCGGCCGTGCCGGAGGACCTCGCCTTCGCCGAGTCCCGGATCCGGCCGTCCACCATCGGGGCGGAGGACATCCTCCACGACCTCGGCGCGATCTCGATCATCTCGTCCGACTCGCAGGCCATGGGCCGGGTCGGCGAGGTCATCCTGCGGACCTGGCAGACGGCCCATGTGATGAAGCGCCGGCGGGGCGCGCTGCCGGGGGACGGCCGGGCGGACAACCGCCGGGTGCGCCGCTACGTCGCCAAGTACACGATCAACCCGGCGCTCGCCCAGGGCCTCGCCCGCGAGATCGGCTCCGTCGAGACCGGCAAGCTCGCCGACCTGGTGCTGTGGGAACCGGCGTTCTTCGGCGTCAAGCCGCAGCTCGTCCTCAAGGGCGGGCAGATCGCGTACGCGCAGATGGGCGACGCCAACGCCTCCATCCCGACCCCGCAGCCGATCCTGCCGCGCCCCATGTTCGGGGCGATCGGGCGGGCCCCCGCCGCCAACTCGGTCAACTTCGTGGCCCCGCCGGCGATCGAGGCCGGGCTGCCGGAGCGGCTGGAGCTCGGCAAGCGGTTCGCCGTCATCGAGTCGACGCGCGGCGTGACCAAGGCCGACATGCGCGAGAACGACGCGCGGCCCGACGTACGGATCGACCCCGACAGCTTCGCCGTGCACATCGACGGGGAGCTGGTGGAGGCGACTCCGGCCGCCGAACTGCCCATGGCCCAGCGCTACTTCCTGTTCTGATGGCCAGGTCCGCACTGTTGGTCCTGGCCGACGGCCGCTTCCCCGCCGGCGGGCACGCTCACTCCGGCGGGGCGGAGGAGGCCGTCAAGGCCGGGCGCGTCACCGGGGCGGAGAGTCTCGCGGCGTTCTGCCGGGGGCGGTTGCACACCGCCGGGCTGGTGGCGGCGGCACTCGCCGCGGCGGCGGCCCTCGCGGCCGACCCGGTCGCCCTGGACGCGGCGGCGGACGCCCGTACGCCGTCGCCCGCGCTGCGTCTGGCCGCGCGGAAGCTGGGACGGCAGCTGACGCGGGCGGCGCGGGCGACCTGGCCGTCCGGGGAACTCGACGCACTGGCCCGGGAGTTCCCGAAGGGTGCCCATCAGCCGGTGGTGCTGGGGCTCGCGGCGCGCGCGGCCGGACTGGGGGCGCTCGACGCGGCGTACTGCGCGGCGTACGAGAGTGTCAGCGCCCCGGCGTCGGCGACGGTGCGGTTGCTGAGTCTGGATCCCTTCGACGCCACGGCTGTGCTGGCGCGGCTGGCCCCGGAGATGGACCTGGTCGCCGACCGCGCGGTGGAGGCGGCCCGGCGGGTGGGGGACCAGGGCGTCGACGCACTGCCCGCGGCCTCGGCTCCGCTGCTGGAGATCGGGGCGCAGGCGCACGCGGCCTGGGCGGTACGGCTGTTCGCCTCGTAGGCCGAGTCCCCGCCGCCTGTGCCTTTTCCCCGTAGTAAGACCGAGACAGGAGCCGTCCCATGCACCTCGACCACACCCACACCCACGACGGCCCGGCCGCCCTCAGTGCCGACGCCCGGCGGCCCGACGGCAGGCGCCGTGCCCTGCGGATCGGGCTCGGGGGTCCCGTCGGCTCCGGGAAGACCGCGACCGTCGCCGCACTGTGCCGGGCCCTGCGCGACGAACTCTCCCTGGCCGTCGTCACCAACGACATCTACACCCGCGAGGACGCCGAGTTCCTGCTCCGGGAGGCCGTACTGCCGCCCGAGCGGATCAGCGCCGTGGAGACGGGGGCCTGCCCGCACACCGCGATCCGCGACGACATCTCCGCCAACCTGGAGGCGGTGGAGGACCTGGAGGACACGGCCGGGCCGCTGGATCTGATCCTCGTGGAGTCCGGCGGCGACAACCTCACCGCGACCTTCTCCAAGGGACTGGTCGACGCGCAGATCTTCGTGATCGACGTGGCCGGCGGCGACGACATCCCCCGCAAGGGCGGCCCCGGCGTCACCACCGCCGACCTGCTCGTCGTCAACAAGACCGACCTCGCGCCGTACGTGGGCTCCGACCTGGAGCGGATGGCGGCCGACGCCAAGGCGCAGCGGGCCGGACTGCCGGTCGTCCTCCAGTCGCTGCGCAGCGAGGCCGGAGTCCAGGACGTCGCCGACTGGGTGCGCGCGCAGCTCGCCGCGTGGACGGCGTGACCCCGGTGACCGGAACGGTGCCCGGGACATCGGCGGGCGTACGGGCCTCGGCGGGCGTACGGGCCACCGCCAGGCTCCTCGCCCGGGGCGACGGCCGGGGCGGGACCGCCCTGCCCGTGCTGGAGAGCGACGGCCCGCTGGCGCTGCGCAGGACCCGGTCGAGCGGCTCCGAGGCACGGGTCATGCTGGTCGGTGCCATGAGCGGGCCGCTCGGCGGGGACCACTTCACCGTGGAAGCACGGGCGCAGGACGGCGCCCGGCTGCGCGTCGGATCCGCCGCCGCCACCCTCGCCCTGCCGGGCCAGGCCGAGGGCGGGGCCCGCTACGACGTCCGGCTCACCGTCACCGGCGGTGCCGAACTGCACTGGCTGCCCGAGCAGTTGATCTCGGCGCGGGGCAGCGACCTGTACGTCACGACACGGGCCGACCTCGCCGCGGATGCCCGGCTGGTGCTGCGCGAGGAGCAGGTGCTCGGACGGGCCGGTGAGGAGCCCGGGCGGCTCGGCAGCCGGCTGACCGTGCGGGTCGCCGGGCGCCTCGTGCTGGACCAGGAACTGGCCTGCGGGCCCGGCGCCCCGGGCGGCTGGGACGGTCCCGCCGTCCTCGCGGGGCACCGGGCGGTCGGCCAACTGGTCGTCGTACGACCGGAGTTCGCCCAACAACCGGTGGCCGCGCGGACCCTGGGGGAGGGCGCCGCCGTGCTGCCCCTCGCCGGGCCCGCCGCGCTGGTGACCGCGGTGGCGCCGGACGCGCGGCTGCTGCGCCGGGTGCTGGACGAGGCGCTGGCGGCCCTGCACTGACCCCACCTGACGGAGTGTCAGAGGGAAAACCCTGCGCGGCGGCGGCCATCCGATATCGGGAAATCCCTATCCGCTTATCGGATTGGCAAAGAAGGTCAACGCCCCCTGTCCACAGCAGCCTCACAGCCGCGAATATCCCCGTACCCATTCGTCACCAGGTACGGGGAGGTCCCCCCTTGAGGGACACGAGAGCGAAGAGCCGGGCCCTGGCGCTCGGTTCGGCCGGCACGATCGCCGCGGCCACCCTCATCGCCGGAGCCGTCACGGCACCCACCGCCGGCGCGGCCACCGGCCACCCGCAGGACCGCGAGGCCCGGGGCGCCGCGATCGCCGCCGCCCGGGCCGCGAAGGCCGGCATCGACTGGCAGGACTGCCCCGCCGACTGGGGGCTGGAGAAGCCGATCCAGTGCGGCTGGGTGACCGTCCCGCTCGACTACGCCAAGCCCTACGGCAAGCAGATCAAGCTCGCCGTCGACCGGATAGCCAGCACCGGGACGAAGGCCGAGCGCCAGGGCGCGCTCGTCTACAACCCGGGCGGCCCCGGCAGTTCCGGCCTGCGCTTCCCGCGCCGGGTCACCACCAAGAACCCCCTGTGGACCAACGTCTCCAAGGCCTACGACTTCGTCGGCTTCGACCCGCGCGGTGTCGGCAGGTCCGCGCCCATCTCCTGCGTCGACCCGCAGGAGTTCGTCAAGGCACCCAAGATGGACCCGGTGCCCGACTCGGAAGCCGACAAGCTGGCGCAGCGCAAGCTGGCCCGCGAGTACGCCGAGGGCTGCCACGAGCGCAGCGGCGCGATGCTGCCGCACATGACCACGCCGAACACCGCGCGCGACCTCGACGTCATCCGCGCCGCGCTCGGCGAGAAGAAGCTCAACTTCCTGGGCGTCTCCTACGGCACCTACCTCGGCGCCGTCTACGGCACCCTCTTCCCGGGCCATGTACGGCGGATGATCGTCGACAGCGTCGTGAACCCGTCCCGGGAGAAGATCTGGTACGAGGCCAACCTCGACCAGGACGTCGCCTTCGAGGGCCGCTGGAAGGACTGGCAGGACTGGGTCGCGAAGAACGACGCGACCTTCCACCTCGGTGCCACGCGCGCCGAGGTCCAGGCGAAGTGGCTGGAGCTGCGCGCCACCGCCAAGAAGAACCCCATCGGCGGGGTAGTCGGCCCGGCCGAGCTGATCTCCTTCTTCCAGAGCGCCCCGTACTACGACTCCTCGTGGGTCCCGGTCGCGACGGTGTTCAGCAAGTACGTCGCCGGTGACACCCAGGCGCTCGTCGACGCCGCCGCCCCCGACCTGTCGGACACCGCGGGCAACGCCGCCTCCGAGAACGGCAACGCCGTCTACACGGCGGTGGAGTGCGCCGACGCCAAGTGGCCCACCAGCTGGAAGAAGTGGGACCGCGACAACACGCGGCTGCACAAGAACCACCCGTTCATGACGTGGGCCAACGCCTGGATGAACCTGCCGTGCGCGACCTGGCCCGTCAAGCAGCAGACGCCGCTGGAGGTCAGGACGCACAAGGGTCTTCCGCCCGTGCTGATCGTCCAGTCCGAGCGGGACGCGGCCACCCCGTACGAGGGCGCCGTCGAACTGCACCGGCGGTTCAAGGGCTCCCGCCTGATCACCGAGAAGGACGCGGGCTCCCACGGCGTCACCGGCCTGACCAACCCGTGCGTCAACACCCGGGTGGACACCTACCTGCTCACCGGCAAGCTGGACGGCGCGGATGTGACGTGCGCGCCGCACGCCACGCCGAAGCCGTAGGGCCTTCCCCGCAGGGGCGGCCGGACCGTCCGGCCGCCCCTCACGCATGCCGTGGCACACAGGCGACGCCACACCGCCGCTCATGCCGCCGACCAGGCGTCCTCCGCCGCGTAGTCGAACAGGTCGGGGTAGACCCGCGCGAGGGCCGGGAACGCCTCCCGCCAGTCCCGCCCGGCCAGCCGGCGGGTGAGCCACTCGACCGTCTCGGGCAGGCTCTCCGCGTAGGACACCACCGGCCGGTACCCCACCTCCCGTTCCGCCGCCGCCATGTCGCACACCACCGGAAGCGGCACCGACCAGGGCGAGCGTCCCACCGACGGCGCCGGCTCCGGCCCGTCGACCAGCACCGTCTCGGTCTCCACCCCCATGACCGCGTCGACCGCCGCGCCGATCTCGGCCACCGTCGGCGCCTCGGGATCGCAGGCGTTCAGCACCCGGGAGCCCGGGCGGGCCGCGGCCAGCCGGACGAGTTCGGCGATGTTACGGGCGGACGCCGGATGGAACCTGCTGCCGCCGCCGTACGCCAGGACCCTCCTGCGCCGGCCGTCGAGGTTCCGTTTGACGAAGTACAGCTCGCGGGGGAGCGGGCTGTACGGCCCGTGGATCGCGCCCGCCCGCAGCAGCGTCGCCGGCAACCGGTCGCCCACCGCCAGCAGTTCCCGCTCCAGGGCCGCCTTGCCCGTGCTGTACGTGGCGTCCCCCGGCGGGACCGTCGGCTGGTCCTCCCGGATCGGCACCGGATATTCCGGGAAGCCGTCCGGCTCGCCCATCGTGTCGAAGCCGCGCCCCTTGCCGTCCTCGTACACCGACACCGTCGAGATCACCACGGCCGCCCCGATGCGGTCGGCCAGGCCCGTCCACTGCCGGGCGTGCCGGGCCCCGTAGGCCACCATGTCGACGACCGCGTCGCAGCCGTCACCGATCAGCGCGGCCAGTGCCGCGTCGTCCTCACGATCGACCCGCACCGCCCGCACCTCGTCCGGCCAGCTCGCGTCCCGGCCGCCGCCGCGGGAGGCGGCCGTCACCTCCCAGCCGTCCCGCACCAGGGCGTGCACCACCGGCCGGCCGAGCTGTCCCGTCGCTCCGATCACCACAGCGCGTCGCATGCCGCGACCCTACGGGCCGCCGGGCGCGCCCGGCACGCCGCTCTGCCGATGGCAGAGGTCAGCTCAGCGGCATCCGCGGGAACCGGCGCTCCCTCTCGGCCTTCTGCTCGGCCTCCTGCGCCTTGGCGACGGCCGCGTACTCGTCGACGTACTCCTGCCCGGACAAGGAGAGGATGGCGTACATGATCTCGTCGGTGACGGCGCGCAGCACCGCCTTCTCGTTCTCCATGCCGGCGTAGCGGGAGAAGTCCAGGGGCTTGCCGAACCGGATCACCACCGGGTGGACACGGGGGATCACCTTGCCCGGCGGCTGGGCCTCGAAGGTGCCGATCATCGCGCAGGGGATCACCGGGACCTGCGCCTTGAGGGCCATCACCGCCACACCGACCTTGCCCTTGTAGAGCCGTCCGTCGTGCGAGCGGGTGCCCTCCGGGTAGATGCCGAGCAGCTCGCTCCTGCTCAGCACGCCGAGGCCCTCGCGGATCGCGGCCTGGCCCGCCTCCTTGCCCGTCCGGTCCACCGGGATCTGCCCCGCGCTGCGGAAGAACGCCGCCGTCAGCCGGCCCTTGATGCCGGGGCCCGTGAAGTACTCCTTCTTGGCGAGAAAGGTGATGCGCCGCTTGAGGACCGCGGGCATCAGGAAGTGGTCCGAGAACGACAGATGGTTGCCCGCGACGATGGCCGCGCCCTCGTCCGGCACGTGTTCGAGGCCCTCTATTCGGGGCCGGAAGACCAGTCGCAGCAGCGGGCCCAGCAGCACGTATTTGAGCAGGTGGTAGAACAAGGGCGCTCCTCGACTCTCGCGCGTGGCGGGGGTGCCGCGTTCCCGCAGGTAGACCGGCATGTCGTGGGCTGTCAGTGTAGGTGCAGCAGGGGCGGCCCGGCACTAGGACGGTCGGCACCCGGCCGATCTTTTGCCCGGGCACTGACCACGCGTCAGGTGCCGCCGCGGCCCTGCTGCGGCCCGTGACGGCGAGTAGTCTGCGCAGCATGCGCATCTCTGTTTCCTCGGACATGGACGAGCCCGTGGCGCGCCTTCTCGTCGCCGAGCTGCGCGAGCGAGGGCACGAGGTGCTGCCGCACGGCGCGCTGCGCCCCGGCGACGACCCCCAGTGGGCGGTGTGCTCCCAGGCGGCGGCCCGCGAGGTCGCCGACGGGACGGCCGACCAGGCGGTGGTGTGCTGCTGGACCGGCACGGGCGCCTCGATCGCCGCGAACAAGGTGCCGGGCGTACGGGCCGCGCTGTGCACGGACGCCTACACCGCGGACGGGGCCCGCCGCTGGAACGACGCGAACGTGCTGGCCCTCAGCCTGCGGCTGACCTCCGAGCCGCTGCTGAAGGAGATCCTCGACGCCTGGTTCGCCGGCGAGCCCAGCGCGGACGCCGAGGACCGCGCCAACGTGGACCGCGTCGGCCGGCTCGACCGGGAGAGGAACCCCGCGTAGCAGCCGGCCCCTGGGACCGGGTCACAGCCGTACGACGATGAGCGCGGTGTCGTCGGTGGCACCGCCGGGCGGCAGCAGCTCCCGCAGCACCGTGTCGGCCAGGGTCTCGGGGTCCTCGGCGCGGTGGCGGTGGAGCGAGTCGGCCAGGCGGGCCAGGCCGGTGTCGATGTCCTCGCGGCGCCGTTCGACCAGGCCGTCGGTGTACAGCACCAGGGTGGCGCCCTCGGTGTACGTGGCGGTGGCCTGGGGTCTGCGGATCGGGTCGGGGCGGGCGTCGAGCGGGGTGTCGGTGGCCCGGTCGAGGAACTCCACCCGGCCGTCCGGATGGACCAGCGCGGGAGGGGGATGACCGGCGCTGCTGTAGCTGATGGTGTGGTGGTCGCAGTCGACGAACGTCGTGACCGCGGTCGCCGACTCGGCGCCGTTCACCACGTGCGCGTACCGCCCCAGGATGTCCAGGGCCTGCGCCGGCCCCTCCGCGACCCGGGACGCGGCGCTCAGCGCGCTGCGCAGCTGGCCCATGACACCGGCCGCCGCCAGTCCGTGACCGACCACGTCGCCGACGGACACCCCGATGCGGTTGCCGCCGACCAGGTCGACCAGGTCGTACCAGTCCCCGCACACGTTGAGCGCTCCCACGGCGGGCCGGTAGCGCACGGCGGCCCGGCGGTGGCCGACCTGCCGCGGCGCGGGCAGCATCGCCTCCTGGAGGGCCAGCGCCACCTCGCGCTCCCGGGCGTGCGCCTGGCGCAGGCGATCGTTGAGCTCCTGGAGCTCACGGGCGCGCGTGTACAGCTCGGCCTCCAGCACCCGGGCCCGGCTGCCGCCGGAGCGGCCGCGGGCCCGGATGAGTTCGGTGACCTCCTCGACGCGGTGCACGATCAGCACCACCTTCCCGTCGGGGCCGTGCACCGGCGCGTTGACCGGACTCCAGTAGCGCTCCTGCCACTGCCCGGGCCGCTCGAGGTCCTCGACGTCGTAGCGCTGCAGCGCCATGGCGTCGCGCTCACCCGTCGCCAGCACCCGGTACAGCGACGCCTCCAGGTTGCGCATACCGGTCGAGGCCGGGTCGTTCGGGTTGTCGGGGAACACGTCGAACAGGTAGCGGCCCACCAGGTGCTCGCGGCTGCGCCCGGACACGCGGACGAACTCCTCGTTGGCGTCCGCGACCACCAGCTCGGGGGTCAGCAGCGCCACCATGCCGGGCAGGCACTGGAACACCGCCGCGTAGTCGATCGCCGAATCCGTCATGCCGCCTCCCCGGCCGGAGTCGCACCAGTTTCGCACGTTATGGGCGGGTTGGGCAGAGGCGGAAGAGTCTGCTCCGGGCCCTCAGTCCGGGGGCTCCGTCAGAGACTGCTCGGCCCAGATGATCTTCCCGTCGGGGATGAAGCGGGTCCCCCAGCGCTGGGTGAGCTGGGAGACCAGCAGCAGTCCGCGCCCGCCCTCGTCGGTCGTGCGCGGGTGACGCAGGTGCGGGGCGGTGGCGCCGCCGTCGGACACCTCGCAGACCAGGGCCCGTTCCCGGATCAGCCGGAGCCGGATGGGCCCGGAGGCGTACCGCAGGGCGTTGGTGACGAGCTCGCTGACCACCAGCTCCGCGGTGAAGACCAGCTCCTCCAGACCCCAGCGGGCCAGCTGCCGCGTCGCGGCCTTGCGGGCGTCGGCCACGACGGCCGGGTCGGCGGGCAGGTCCCAGGCCGCGACCTGGTCCGCACCGAGGCGCTTGGTGTGGGCCATCAGCAGCGCCACGTCGTCGTACGGCCGGGCCGGGACCAGGGCGTCGACCACGGCCCGGCAGCGCTGGTCGAGCGAGGCCGCGGCCCGCTCCAGGGCCGTGCGCAGCCGGTCCCGGTCGGCGTCGATGGCCCAGTGGTCCCCGCGGGCCAGCAGCCCGTCGGTGTGCAGGGCGAGCGTGCTGCCCTCGGGCAGCGTCAGCTCCACCGCCTCGAAGGGCGGGCCGCCCACCCCGAGCGGCGGCCCCTGCGGAAGCTCGACGAAGGTCACCGTGCCGTCGGGCTGGACGACCGCGGGCGCCGGATGGCCCGCGGCGGCCATGGCACACCGGCCGTCGACCGGGTCGTAGACCACGTACACACAGCCCGACCCGACCGCCTGGGTACGGTCGGCGCCCGCCCCCACCTCGAAGCCCTCGTCCCGCACGGCGCGGGCCACCAGGTCGTCGAGGTGGGCCAGCACCTCCTCGGGCGGCAGGTCCAGCGCGGCCAGCGTCCGTACGGCGGTCCGCAGCCGCCCCATCGCCGCGGCGGCGTCGATGCCGTGTCCGGGCACCTCGCCCACCACCAGCGCGACCCGCGCCCCGGACAGCGGGATCAGGTCGTACCAGTCGCCGCCCAGACCGGTCAGCTCGTCGGCCGGCCGGTAGCAGGCCGCCACCTCCACCGCGTCCTGCTCGGGCAGCCGGTGGGGGAGCAGGCTGCGCTGCAGGACCAGCGCGGCGTCCCGTTCCCGGGTGTAGCGGCGGGCGTTGTCCACGCACACCGCGGCGCGCGAGACCAGGTCCTCGGCCAGGCTGAGGTCGTCCTCGTCGAAGGGCTCCTGGCGGCGGCGCCGGAAGAACGTGGTGACCCCGAGGGTCGTGCCCCGGGCGCGGATCGGCACGATCATCGCGCTGTGCAGGCCCAGCTCCAGGAAGGTCGCCTCCGGGCGGCCCGGCGTGTCCGTGGCCCAGTGCCTGGCCAGCGGATCGAGCTGTTCCTCGCGCCAGGGCCGGCCCGTGGTCAGACAGCGGATCGGGGGCGCACCGGCCAGGTAGGTCGCCACCGCGCCGATCTCCACCACGGCCTCCGGCACACTGGCGTCCACCGACCGGTGACCCGCGCGGCGCAGCGTCACGGTGCCGCTGTCCACGACCGGCCCGGGCGGCAGCTCGGCGCCCCTGAGCACCGTCTCCAGCAGGTCCACGGTGACGAAGTCGGCCAGCCCCGGCACGGCCACGTCGGCCAGCTCCTGCGCGGTCCGCATGATGTCCAGGCTGCGGCCGATCTGCTCCCCGGCCCGGTCCAGCAGGGCCAGCCGCTGGCGGGCGCGGTGCCGCTCGGTGATGTCGACGACGGTGTAGTACACGCCCATCGGGCGGCCCTGCTCGTCCTCGAGCCGGGTGAACGACAGCATGTGCGCCGTCTCCCGCAACGGAGCCGACCGTACGCGGCCCACGTGCTCGTAGCCGACCACCGGCTCCCCGGTCTCCAGTACGCGCCGCATCTGCGCCTCGATCGACTCCGCGTCCAGGCCGGGCTGGACGTCCCGCAGCCGCAGGCCCAGGCGGTGGTGGGCGGGTCCGCCGCCGAACTGCTCCAGGGCGGTGTTCGACCACACGAAGCGCAGGTCGGTGTCGACGATCGCGATGCCGACCGGGGAGCCGGCCACCATCTGCTCCAGCACGATCCGGCTCATGTCCCAGCCGGGTGCCTGCTCCAGCTCCGACAGCAGCACCAGCCACTGGCAGTGGCCGTCCGCCTGCTGGGCGGAGGTGATCCGCGCCATGACCCTGACCGGCTGCCCGGCCCTGTCCCGGGCCGTCAGCAGGCCCGCCCAGCCGCCGTCCCGGCCGCAGCGCTCGACCAGGTCCGGCACCCGGACCGCGTCCTCCTCCGCCAGCAGGTCCGCCAGCTTCCTGCCCACCGCCTCGGACGCCGGATACGCCAGCAGCCGCTGGGCGTCCCTGGTCCAGCTCGTCACCACACCCTGTGCGTCGAGCACCAGGGGCGCGGCGTCGGCCACGTCGAACCGCTGCCGGGCGACGTCGTGCTCCTCGTGTGTGCCCACGGCCGACCTCTCTGTCGCTGAGAGTGGTCTACCACCACTTGTCTCAATCTTCACCCTTCCTGAGGCAGGAGGAGGCGTCGAGCGGGGCGGGGTCCCTGCGGGAGCGGAACGAGTGGGGTGGGCTCCCTCCGGGTGCCGGCGGGGCGGGCCCCGCGCGCCCGGGCGGGGTGCGGCCCCTGCGGGCCCGGGTGGAGCGGGCCCCGGGCGCCAGACGTGGCGGGATTCCTGCGCGCAGGGGTGGGGCGGGATTCCTGCGCGTCCGAAGCGGGCGGGGTCCGCGGGCGGCGGGGCGGGACCCCCGGAAACCCGAGCGGGGCGGGACCCCTGGGACCCGAGCAGGGCGCGTCTCGCAGAGCGGGCTCGGGCCCCGGGCCTGAGCCGTAAGGGGCGCGCGGGCCCGGGCCGCCCGGGCGGGGCGCCCCGCCGCAGACCCGAGCGGCCAGCGAGTCGCCCGCAGATTTGGGCGGGCGGGTCCGCGGGGTCGGCCCCCCGCACCCCCGGGCAGGGCCGGGGCCCGCAAACCCGAGCGGGGCGGGGCCCGCAAACCCGAGCGGGGCGGCACCCCAGCAGGCCGAGGGAAGGGGGCGCCGGGTCCGCCCGGGCCCAGGCGTCACGTGTCCTGGGCCAGTACCTTCTCCAGTGCCTGGAGCGCCCCGGTGAGCTCCTCCCCGGTGATGGTCAGCGGCGGGGCGATGCGGATCGTCGAGCCGTGGGTGTCCTTGACCAGGACGCCCTCCCGCATCAGTCGCTCGCTGACCTCGCGGCCGGTGCCCAGGGCCGGGTCGACGTCCACGCCCGCCCACAGCCCGCGGGCGCGGAAGCCGACCACACCCCGGCCGACCAGGGATTCCAGCCCCTCCCGCAGCAGTACGCCCAGCTCGGCCGCCCGGCGCTGGTACTCGCCGGTCTCCAGCAGTTCGACCACGGCCGTACCGACCGCGGCGGCCAGCGGGTTGCCGCCGAAGGTGGAGCCGTGCTCACCCGGGTGCAGCACCGAGAGCACCTCCCGGCGGGCGACGACCGCGGACACCGGCACGATCCCGCCGCCCAGCGCCTTGCCGAGCAGCACGACGTCCGGCACGACCGACTCGTGCTCGACGGCGAGCGTGCGGCCCGTGCGGCCGAGCCCCGACTGGATCTCGTCGGCCATGAACAGGCACCCCGCCCGCCGGGTCAGCTCCCGTACGCCGGCCAGGTAGCCGTCGTCCGGGATGAGCACCCCGGCCTCGCCCTGGATCGGCTCGATCAGCACGGCCGCCGTCGTCTCGTCGACCGCCTCCTCGAGCGCCGCGAGGTCGTTGTACGGCACGATCCGGAAGCCCGGCGCGAACGGCCCGAAACCCGCCCGGGCCGTCTCGTCCGTGGAGAAGCCGACGATCGTCGTCGTACGGCCGTGGAAGTTGTCCGCCGCGACCACGATCGTGGCCCGGTCCGCCGGGACGCCCTTGACGTCGTACGCCCACTTGCGGGCGACCTTGATGCCGCTCTCCACCGCCTCGGCACCGGTGTTCATCGGCAGCACCATGTCCATGCCGACGAGGGCGGCCAGCCGCTCGGCGAACTCGGCGAGCCGGTCGTTGTGGAAGGCCCGCGAGGTGAGCGTCAGCCGGTCCAGCTGGCGGTGGGCCGCCTCGACCAGCGCCGGGTGGCGGTGGCCGAAGTTCAGCGCCGAGTACCCGGCGAGCATGTCCAGGTAGCGGCGCCCCTCCACGTCCTCCATCCAGACGCCCTCGGCGCGGGCGACGACCACGGGCAGCGGGTGGTAGTTGTGCGCGAGGACCGGCTCCTCGGCGCGGATGAGCTCCTCGGAGGTACGGGTGCGGGCGGGTGCGGTCATGAACGGGTCTCCCGGATCTCCTGGGTGCAGCACTTGATGCCGCCCCCGGCCTTGTGGAACTCGGACAGGTCGACGGGGACGGGGACGTAGCCGCGCTCGGCGAGCCGTGCGGCCAGGTGCGTCGCCCCGGGCGAGAGGAACACGTGGCGGCCGTCGCTGACGGAGTTCAGGCCGAAGGCCATCGCGTCCTCGCGGGTCGCGATCACCGCGTCCGGGTAGAGCCGCCCGAGCACCTCGCGGCTGCCGGGCGAGAACGCCTCGGGGTAGTAGGCGACATTGTCGTCGTCGAGGACGAACAGCGCCGTGTCGAGGTGGTAGAAGTACGGATCCACCAGCGTCAGGCTGATCACCGGGACCCCGAAGAACTCCTGCGCCTCGCGGTGCGCCTCGCGGGTGGTGCGAAAGCCCGTGCCGGCCAGGATCCAGCGGCCGGCCGGAACGAGGTCGCCCTCGCCCTCGCAGACGGACTCGGGGTGGTACACCTCGAAGCCCTCCGCCTTGAACCACGCCTCATAGGGCACGGACTCGGGCCGGCGTTCGGGCGCGTGGAAGAGGGAGCCGAAGACACGGCCCTCCACGACGACCGCCGCGTTGGCGGCGAACACCATGTCGGGCAGGCCGGGGACCGGTTTCACGCTGTCCACGGTATGTCCGTGGGCGCGGTAGGCGTCGACCAGCGTCTGCCACTGGTCCAGCGCGCGGATGACGTCGACGGGTTCACCGGGGTTCATCCACGGGTTGATGGCGTACTGCACGGCGAAGTGTCTGGGTTCGCAGACGAGGAAGCGCCGCCGGCGCGGCACACGGGAGTCGGGCACAGAGGGGTTCCTCCGCTTCCTGACGGTGCGTGACTGAGGGATGACACCACGGTAGGAAGCGGGGCGACGGGCGACAAGCGAGAAAAGCTGCGTGTCCACGCAGGAATCCTGCGTCGTTCCCCAGGTCAGCGCACGTCTGCTGCGCCCCCCGGGCCCTGCTCGGGCGCGGGCTGGCTCACGCCCGCCTCCGGGCTCTCCGGAAGCAGGTGGGAGAGCACCATCACGCTGATCGTCTTCCGGATGAAGGGTTCCGCGCGGATCCGCTCCAGCACCTCCTCGAAGTGCTCCACGTCCCGCGCCCGCACGTGCAGCAGGGCGTCCGCGCCGCCCGTCACCGTCATCGCCGCCGCGATCTCCGGATAGCTGCGCACCACCTGGGCCAGCCGCCTGGGCGGGGCCGCGCCCTCGCAGTACACCTCGACGTACGCCTCCGTGCGCCAGCCCAGCGCGGACGGCTTCACCGTGGCCGTGAACCCGGTGATCACCCCCGTCTCCCGCAGCCGGTCCACCCGGCGCTTGACCGCCGTCGAGGACAGCCCGACCGCCGCGCCGATCTCGGCGAAGGACGTCCTGGCGTTCGCCATCAACGCGGTGATGATCTTCCGGTCGAGCTCGTCGAACGGCGCGGGCCTGCTGTTCATGCGGGCACTCTAGGCCAGCTGGCCCCGGCCACCGTGCCCGCCGGGAACGGCCACGGGCACCTGCCCGGACACATGTCCAGCCGTGTGGATTCCACCTACACTCCACGTTCATGCTGCGCGCCCTCGCCGTCGACGACGAACGCCCCTCGCTCGAGGAGCTGCTCTACCTGCTCAACGCCGACCCCCGCATCGGCAGCGCCGAGGGTGCCGGTGACGCCACCGAGGCACTGCGCCGCATCAACCGCGCCCTGGAGTCCGGGCCCGACGGCCCGGAGGCGATCGACGTCGTCTTCCTGGACATCCAGATGCCCGGCCTGGACGGCCTGGACCTGGCCCGGCTGCTCACCGGGTTCGCCCGGCCGCCGCTCGTCGTGTTCGTCACCGCCCACGAGGACTTCGCCGTCCAGGCCTTCGACCTCAAGGCCGTCGACTACGTGCTCAAGCCGGTGCGCAAGGAGCGGCTCGCGGAGGCGGTCCGCCGCGCGGCCGAGCTGCGCGGCACCGCGCCCCGCATCCCCGTGCACGAGCCGGACCCGGACCACATACCCGTCGAGCTGGGCGGGGTGACCCGGTTCGTCGCCGTCGACGACATCACCCACGTCGAGGCCCAGGGCGACTACGCCCGCCTGCACACCGACAAGGGCAGCCACCTGGTCCGCATCCCGCTGTCCACCCTGGAGGAGCGCTGGCGCTCCCGGGGCTTCGTCCGCATCCACCGCCGCCACCTGGTCGCCCTGCGCCACATCGGCGAACTCCGCCTGGACGCGGGCAGCGTCAGCGTCCTGGTCGGCTCCGAGGAACTCCAGGTCAGCAGGCGCCACGCGCGCGAACTGCGGGACCTGCTGATGCGCCGCACCACGAGATAGGGGGAGCCCGCATGCCCCAGGACCCCGCCGACCGCCGTGTCGTCGTCACCGGCCCGCCCCGGCAGACCCGCCGCACCTCCGGCTACTACCGCCCGCGCACCGAGATCGACGAGCAGACCACCCTCGGCCACACCTACGTCCGCTCCCTGATGCGCACCCAGCTGCGCGCCGCGCTGACCGTCTTCGCGGTGCTCGCCCTGCTCGTCGGCCCGCTGCCGCTGCTGTTCGCGGTCACCCCCGACTCCGGCCGCCTGGCCTGGGCGGTGCTCGGCTTCGGCCTGTACGCCCCGCTCGTCCTGCTGGCCCGCTGGTACGTGCGGCGCGCCGAGCGCAACGAACGCGACTTCGTACGACTCGTCGAGGACCGCTGACCGACGTGAACCCCAGCTACGCCGTCCCCGCCGTCGCCCTCGTGGTCGTCGCGACCGTCCTGGTCGGCGCCTTCGGCCTGCGCATCTCCCGCACGACCTCCGACTTCTACGTCGCCTCCCGCACGGTCGGCCCCCGCCTCAACGCGGCCGCCATCAGCGGCGAGTACCTCTCCGCCGCCTCCTTCCTCGGCATCGCCGGCCTGGTCCTGGTCCAGGGCCCCGACATGCTCTGGTACCCGGTCGGCTACACGGCCGGATACCTGGTCCTGCTGCTCTTCGTCGCCGCCCCGCTGCGCCGCTCCGGCGCCTACACCCTGCCCGACTTCGCCGAGGCCCGCCTCGCCTCCCAGGCGGTACGGCGGCTCGCGGGCGCCTTCGTCGTGGGCGTCGGCTGGCTGTACCTGCTGCCGCAACTGCAGGGCGCCGGACTGACCCTGACCGTGCTGACCGGGGCGCCCGACTGGCTGGGCGGCGTGATCGTCGCCGTCGTCGTGACCGCCACCGTCGCCGCCGGAGGCATGCGCAGCATCACCTTCGTGCAGGCCTTCCAGTACTGGCTGAAACTCACCGCCCTGCTGGTCCCCGCGCTGTTCCTGATCCTCGCCTGGCAGAGCGACGGCGCACCCCACCGCGCCTTCGACGAACCGGCCGCCTTCCGCGACCAGCGCGTCGTGCGCGTCGAGGACAGCCTCGACCTGCGACTCGACCGGCCCCTGACGGTGACCGTGGACGGCACCGTAGACGGCCGCCCGCACACCGGCACCCGCCTCGAACTCCCCGCCGGCACCCACCGCATCGAACGCGGCACCCGGCTCACCTTCCCCGAGGGCACCCCCGTCCCGCGCGCCGACCGCAGCAGCGGCGGCGTGCTGTCCCCGTCCCGCGCCGAGAGCCGCGAGGAACGCCCGCTGTACGCCACGTACGGACTGATCCTCGCCACCTTCCTCGGCACGATGGGCCTGCCGCACGTGGTCGTCCGCTTCTACACCAGCCCGCACGGCGTCGCCGCCCGCCGCACGACCGTCGCCGTGCTCGGCCTGGTCGGCGCCTTCTACCTGCTGCCCCCGGTGTACGGCGCCCTCGGCCGCCTCTACGCCCCCGAACTCGCCCTCACCGGCGACGCGGACGCGGCCGTGCTGCTGCTGCCGGAGCGCATGATCGGGGGAGTGGGCGGCGACCTGCTGGGAGCCCTGATCGCCGGGGGCGCCTTCGCCGCGTTCCTGTCCACGGCCTCCGGGCTGACCATGGCGGTCGCGGGTGTCCTCACCCAGGACGTGCTGCCGTCGCGCGGCGTACGGCACTTCCGGCTCGGCACGGTCCTCGCCATGGCGGTGCCGCTCGCGGCGAGCGTCCTGGTGGGCGGGCTGCCCGTCGCGGACGCCGTCGGACTGGCCTTCGCCGTCTCCGCCTCGTCGTTCTGCCCGCTGCTGGTGCTCGGCATCTGGTGGCGGCGGCTGACCCCGCCCGGCGCCGCCGCCGGGATGCTGGTCGGCGGGGGCTCCGCGCTGCTCGCCGTCGCCGCGACCATGACCGGGGTGCCGGGCGGCGGCGCACTGCACGCCCTGCTCGCCTGGCCCGCCCTGTGGTCGGTGCCTCTGGGCTTCCTCACCATGATCCTGGTCTCCCTGGCGACGCCGGGCCGGGTGCCGCCCGGCACGGCGGCGGTCCTGGCCCGCTTCCACCTGCCGGAGGAGCTGCGCTCGGAGGTGGCGGCATGACCGGGTTCCTGGCGGGTCTGTGCGTGGCCGTCCTCCCGCTGCTGGCCGCGGGGTTCTGGCTGGGCCGCCGTACCGCCCGGCCCGCGAGCCTGGCCGGGCTCGGCACGCCCGTCGAGCACGCCACCTTCGAGACACTGCACACCGCCTCGCTGGCCGCGCCCCCGCTGCGGGCGGGCCTGACGGAGGAGACCGCCCGCAAGTCGGCCCGCAAACTGCGCTCCCTGCTCGGCACGGACGCCCTGTGCCTCACGGACCGCGCCCGGGTGCTGGTGTGGGACGGCGCGGGCGCCCACCACCGCACCGAGATCATGGAGCGTCTCGCCGGACCCCTGGAGACCGGCCGCGGTGAGGCCTTCCGCCTGACCTGCGACACGCCCGACTGCGCGGTGCGCTGGGCGGTCGTCGCCCCGCTCACCGTCGACGACCGGGTGCACGGCGCCCTCGTCGCCTGCGCGCCCCGCGAGTCAGCCGTCCTGGTCCGGGCCGCGGGCGAGGTCGCCCGCTGGGTCTCCGTCCAGCTCGAACTGGCCGACCTCGACCAGTCTCGCACCCGCCTCATCGAGGCGGAGATCAAGGCCCTGCGCGCCCAGATCTCCCCGCACTTCATCTTCAACTCGCTCGCGGTCATCGCCTCGTTCGTCCGCACCGACCCCGAACGCGCCCGCGAACTCCTCCTGGAGTTCGCCGACTTCACCCGCTACTCGTTCCGCCGGCACGGCGACTTCACCACCCTCGCCGACGAACTCCACGCCATCGACCACTACCTGGCACTCGTGAGGGCACGCTTCGGCGACCGCCTGTCCGTCACCCTCCAGATCGCCCCGGAGGTCCTGCCGGTCACCCTGCCCTTCCTCTGCCTCCAGCCGCTCGTCGAGAACGCCGTCAAGCACGGTCTCGAAGGCAAGGCCGACAAGTGCCACATCCAGATCACCGCCCAGGACGCGGGCGCCGAGGCCCTCGTCGTCATCGAGGACGACGGCGCCGGAATGGAGCCCGACCTGCTGCGCCGCATCCTCGCCCGGGAGGTCAGCCCCTCGGGCGGCATCGGCCTGTCCAACGTGGACGACCGGCTCCGCCAGGTGTACGGCGACGACCACGGCCTCGTCATCGAGACCGCCGTCGGCGCCGGCATGAAGATCACCGTCCGGCTGCCGAAGTACCAGCCGGGCGTCCACTCGGCGGGACGGCTCGCCCGCGAGTGAGCCTCAGCCGCGGCTGGCCACCATGCCCAGGGTGATCAGCCCGAGCACCACCCACCCGAACCACAGCCAGCCGTTGCTGCCGAGCGCCACGGTGTAGGCCGTCACCACGACGAGCCCGCCGATGGTGAGGGCCCCCATGGTCTTGGTGGAACCGTTCGCGGAACCGGGGGAACCAGATGAACCGGACGATCTGGGCATCGCAACACCCTCCTCATGGTTCGGTCCCCTCCATGGTGCCCCCGTTCTGCTTCCGTGCGGTGCACACGACAAGATGCGTGCCGGATTTCCAGGGGCCGGCGCTGGTCCACGACCCGGCTTCGTAGACGGAGGGGTCGAAGCCGTAGTCGCGCGGCGGCACGTCCCGCGCGCAGGCCGCGTCCGACGCCGTCCGCGCCTCGGCGAGCGTGACGCCCGCACCCAGCCGGGTGAACCCGAGCACCTGCTCGTCGTGCGGCCCCCCGCACGGCACCAGCCGGGCGTCCCGGTTGGTGCGTACGTCCAGACAGTCCCGCCGCTGCATGGTCGAGGTGTCCGCGAACGCCGTCCCGAACCTCCGGCGCTCCCCGAGCGGCCCGTAGACCGGCCCGTGCGCGCCCAGCACCAGACAGGCCGTGCGCCGCCCGGCGGCCTCGAACCCGGCCCCGGTCGGCACGACGGCATGGCTGCGGACGTCGGCGAGCCGGTCGCGCAGCTCCCGCGTCCGCTCCTCGCACCGGGCGGGCCCCTGGGCACGCGCCTGCCCGGCCGAGGCGGTCTCGACGAGCGCCATGACCTGCCCGTCGGGTGCCTGGTCCCGGCACGTCGGGTCCACGGTGAGCCGGGGCGTGCCCGCGAAACGCCGTCCGCCGGGCCAGTCGGCGAGTACGCAGTCGCCGTCCCGCAGCGGCTGGGCCAGCCCGACGGCCTCGCCGTACGGCAGCGCGCTGCCGGGTGCGCGGCCGGCGAGGGCGTACCAGACCCCGCCCAGCGCGAGGACCGCGCCGAGGCCGCCGGCCAGGGCAGCCCGCAGGGCACGGCGGCGGGGGCGCCGGCGAGCACCGGGTGCCGCAGGGGCGGGCCCGGACCCGTCGAGGCCGGGAGAGAACAGGGGCCGGGGCGCCGGGACGGGGTGGCACCCCGGCGGGCCCTCGTCGGCCGCCGTCATCTCCCAGGGCGACGGTGACCCGGGATCGGTCCCCGTCCGCTCGTACGCCTCGGACTGCGGCGTGACGATCAGCGCCAGCGCCGCCTCCACCTCGCCCGCGCTCATCCGCTGGTCCGGGTCCTTCGCCAGCAACCCCCGCAGCACCGGCTCCAGCGCACCCGCCCTGACCGGCCGACGCGGCTCGGCCATGACCGCCGCGGTGATCGCCTCGACCTGCGACTCGCGTTCGAACGGGCCGCGGCCCTCCACGCCGTAGTACAGCGTGCAGCCCAGCGAGAACAGATCGGAGGCCGCAGTGGGCTGCCCGCCCGAAGCGCGCTCCGGCGCCAGGTAGCCGGCCGTGCCGACCAGGACGGACGCCCTCGTCCACCGCGTCTCACCGGCGTCCGGCTGCACGGAGATGCCGTAGTCGGTGAGCAGGACCCGGCCGTGGGGCGCCCCGGCGCGGTCCGGGGCGAGCAGGATGTTCGCCGGTTTCACGTCCCGGTGCAGGACACCCCGCTCGTGCCCGGCGGTCAGCGCGTCCAGGACGGCCAGACCGACGCGGGCGCACTCGGCGGGGGCGAGCGGCCCGCGCCGGACGACCAGCTCCCGCAGGTCCACGGCGCCCGCCACGTACTCCATGACGATCCACGGCAGCCCCTCGTGCTCCAGCACGTCGTGCACCGTCACGACATGAGGATGACCGCGCAGACCGGCCGCGTGCCGGGCCTCCGCACGGGCGCGGGCGACACGGGCCTCGCGCTCGCAGCCGCTCTCGGTGCCGTCCCGGAAGACGATCTCCTTCAAAGCGACCTCGCAGGCCAGCCGCTGGTCGTGGGCGAGCCAGACGTGTCCCATGCCGCCGCTGCCGAGCCGGCGCAGCAGCAGATAGCGGCCGGCGACGACCCGGCCCACTCCCGACGTCGGTGATCCTGAGGGCATCTGGTGACTCCCGGTTGCGGCGGGGTGCTACGCGGTTCCACGTGGCGGCGTCCGCGGCCGCGGCTGGACGCCGGGCTCGGCCGCGCCCGGCGTGCTGCTCACCGGCGCGCCGCCGGCCACCGGGTCTCCCGTGGACGAGGGGTCGCCGGCCGCCGGCGCCGAGCCGGTCACGGCGTGCGCCGGGCTGCTGCGCGCCTCAGCACCGCCCGGCGGGCCACTCGACGGGGGCGACGGCTCGGCGCGCGGCTCCGCACGCGGGGATACGGAGCCCGAGGGCCCGGGACCGGCCGATCCCGAGGCGGATCCCGAATCCGGCGGCCCGGAGTCACCCGGTCCAGAGCTACCTCGTCCAGAGCTACCCGGCCCGGAGTCACCCGACCCGGAGTCACTCGGTCCAGAGCCACCCGGCCCAGGATTCCCGGGCCCGGATTCCCCCGGCCCGGATTCCCCCGGCCCGGAGTCGCCCGGCGTGGAGTCGCCCGTCCCGGAGTCACCCGGTGTGGAGTCGCCCGTCCCGGATTCCCCCGTCCCGGAGTCACCCGTCCCGGAGCCAGTCGTCCCGGAGTCACTCGGTCCAGAGCCACCCGGTCCAGAGCCACCCGGCCCAGAGCCACCCGGCCCAGAATCCCCGGGCCCGGATTCCCCGGGCCCGCTACTCCCCGATCCGGAATCCGCCGGTCCAGCGGAGGCGGCAGGGCCGGAATCCGCCGGTCCGGACGACGCAGACGGCACCGGACGCCACGACCCGGAACCCGGGGGAGTGGCCCTCTCTCCCGGGCCGCCCGCCGGGGTGCCCGGCGGCGCACCCTCGTCCCCGTCCCCGGTGACCCGCAACATCACGTACGCGCCGAACCGCAGCCGGGTTCCGGCCGCCGGGTCGGAGGCGGTGACCCGGGCCCCGTACGGCGGCAGGCCCGCCCCGTCATGGGCGACCGCCAGCCCCGCGTCTGTCAGCCGCCGGCTCGCCTCCCCGAACGTCGTCCCGGCGACCCGGGGGACCGGGCGCCGCTGTCGCGCGTCGAAGACGGAGTCGGCCTCACCCGTCGTGCCGATCGGCCGCTCGATGCCCCGGTCCGGGTCGTCGACGTCGACGAGGGCGAGCCGCCGGAGTGTCCGGGGCGCCGCCCGTACGGCCACCACGGCCAAGGGGTCGTACCCCTTCCATTTCTCGTTGCCGTCCTCGAACCGAACCGAAATGCGACGGGCGTCCCCCGTGAAGGGAAGCAGCGGATTTCCGCATGAACACTTCACGGCGGGAACTCCCCGCTCGTCGACGAGCACCGCGATTCCCGCCTGGAGAAGGGAGGGATAGGGAACAGCCTTTCCCTTTGTGTAGTCGTGGTTCATCACGAGGGTGTCGTGACGCAGGAGAACCGGCGTGAGCCGGTCGAGATGCCCGGGAATCCGGGAGACCCGAATTCCGCGCGCCGTCGCCCACGCCTGCGCCTTGCGGTGATGGACGGGATCGGTGAGGTAGCGCTCCAGCCGCTCGACGTCACAGATCGTCGGCTGCCGGCTCCCGCCGTACAGACCGGGGGAATCGCCCTGCTGAAGGCTGCCGCGCGCGGGACGGGACCGGACCTCGGCGTCCCGGCCGAGGCCGCTGCGCTCGTCGAAGAAGGGCGCGAGCGAGGGCACACCGGCGGCCACCGCCTTCACCACGAGAAGCGGCGATTCTCTGCCGCATCCACTGACCGGTAAAACGAGCGCGAACAGAACAGCGACGGTTCGCATCGCTGTTTTCCCGAACCCGTGCACGAATGTGCGCAGTGCCATACCGCTCCCCCCGGCGGTTCCCCAACGCGCCATATGTTACTGAAGGAGAGGGCCTTTCAGCGGCCGCGTGCGTTCAGTGAGGCCAAATAGGCGTTGTACGCCTCGAGTTCCTTGTCGCCGTCGCGGTCCGCGGCCCGGTCCGTACGCCGGGCCTGCCGCTGTTCGGAGGCGTACCACTGGAACAGCAGCGCGATCAGGACGAGCACTGACGGGATCTCGCTGAACGCCCAGGCGATCCCGCCGGCCGCGTT
Source organism: Streptomyces sp. NPDC052682 (assembly GCF_040678435.1). Classification (NCBI taxonomy): domain Bacteria; kingdom Bacillati; phylum Actinomycetota; class Actinomycetes; order Kitasatosporales; family Streptomycetaceae; genus Streptomyces; species Streptomyces sp. NPDC052682. The sequence goes on along the minus strand of NZ_JBFATS010000009.1, from coordinate 299,860 downwards.
CTGGTCGGAGAGCGCTTCGATGCCGAGCGAGGCGGGCGGGTTCCTGAACGACTCGACCATCGGCGTGGTGGCCATCATCAGGGCGATGCCGAAGAACGCGTGGAACGGCATGCCCGCGAACAGCTCCAGCATCCGCATCAGGTAGCCCGGCCGGTGCGGACCCGGGTCCACGCCCATGATCGGCCAGAAGAACACCAGCCCGACGGCGAGGAAGTGCACCATCATCGCGATGTGCCCGGTCCTCGACCCCATCAGGAAGTCGAACAGCGGCGTGAAGTACAGCCCGTACAGGCTCGCGATGAACAGCGGGATGGTGAACGCCGGGTGCGTGATGATCCGCATGTACCGGCTGTGCAGCAGCATCAGCAGCAGCTCGCGCGGGCCCTTGCGGCCCCGGCCCGCCGTCGGCAGCGCGCGCAGCGCCAGCGTGATCGGGGCGCCGAGCAGCACGAGGATCGGCGAGACCATGCTGATCACCATGTGCTGCACCATGTGCACGCTGAACATGACCATGCCGTAGTCGTTCAGCCGGGTGCACATCATCAGGCCGATGCTCAGCACTCCGAGGACGTAGGCGACCGTCCGCCCCACGGGCCACTTGTCGCCGCGCCGGACCAGGCGTACGACCCCCCAGCCGTACAGCGCCAGCCCCAGCAGGCAGGCGACGAGGAAGAACGGGTCCGCGGACCACTCCAGGCCTCGTCCCAGCGTGAACGGCGGCAGATCCGTCATCGTGCCGTGCCCGCTGTGATCCATCCGCCGGCTCCTGATTCGTGGGGGTTGGGTGCTTTGTGTCCGCCCCAAGAGTAGAACCGCCCCCGGCGACGGATGTCACCGGGGGCGGTCTGCCTCCTGTGCGGGCCAGAGGTGCTCCTGGGGTCTACAGGACGCACTCCGCCTCGGCGTAGCGGTCCTCCGGCACCGTCTTCAGCGTCTCCACGGCCTCCGCCAGCGACACCATGACGATCTCCGTGCCGCGCAGCGCGGTCATCATGCCGAACTGTCCCCGGTGCACGGCCTCCACCGCGTGCCACCCGAACCGGGTCGCCAGCACCCTGTCGTACGCCGTCGGCGTCCCGCCGCGCTGGACATGCCCGAGGATCACCGGCCGGGCCTCCTTGCCGAGGCGCCTCTCCAGTTCGACGGAGAGCTGCCGGGCGATGCCGGCGAACCGCTCGTGGCCGTAGATGTCCTTGCCGCCCTCGTCGAACTCCATGGTCCCCGGCTTCGGCTTGGCACCCTCGGCCGCGACGACGATCGCGAACCGCTTGCCCGCCGAGAACCGCTCGCCGACCTTGGCGGCCAGTTCCTCTATGTCGAAGGGCCGCTCCGGCACCACGATGGCGTGGGCGCCGGCCGCCATGCCGGAGTGCAGCGCGATCCAGCCGGTGTGGCGCCCCATGACCTCCACGATCAGCACCCGCTGGTGCGACTCGGCGGTGGTCTTCAGCCGGTCCAGGGCCTCCGTCGCCACGCCCACGGCCGTGTCGAAGCCGAACGTGACGTCCGTGACCGCGATGTCGTTGTCGATGGTCTTGGGCACGCCGACGATCGGCAGGCCGTTGTCCGACAGCAGCCGGGCCGCCTTCAGCGTGCCCTCACCGCCGATCGGGATGATCGCGTCGAGGCCGAGCTCCTCGACATGCCCCTTGGCCCGGGCCACGCCGTCCCGCAGGTGCTCGGGACGGACCCGGGAGGAGCCGAGGATGGTGCCGCCGCGGGCGAGGATGCCGCCCACCGCGTCGAGGTCGAGCTTGAGGTAGTCGCACTCCAGGAGGCCTTTCCAGCCGTCCCGGAAACCGATGACCTCGTCGCCGTGGTCGACGACGGCACGGTGCACGACGGACCGGATGACGGCGTTCAGGCCGGGGCAGTCGCCGCCGGAGGTGAGGACACCAATGCGCATAGCCCGAATAACCTTCTCCACATGGGCACGGGACCGGACCGCGCTGTCCGGCTCGATCCCCGCCACCCTAGCGGCACCAGGGGGCGGGGCCGAACCATGCGTCCGCCTGCTGGACGACCCCGCTCACCTGTGCGGATGGGCCGTCAGACGGGCTGTTGACCACCGGGTTGACGCAAAGCGCCAGCCAGGCCGCCGCACAGCCGCGCGGCTGTCCCTACGCAGGCTGCTGCGCAGCTGTTCCTACGCAGGCTGCTGCGCAGCCGCGATGCGCTCGTTGCGCAGCGCCTCGTACCAGCGGTCGTCCACCGGCGGCAGCGCGTTGACGTCGAGCGCCAGCTTCAGCAGCAGGTCCGCGATCAGCGGGTTGCGCGCCAGCACCGGGCCGTGCATGTAGGTGCCGAAGACGGTGCCGTTGTAGGCGCCCTCCGTGCCGTCGCCCGTACCGTTGCCGTTGCCGAAGCGGACCTTGGCGAAGGGACGGGCGGTGGGGCCGAGGTGGGTGACGCCCTGGTGGTTCTCGAAGCCGGTCAGCGGCGGCAGCCCGAGCCGCGGGTCGATGTCGGCGAGCACGTCACCGACGCACCGGGCGCCCTCGCCGCGCACGGACACCACGTCGATCAGCCCCAGACCCGGTTCACGCTGCCCGAGGTCGTTGATGAACTCGTGGCCGAGGATCTGGTACCCGGCGCACACCGAGAACACGATCGCGCCGTTGTCCACCGCCCGGTGCAGACCGCCGTCCCGGCGCAGCCGCTCGGCCGCGAGCCGCTGCGGCCGGTCCTCGCCGCCGCCGATCAGGTAGATGTCGCCGGAGGTCGGGATCGGCTGGTCGCTGCGCACGTCGAGCCGGGCCACGTCCAGGCGGCGCTGCCGCGCCCGGCGCTCCACGACGAGGACGTTGCCCTGGTCGCCGTAGGTGCTGAGCAGGTCCGGGTAGATCCAGACGACCCGCAGCTGGTTGTCGCTCACAAAAGTCCCCTGAGTGCTTGTCAGTTGCCGACGCGGCGGCGCAGGTCCTGGAACGCGGTGTAGTTGGCGATGACCTCGACACGGCCCGGCGGGCACAGCTGCACGGCCTGGTCGAGGTTCTCGCACACCTGGAACTGCTGGTCCGCGACCTCCAGGCGGACCGCGAGGTCCAGCCTGCGGTCGCCGATGACGCAGATCGGGTGGCCGGTCAGGCGCGTGTAGTCCACGTCCCACAGCCACGAGGTGTCCGTGCCGTCGGCGGACCGGGCGTTCACCGAGAGGATCACCGGGGCGGGCGGCGGGTCGATCAGCGAGAAGGTCTCCAGCCATCCGGCCGGGTTCTTCGCCAGCAGCAGCCGCAGGTCACGTCCCTGGAACTGGACGACGTCGTAGCGCCCGGCGACCGCCTGCACCTGGTACATGCGCTCCAGCGCGACCTGCGGCGGCACCCCGAAGACGGCCGCGACGGCGGCGGAGCTGGCCGCGTTGGCCTTGTTGGCGCGGCCCGGCAGCTGGAGGTGGATCGGCCAGGCGGACCCGTGCGGGTCCAGCACATGGTCACCGGAGAGCGCCCAGCTGGGCGTGGGCCGGCGGAAGCCGCACTCGCCGCAGAACCAGTCGTCGCCCGGGCGCTGCATCACACCGCCGCAGGACGGGCAGGACCAGGCGTCGTCCTTCCACATCTGCCCGGCGGCGACCCACACGACATTGGGGGAGGAGGACGCGGCCCACACCACCAGCGGGTCGTCGCAGTTGGCGACGATGACGGCCTTGGAGCCCGCGAGCCCCTCTCGCCAGTTCTCGGCGAGCATGCGGGTCTCCGCGGCCCGGTCGAGCTGGTCGCGGGAGAGGTTCAGCAGGGCGATGCACTTGGGCTCGGTGTCCCGGGCGACCCCGGCGAGGTACTTCTCGTCGACCTCGATGACGCCGTACCGGGCGTCCGAGCCGCCCGCCAGCGCCGAGGTGATACCGGCCGGCATGTTGGCGCCGAGCGCGTTGGAGACGACCGGGCCCGCCGCGCGCAGGGCCTCGGCGATGAGCCGGGTGGTCGTCGTCTTGCCGTTGGTCGCCGACACCAGGATCACGTCCAGGTTCTGGGCGAGCTTGCCGAGGAGGTCGGGGTCGAGTTTGAGGGCCACCCGGCCACCGATCACCGAACCGCTGCCGCGTCCCGCGGCGCGGGAAGCCGCTGCGACCGCCTTGCCTGCGGTCACGGCCAGCTTGGCCCGCGGCGTGAGCGGGTCCGAGTTGCCTGCCATCAGTTCTCGATCCTCCTTGCGTACGCGCCGCGCCTTGAAGCCTGACGGCCACGTGGTGTGGACCTCAGCCTATCGAGATCCCTTCGCACTCCCGAACCTCGGCACCACAGTGAGACGGACGTTGCAGCATGGACCGTACCCTTGCCGCCATGCGTAACGGCCCCATCCCCGGCACCCGAGGCCGCGTGAGACCGCTCACCCTGCTCGGCGACCCGGTCCTGCACACCCCCTGCGCGGAGGTCACCGACTTCGGCCCCGAACTGGCGGAGCTCGTGGAGGACTTGTTCGCGACCATGTACGCCGCCCGGGGCGTCGGCCTGGCCGCGAACCAGATCGGCGTCCCGTCCCGGGTGTTCGTGTTCGACTGCCCGGACGACGAGGAGGTCCGCCACCTGGGCCATGTGGTGAACCCGCGCCTCGTCGAGACGGACGGCGTGGTGCTCCGCGGCCCGGAGGGCTGCCTGTCCCTGCCGGGCCTGGAAGCGGGCACGGAGCGCTACGACCACGCGGTGGTCGAGGGGGTCACGATGACCGGGGAGCCGATCACCGTCCACGGCACGGGCTTCTTCGCCCGATGCCTCCAGCACGAGTGCGACCACCTGGAGGGCAGGGTCTACGCCGACCGGCTGACCGGCTGGCGTCACCGCCGGCTCATGCGCCAGGTGGCCCGGGCCTCCTGGCGCCGGTGAGGGTCTGTCGCCACGGGCGCGGGGCGGTATCCGTGTGCGGCTGTGCCGCGTGGGCGCGACCAGCTCCCGCCGTCCCGCACACGACGTACGACGCTCAGAACCCCGGACCGCCCGTCCTGTCCCCGGCGGCCGCCAGCCGCCCCCACAGCAGGTCGGCGAGACTGCGCACCAACTCGGCGCGCGAGCAGGGCCGTTCGCCGAGCCACCAGTCCCCGGCGGCATGCATCATGCCGACGATCCCGTGCCCCCACACCCGGGCCAGCTGCTGACTCCCGGGTCCCAGATCCAGCCGCTCCTCGATGACCTGGGCGAGTTCCTCGCCCATCCGCCGCAGCAGCGGGGCCGAATGCTTGCCGACGTCGAACCCCTGGTCCCCCGGCGACCCCTCCGCCGGGTGCATCAGGAACCGGTACACCTGGGGCCGCGCCTCGATCGCGGCGAGGTACGTGTTCAACGTGGCCTCGACCCGCTCGCGCCGGTCCGCCGGCGCGTCCAGCGCCGCTCGCAGGGAGTCCAGCAACGCGTCGGTGTGCCGCTTGGCAAGGGCCGCGTAAAGTCCGCCCTTGTCACCGAAGTGGCGGTACAGGATCGGCTTGGTGATGCCGGCCTCGGCCGCGATGGCGTTCATCGAGGCCTGCGGGCCGTCGCGCAGCACCACCCGGTCGGCGGCCTCCAGCAGCTCGCGCCGTCGGCGGTCGGCGGACCGCTGCTGATCGGTCCGCTGCGTGGTGTCCATGAGCTCTCCCCACCCGTGCTGAATCGGTGACGCCTGCGCAAACTAACACTCCACCTGCTCCGCGGCATCGAACGGGCTGCCGGGGAGTCATCGGGAGTTGACTTTTCCTACCGGCCGGTAACAGACTGGTGTTACCGCAAGTAACACGTAAGTGCGTCGCCGCTGGAGGGGACATGGCCGAGTTCACCATGGAGCTCAACGACGAGCAGAAGGAGGTCCGGGACTGGCTCCATGGCTTCGCCGCCGAGGTGATCCGCCCCGCGGCCGCCGAATGGGACGAGCGTGAGGAGACTCCCTGGCCGGTCATCCAGGAGGCCGCCAAAGTCGGCATCTACTCCCTCGATTTCTACGCCCAGCAGTACTTCGACCAGACCGGCCTCGGCATCCCCATGACGATGGAGGAGCTGTTCTGGGGTGACGCGGGCATCGCCCTGTCGATCGTCGGCACGGGTCTGGCCGCGGTCGGCGTGCTCGCCAACGGCACCGAGGAACAGATCGGCACCTGGATCCCCCAGATGTACGGCGACGCCGACGATGTCAAGGTCGCCGCCTTCTGCTCCTCCGAGCCGGACGCCGGCTCGGACGTGGCCTCCATGCGCACCCGTGCCGTGTACGACGAGGCCAAGGACGAGTGGGTCATCAACGGCACCAAGACCTGGGCCACCAACGGCGGCATCGCCAACGTGCACGTGGTGGTCGCGGTGGTCGACCCCGAGCTCGGATCCAAGGGCCACGCCTCCTTCATCATCCCGCCGAACACGCCGGGACTGTCGCAGGGGCAGAAGTTCAAGAAGCACGGTATCCGCGCCTCGCACACCGCCGAGGTGATTCTCGACAACGTGCGCGTCCCGGGCTCCTGCCTGCTGGGCGGCAAGGAGAAGCTGGACGAGCGCCTGGCCCGCGCCCGTGAGCGGGCGAAGAAGGGCGGCGAGCGCGTCAAGAACGCGGCGATGGCCACCTTCGAGGCCTCCCGCCCTGCGGTCGGCGCCATGGCGGTGGGCACCGCCCGGGCCGCCTACGAGGTCGCCCTCGACTACGCCAGGACCCGCGAGCAGTTCGGCCGGCCCATCATCGACAACCAGGGCGTCGCCTTCCAGCTCGCCGACATGCGCACCCAGATCGACGCGGCCCGCCTGCTGGTGTGGCGCGCCTCCTGGATGGCGATCAACGGCAAGCCGTTCACGGCGGCCGAGGGCTCGATGTCCAAGCTGTTCGCGAGCGAGACGGCGAAGAAGGTCACGGCCCAGGCCATCCAGATCCTCGGCGGCAACGGCTACACCCGGGAGTACCCGGTGGAGCGGATGCACCGGGACGCGGCCATCTACACGATCTTCGAGGGGACCAGCGAGATCCAGCGCCTGGTGATCGCGCGGACCCTGTCGGGCATGCCGATCCGGTAGCGCTCCCGCGTGCCCGGTGAGGGCACGGACTGTTGCGGGTATGCCGATCCGGTAGCGCGGCGACCCACGGAGGACCCATGACGCGTACCGCCCGGGAACTGCTGGACACCACCACCGCCCACCTGGCCCCGGACCCGGACGCCAACCCGCTGGTCCCCCTGATCGAGCGGGGCGCGGCGAGCCGTGACACGCTCGCCGCGCTCGCCCTGGAGCAGCACGGGGTCATCGCCGCCGACCACCGCTCGTTCCTGCACCTGGCGGAGCGTGCCGCCACCGGCGGGGATGCGGCCTGCGCCGCCTTCTTCCGCACGCTGGCCGAAGGAGAGGTCCTGGCGGGGCAGCGGCTGACGTCCTTCGCGGCGGCCTGCGGCGTGGACGAGGAGCGCACGGCCGCGTACGACCCGCTCCCGGGCTGCCAGGCCTACCCCGCGTACGTGGCCTGGCTGGCCCTCAACGCCGCACCGCCGGACGCGGTCCTGGCCCTGACAGCCAACTTCTCCGCCTGGGGCGGCTACTGCGCGACGATCGCCCGGGCCCTGCGCGGTCGCTACGGCTTCCCGGACGAGGCGTGCGGCTTCTTCGACTTCTTCGCCGAGCCCGCCCCCGACCTGGAGGCGAAGGCGGCAGCGGCGGTGCAGGCAGCCCTGGACGACGGCCGCCTCGACGAGCGCCTTGCCCACCGCTACGGCCGCTTGCTGCAGGCCTACGAGGCGCAGTTCTGGTCGGCGCTGTAGGGGCAGGGGAAGCCGCGCCCCCTACGGCGCGCCCCCGCTGCTGTGCGCGATACAGGCCACGTCGATCCGGTCGGCCAGCTTGGCGAGCTCGATGGTCAGCGCGGCGACCGTGTCCTCGTCGAGCCCTTCCTCCCCGGCCTCCACAAGGCGCAGCCACCGTCCCCCCACCGTCCGCAGCAGCTTGCTGACGTCGGCCGCGGCCACCTGCAAGGTCCCGCGGTCGTCGACGATCAGAGGCAGAGTCACTTCGCGGTTCACAGACGCGATGGTAGCCGCGCGGCGCTCACGCACCGTGCCAAACCGTCGTGATGTTGCAGAACTCGCGGATTCCGTGTCCGGACAGCTCGCGCCCGTACCCGGACCGCTTCACGCCGCCGAACGGGAACGCCGGGTGGGAGGCCGTCATCCCGTTGACGAAGACGCCGCCGGCCTCCAGGTCTCCCACGAACCGGTCGACCTCAGTGTCGTCGCGGGTCCAGACATTGGAACTCAGCCCGAACGGCGAGTCGTTGGCGATCAGCACCGCCTCGTCCAGGTCGCCCGCGCGGTACAGGGTGGCCACCGGCCCGAAGGCCTCCTCGCGGTGGATGCGCATCTCGCGGGTGATCCCGGCCAGCACGGTCGGCGGGTAGTACCAGCCGGGCCCGTCGGGCCGCTCCCCGCCGCACAGCACCCGCGCACCGCCGCGCACCGCGTCGTCGACCAGCTCCTCGAGGTCCCTGCGGCCCTGCTCGCTGGAGAGCGGCCCGACCTCCGTCTCCTCCTCCATGGGGTCGCCGACCTTCAATGCCTTCATGCCCGCGACGAACCGCTCGGCGAAGGCGTCGTAGACGTCCGTGTGCACGATGAACCGCTTGGCGGCGATGCAGGACTGCCCGGTGTTCTGGCACCGCGCGGTCACCGCGACCTCGGCGGCCCGGTCCAGGTCGGCGGACGGCATGACGATGAACGGGTCGCTGCCGCCCAGCTCCAGCACCGTCTTCTTGATCATCTCGCCGGAGGTGGAGGCCACGGCACGCCCGGCGGGTTCGCTGCCGGTCAGGGTGGCGGCCTTCACCCGCTCGTCGCGCAGGATGTCGTCGACCTTCGCGGAGCCGATGAGCAGGGTCTGGAAGCAGCCCTCGGTGAAGCCCGCCCGGTGGAACAGATCCTCCAGGTACAGGGCGGTCCGGGGCACGTTGGAGGCGTGCTTGAGCAGGCCGACGTTGCCCGCCATCAGCGCGGGCGCGGCGAAGCGGACCACCTGCCACAGGGGGAAGTTCCACGGCATCACGGCGAGGACCGGGCCGAGCGGCCGGTAGCGGACCCGGACGCTGGAGGCGCCGGAGTCCTTCACGTCGTGGCCGGCGGGCTCCTCGTCGGCGAGGAGTTCCTCGGCGTGGTCGGCGTACCAGCGCATGGCCTTCGCGCACTTCAGGGCCTCGGCACGGGCCTGCTTGATCGGCTTGCCCATCTCGGTCGTCAGCACGCGCGCGATGTCCTGCTGGTCCTCCTCCAGGAGGTCGGCGGCCCTGCGCATCAGCCGGGCCCGCTCGTCGAAGGCCGTCGTCCGGTACGTCCGGAAGGTGGCCTCGGCCAGCTGGAGCCGGCGCTCGACCTCCTCCTCGCCCATGGGCTCGTACGTCTTGAGCGTCTCGCCGTTCGCCGGGTTCACCGTTGCGATGGGCATGGCCGACCTCCCTCTGAGCGGGCTGTGCTTCGACCTTCCCGCGCGCGGTCCCGGGCCGCAACGCGGGTGGGTCTGCTCAGGCCGAGTGCTCCGCCAGCCGGTCGAGAAACGCGCCCTGGCCCTTGACGATCACCTCGCGGGCCCGGTCGAGTCCGAACCACGCCACCCGGTCCAGCTCGGGGAACTCCTGGAACCGGCCGGACCTAGGGGGCCACTCCATCCGGAAGGTCCCGGGGTCGATCGTCGCCGGGTCGAGGTCGGCCTCGATCGCCCAGGCGGTGACGATCTTGCCGTTGGCCTGCCGCACCTCGCCGAGCGGTACGGCCCGGCCGTCCGGCGGCGGCAGACCGAGCTCCTCCAGGAACTCCCGGCGGGCCGCGTCCCAGGCCGGTTCGGCGGGGTCGTACTCGCCCTTGGGCACGGTCCACGCCCCGGCGTCGCGCCTGGCGAAGTACGGGCCTCCCATGTGCCCGAGCAGCACCTCCAGGCCGGTGCCGGCCCGGCGGTACAGCAGCAGGCCCGCGCTCCTGACCTCCGTCACCGCGCCACCTCCGGGTGGGCCGCCAGCAGCGTCTCCACCGTGTCCGCCTCCTCCGGGCGCTTGTCCTCGCGGTAGCGCACGACCCGGGCGAAGCGCAGGGTGACCCCGGCCGGGTAGCGCGTCGAGCGCTGCAGACCGTCGTAGGCGATCTCGACGACGAGTTCGGGCCGTACGGTCACCCCCCAGCCGTGGTCCTCGACGGCCAGCTCCCGCAGGCGCCCGGTCTGCCAGGTGAGCATCGCGTCGGTCATGCCCTTGAAGGTCTTGCCGAGCATGGCGAAGCCGCCGTCGGCGGTGCGGGCGCCGAGGTGGAGGTTGGAGAGCTTGCCGGTGCGGCGGCCGTGGCCCCACTCGGCGGCCAGGACGACCAGGTCGAGGGTGTGGACGGGTTTGACCTTCAGCCAGGACGCGCCGCGCCGGCCCGCGCTGTAGGGGGCGTCCAGCGCCTTGACGACGACGCCCTCGTGGCCGCGCCGGAGGGTCTCGGCGAGGAACTCCTCCGCCGCCCCGGTGCCGTCCGGGCCGGGCACGACCGTGCGGCGCACCCGCATCGGCTCGGGGACCAGCCGGGCGAGCGCGGCGTGCCGTTCGTCGAACGGCAGGTCGAGGAGGTCGCGGCCGTCGACGGACAGCGCGTCGAAGAAGACGGGGGAGACCGGGACCGTCCGGGCGGCCGTGGCCACGTCGACACGGGAGCCGACCCGCCCGGCCGTCTCCTGGAAGGAGCGGGGCCGGCCGTCGTCGTCGAAGGAGATCACCTCGCCGTCCAGGATGAACCGCTCGCCCCGCAACCGACGTGCCGCCGAGGTGACTTCGGGCAGCCGTCCGGTGATGTCGTCGAGGGTGCGGGTGAAGACGCGGACGGTGTCGCCGTCGCGGTGCACCTGGACGCGGATGCCGTCCAGTTTCTCCTCGACCGCGCAGGCGCCGAGCTTGTCCACCGCCTCGGCCACCGAGGAGGCGCTGTGCGCCAGCATCGGCAGCACCGGGCGGCCTACCGTGAGCCGGAAACGCTCCAGGGCGGCGGGACCGTCGGCGAGCAGGGCCCGCGCCACCGTCTGGAGGGAGCCGGCGAGCATCACGGCCCGCCGTACGTCCGCCGACGGCGCTCCCGTCGCCTCGGCCAGGCCCTCGACGGCGACGGCGTCGAGGGCGCCCTGCCGGACCTCGCCGGTGAGCAGGCCGTGCAGGAAGCGCTGTTCCTCCTCGGTGGCCGCGCCCATCAACTCGCCCACCAGGCGGGTCCGTTCGGCCTGGGAGCCGGGGCCGGACACCTTGCCGAGCTCGGTCAGCCGGGCGTCGACCTCCCGCACCGTCAGGGACGGCCCGGCGGCCGGGGCGACCGGGCGGCCGAGCACCTTCCAGCCGATCCCGAGCCGCCCCTGCGGCAGCCGGCCCGCCAGGTACGGGATGACGATCGGCACGTCGTCCGCCTCCGCGTCCCGGAACAGCTCGGCGAGCAGGGCGATCTTCCGGGACCGCGCCGAGGTGGCGGCGACTTCCCGGGACACACGGGCCAGCCGGTGCAGCAGCATGCAGCCATGGTGCACCGCAGGGGGCGTCTCTACACCTCCTGACCTTCCGCTACGTCTCCTGGACCTCCGCCTGCACGGCCGCGTCGAGGTCGGCCATGAGCAGGTCCCCGACGATTGCGGCCGCCGCGCGGTAGCCGCCGCTCGCCGCGTGCACCACCTGCTCGGCGAAGCCGACCGCGTTGCCGGCCGCCCACACCCTGGGCACCGTCGTCCGGCCGGTCTGGTCGACCACCGGGTAGGCGCCGAACGGCGTCTGGTTCAGCTCGGCGCCCAGCCGCTCCAGCAGACCGGTCTGCGGGACGGGCCGCGGGGCGGTGAACAGCGCCGAGCGGGCGTGCGTGGTGCCGTCCGCGAGCCGGACCCCGGTGAGCCGGTCGTCCTCGACCACCAGCGCGGCGACCTCCCCGGGCACCACCTGCACCCCGGCCGCGGCGAGCCGGCGCAGGTCCTGGCCCGGCAGGTCCTCCTCGGCGAGCGTGTGCAGGAACAGCCGTACGTCCTTCGACCACTGCGACACCATCAGGGCCTGGTGCACGCTCGCCGGGCCGGTGGCGAGCACGCCGAAGGGCTGGTCGCGCACCTCCCAGCCGTGGCAGAACGGGCAGTGCAGCACGTCCCGGCCGAACCGCTCGGCGACCCCGGGGACCGCCGGGAGCTCGTCCTTCAGACCGGTGGCGACCACCAGCCGCCGGGCGCGCACGGTCCGCCCACCGGCCAGCGTCACGACGAATCCCGGGCCTACGTCTGCGGCGAGATTCGAGTCAACGCCCGTGGCGGGATTCGGGTCGGCGTTCGCGGCGGGATTCGGGGCGATGTCCGCGGCGGGATTCGGGTCGGCGTTCGCGGCGGGATTCGGGCCGGTGTCCGCGGCGATATCCGGGCCGGCGTCCGCGGCGGGATTCGGGCCGGCGTCCGTGCCGAGACCCGCTTCGACGGCCACCCCGAAGCCCGGGCCGTCCCCCACGGCGAAACCCGGCCGGACGTCCACCACCCGCCCCCGCACGAGCTCCACCCCGTACCGGGCGACCTCCTCGCGGCCGGCGGCCAGGAACTCGGCGGGCGGCATGCCGTCGCGCGACAGGTACCCCTGCATATGGGACGAGGGCGCGTTGCGCGGCTCCCCGGCGTCGACGACCAGCGTACGCCGGCGTGCCCGGCCCAGGACCAGGGCGGCGGACAGCCCGGCTGCCCCGCCTCCGACGACGACCACCTCGTACGCCTCGTGGTTCTCGGTGCTCTCGGTCACGGTGACCACCTCCACCGAGACCATCGCCCCGCCACTGCGGGATTGACAAACATCTTTGCCGAAACTGCAATACGCCCATGACCACGGACGAAGTTCTCGCGGGCGTCGGCCCGCGGTTGCGCAGGATCCGCAAGGACCGGGACGTGACCCTGGCGGCGCTGTCCGAGACGACCGGCATCTCCGTCAGCACCCTGTCGCGGCTGGAGTCCGGGCTGCGCAAGCCCAGCCTGGAGCTGCTGCTGCCGATCGCGCGGGCCCACCAGGTGCCCCTGGACGAACTCGTTGGCGCGCCACCGGTCGGTGATCCGCGGGTGCGGGCCAAGCCGGTGGTGCGCGACGGGCGGACGCTGTATCCGCTGACCCGGCAGCCCGGCGGGCTACAGGCGTACAAGGTGGTCGAGCCGCAGCGGGCCGTCGAGCCGGACCCCCGCACCCACGAGGGCTACGAGTGGCTGTACGTGCTGTCCGGCAAGCTGCGGCTGGTGCTCGGCGAGCACGACGTGGTGCTCACCGCCGGGGAGGCCGCCGAGTTCGACACGCGCGTGCCGCACTGGTTCGGGTCGACGGGGGAGGGGCCGGTGGAGTTCCTGAGCCTGTTCGGTCCGCAGGGCGAGCGGATGCACGTCCGCGCCAAGCCCGCGCGGAAGTGACACGCCCTTCAGGACTGTTCCTCCAGAGCTGTTCCCTGACAGCAAGCGACCGCTTAGTATGCGGGGGACCCCGGTCCGACGAGGCAGCCCCGTGGAGGCCCCGCATGCAGGCATGGCACGTGCACGAGAACGGCGAGCCGAGTGAGGTGATGCGCCTGGAGGAGGCCGAACCGCCCACGCCCGGCGAGGGTCAGGTCCTGCTCCGGGTGCGCGCGGCGAACGTCAACTTCCCGGACGCCCTGCTGTGCCGGGGCCAGTACCAGGTCAGGCCGCCGCTGCCGTTCACGCCGGGGGTGGAGATCTGCGGCGAGACCGAGGACGGCCGCCGGGTCATCGCCAACCCCGCGCTGCCGTACGGCGGCTTCGCCGAGTACGCCGTCGTGGACGCGGCCGCCCTGCTGCCCGCGCCCGAGTCGCTGGACGACGCCGAGGCCGCCGCCCTGCACATCGGCTACCAGACCGGCTGGTTCGGCCTGCACCGCCGGGCCGGTCTGGAGGCCGGCGAGACGCTGCTCGTCCACGCTGCCGCTGGAGGGGTCGGCAGCGCGGCCGTGCAGCTGGGCAAAGCGGCGGGCGCGACCGTCATCGGTGTCGTCGGCGGCGCCGAGAAGGCGGCCGTGGCCCGGAACCTGGGCTGCGACGTGGTGATCGACCGGCGCTGCGAGGACGTCGTCGCCGCCGTGAAGGAGGCCACCGGCGGCCGGGGCGCCGACGTGATCTACGACCCGGTGGGCGGCGAGGCCTACGCCCAGTCCGCCAAGGTCGTCGCCTTCGAGGGCCGGATCGTGGTCGTCGGCTTCGCCGGCGGCACCATCCCGAGCCCGGCGCTCAACCACGCCCTGGTGAAGAACTACTCGATCCTCGGCCTGCACTGGGGCCTGTACAACACCAAGAACCCCAAGCTGGTCCAGCACTGCCACGAGCAGCTCACCGAGCTGGCCGCCCGGGGCGCGATCAAGCCGCTGGTGAGCGAGCGGGTACCGCTGGGCGGGGCCGCGGGCGCCGTGCAGAAGGTGGCGGACGGCCTGTCCACCGGCCGGATCGCCGTCGTCCTGGAGGAGGCAGCATGACCGACGCCGAGGAACTGCGCCGCCGTACGCGGGAGTTGCTGGCCGCGCATCCGCCCGCGCGGACCGGCCGCCTCGACTTCCTGCGGGCCCGCTTCGACGCCGGGCTGGCCTGGGTGCACTACCCCGAGGGGCTCGGCGGTCTCGGAGCCCCGCGCTCCCTCCAGGCCGTCGTGGACGCCGAGTTGGAGGCCGCCGGAGCCCCCGACAACGACCCGCGCCGCATCGGCATCGGCCTGGGCATGGCCGCGCCGACGATCCTCCAGTTCGGCACGTCGGAGCAGAAGCGGCGCTACCTCAGGCCGCTGTGGACGGGCGAGGAGGTCTGGTGCCAGCTGTTCAGCGAGCCGGGCGCCGGGTCCGACCTCGCGGCACTGGGCACCCGGGCCGTGCGGGACGGCGACTCCTGGGTGGTCGACGGGCAGAAGGTGTGGACCTCCAGCGCCCATGTGGCCCGCTGGGCGATCCTCATCGCCCGCACCGACCCGGACGTGCCCAAGCACCAGGGCATCACCTACTTCATCTGCGACATGACCGACCCGGGCGTCGAGGTGCGGCCGCTGCGGCAGATCACCGGTGAGGCCGAGTTCAACGAGGTCTTCCTCACCGGCGTCCGCATCCCCGACTCCCGCCGCCTCGGCGAGGTCGGCGACGGCTGGCGGGTCGCGCAGACCACGCTCAACAACGAGCGCGTCGCCATCGGCGGCATGCGGCTGCCCCGGGAAGGCGGCATGATCGGCCCGGTCGCGAGGACCTGGCGCGAACGCCCCGAGCTGCGCACCCACGACCTGCACCAGCGCCTGCTCACGCTGTGGGTCGAGGCCGAGGTCGCCCGCCTCACCGGCGAACGGCTCCGCCAGCAGCTCGTCGCCGGCCAGCCCGGCCCCGAGGGCGCCGGCATGAAGCTCGGATTCGCCCGCCTCAATCAGCAGATCAGCGGCCTGGAGGTGGAACTCCTCGGCGAGCAGGGCCTGCTGTACGACGACTGGACCATGCGCCGCCCGGAGCTGGTCGACTTCACCGGGCGCGAGGCCGGCTACCGCTACCTGCGCTCCAAGGGCAACAGCATCGAGGGCGGGACCAGCGAGATCCTGCTGAACATCGTCGCCGAGCGCGTCCTCGGCCTGCCCGCCGAACCGCGCACCGACAAGGACGTCGCCTGGAAGGACCTGGCCCGATGACCGATCTTCTCTACTCCGAGGAGGAAGAGGCGCTGCGCGCCGCCGTCCGGGACCTGCTCGGCGACCACTGCGACGCCCCCGGCGTCATCGCCCGGGCCGAGTCGGACGCGCCGCACGACCTGGCGGCGTGGAAGGCGCTCGCCGACGGCATGGGCCTGGCCGGCCTGCTGGTGCCCGAGGACAAGGGCGGGCAGGGCGCCGGCCACCGGGAAGCCGCCGTCGTTCTGGAGGAGCTGGGCCGGTTCGTCGCCCCCGTGCCGTACCTGACCAGTGCCGTCGTCGCGACCGAGGCCCTGCTGGCCTGCGGTGCCGACGACCTGCTGGCCGAGCTCGCCTCCGGCCGCAGGATCGGTGCCCTCGCCGTCGGGCTGCACGTGGCTCCGGGCGCCGCCTACCCGGTCGTCCGGCACGAGGGCGGCGCGCTGCACGGGGAGCTGACCGGTGTCGCCGACGCGGCCGTCGCCGACGTCCTGCTCGTCCCGGCCGACGACGGCGGGCTGTACGCGGTGGAGTCCGACGCCGTGACCGTCACGCCGCAGACCTCGCTGGACCTGACCCGGCCGGTCGCGAGGATCGCCCTCGACGCAGCGGCCGGGCGCCTGCTGGGCGATGCCGACCCCGCCGTACGACGGGCCCTGCGCGCCGGTGCCGGACTGCTGGCCTCCGAGCAACTCGGGCTCGCGGACTGGGCGCTGACCGAAACGGTCCGCTACCTGAAGGAACGCAAGCAGTTCAACCGGCCGGTCGGCGGGTTCCAGGCGCTCAAGCACCGGCTCGCCCAGCTGTGGCTGGAGGTCGTCAACCTCCGCGCCGCCGCCCGGCACGCGGCGGACGCCCTGGCGACCGGGCAGGACGTGGACGTGGCGGTCACCGTCGCCCAGGCCTACGCGGCGCCGGTCGCCGTCCACGCCGCCGAGGAGGCGCTGCAGCTGCACGGCGGCCTCGGCATGACCTGGGAGCATCCGGTCCATCTGTACCTCAAGCGCGCCAAGGCCGACTCGATCGCGTACGGCACGGCGGGCGCGCACCGTACGGCACTGGCCGGACTGGTCGACCTCCAGGCCCCCTGACGCACAGGAGCCCTGGGAAGCCCGGGGAGAGCCCGTCCCGCACCGGGACACCACACGTTCGGAGCACAGCTCAGCCGCCCGGACGAACCCTCCGCTACGCCACACTGACGGCCGAACGCCGCGAAACGGACGTGGCGGCGTGGCGGAGGAGGTTCACGATGGCCATTTCCATCTCTGTGGTGCTGCTGCTGGCGGTCCTCGCGGTGATCTTCGTACGGAACGGGGGACTGAAGGTTTCCCACGCGCTGGTCTGTCTGCTGCTCGGCTTCTACCTGGCCAGCACGAGCATCGCCCCGACCATCCACAGCGGGCTGACGGCCACGGCGGACATCGTCGCCGGCCTCAGGCCGTGAGGGTCACGGGCCGGAGAAGACCCCGATGCCGTTCGGGACGGCGCGTTCCGCACCGCCACTGGGGTGGTTGCGCACGGTGACCGCGGCGGCTCCCGGGTCCCGGGCGACCAGCGTCGACGAGCCGCCCCCGTCCAGACTGAACGCGTCGGTGGCCCCCAACCGCCGCATCGCGTCGGCGACTTCGGCGATCGTCAGGCCGCGGCGGTGCTCGGGCGCGCCGTCCAGCGCGAGCAGCAGCAGGCGCCGCCCGCCGTCCGCGACACCCGCGCAGGTACGCACGGCCGAGGCCGGGTCGTCGAGGCCGGGCAGCGGCCGCCCGCCGGTGAGCACCGGGTAGCCGCCCAGGGCGAAGCGGTACGGGGTCCGGGACGCGGCGGCCACCAGCCGGTGCCGTACCCGCACCCGCTCGCCGGTGTGCAGCGAGCGCAGCCGCCGCGCGCCCGCCTCCCGGCCGACCAGCACGGTGGTCCCCGGGGCGATGGGCCCGCTGCCCGGGGCCTCGGCCGCCGAGACGACCCGGCCGCGCCGGACGGTCACCTCGTAGGTGTCCGTGCTGCACGGCGCGGCCCGGTCGGTGTCCGTGCCGCAGGTGGCGCGCACCCGGGAGGCGCTGCCCCAGGCCGCGGTGAACGCCCCGACCGAACCCACCGGCAGCGCGTACTGGTTGAGCCCGCCCAGCGGCAGCCGGCCCTGCGGCGTGCGCACCGAGCCGGCCAGGGCGAGGCGGTCCAGCCGCGCCCGCCGGTCGGTGCCCACTGCGAGGACGTCCTCGGTGCTCGTGCCCGGCGGCAGGGCGGGGCCGAACCGCTGGCCCTGCGGCACGGCCGCCTTCAGCACCCGGCCGCGCGCGATCGCCGGGCCCACGCTCGCGCCGGTGGCCTCGACGCCCGGGTGCTGGGCCTCACTGATGTTGAAGAAGTCGCCGTTGACGCCGGCGACGGCCCCCTCGGCGTCGGCCATCCGTGAGACGGGCGCCCGCGCGGCCACCGCCCCCGGATGCAGCAGCTCGACCCGGACGTGCGGGTCGCGCAGGTCGACACGCAGCACGTGCGCGTGCGCCACCCCGTGCGCCGCCTCGATGTCGAACTCCTCGTACGTGACGCCGGGCGCGAGGGGGACGGCCCGTGGCCCGGCACCGGCCGGCGCCGCCCCCACCAGGGCCGCACCGGCCAGCGTCCCGAACGCCACAACGACTGCCAGTACCGCTCTGCCCGCTCCCGCGGCCCGTCCATGACGACGTGTCACAGATTCCCCCTGAAGTCTTGTCAACTGTCCCAGGACGACGGGCAGTGCACCAGATCGCGGGCGCCGAGGGGGCGGCCGGGCGCCGGCTTGACGGGGAACGGGTGAGAAAACGCACCCCTTCGGGTGGTCAGTGCGCGGGCGTTCCGGTGGCGTAGGGCGTGAAGTGGGCCGGGGCGTGGTCGACCGGGAGGCCGGGCCGCCACGCGGTGAGGGCCTGGGCGCTGCACACGAACAGCTGGTCGGGCAGCCGGTCCAGCGGGAACCACCGCCAGCGTCCGACCCGCTCACCGGGCTGGTCCGCCGGGTCCCCGCGCCAGGAGGTGACCTGGGCGGCCACGGTCACGCGTACGACACCTCCGGCGTCGTCGAGCAGCGTGCCCAGCAGACGGACGTCGTCGGGGTGCGCCCGGAGCCCGGTCTCCTCGGCGAGTTCCCGCACCACCGCCTCCGGCAGGGCCTCACCGGGCTCTACCGTCCCGCCGGGCAGCTCCCACGTTCCGTGCCGGTGACGGCCCAGCAGCAGCCCCCGGGCCCCGAACAGGATGGCGCCGACACCGAGCGCGGCGTGGGCGGCGGGCGGCCGGGACGTGCGGGACCGCGAGGCGAGCCGGACCGGCCGGATCGCCCGGAAGAGCCGGTAGGAGGCGTGGTTGTCCGCCCCGGGCGCGTCGAGGACGTCGATACGCTCGACACGCAGGCCGTGTTCGGTGAGCAGGTCGGTCCACAGCTCTTCGGTGAGCACCCACATCTGGACGGTGAGGTCACCGCCGCCTGCGAGCCGCAGGATCTCGGGCCGGGCGGTGAGGCTCGCGGAGGGGCCGTCACCGTGGGAGTTGGTGTGCAGCACGGTGAAGCAGAGCCTTCCGCCCGGCTTCAGTGCGTCGGCGAGGGCGGGCAGCAGCCGGTGCGGGTCGAGATACGGGACGGCGTTGACCGAGTAGACGACGTCGTACGGCTGATCCGCCGTCCGCAGGTAGTCGACCGCGTCAGCCAGGACCAGTCGCAGCCCGGGCAGCCCACCACAGTGGGCCCGGGCCCGTTCGTACTGGGCGGGTGAGGCGTCGACCGCGTCCACCAAGGCGCCGTGGGCACGGACCAGGTGGGCCGCATGCCGTGCCGTACCGCACCCGAGGTCCAGCACGCGCCGGCCCGGCAGCTCCCCGAGAACGTCCGCACCCGGCCCGGTGCCGCCCGGGCCCCACTCGATCCGCTCTGCGTCGGGCAGGACCGTACCGCGCCGCAGGTGGTGCGTGCCGTACGCCTGCCAGGCATCGGCATTGGCGGACTCCGGCGTATGACGTCCGAGCGGTGGGATGTTCGACATCGCGGCGCTACCCCTCCGCCGCCGCGTTGCGCGGCAGCACCGTCACCCGGTGGAAGGTGCACCGGCTCCGAGTGGCCGGACCCGCCGAGAGGTCCGGCCGATGCGCCAGTCGGTCGCATGCGCGCGGGGCCGGAGTCATGGCCCCATCGTCGCCCGATCACCGCGCCGCCACCGGAAGTTGAGCGATTCGTAACCGGGATGTGAGGCGTCACGACCGGTCGGACGGACGACGTGGGTGGTCTTGCCCGTGCCGGGCCCGGGCTCAGCCGCGTCCGGCGACCGCCGCCGGGTCGTCCAGCACCGCCCGTACCACCGCGTGGGCCGCGCCCAGCAGCGGCCCCTCGGGCCCCAGCCGCGACACCGTCACCGGGCAGACCGGCCCGGCCGTGCGGCGGGCCAGTTCCTCGCGCAGGGACGGCAGCAGCCAGGGGGCCAGGGCGGACAACTCGCCGCCCAGGACGACCCCTTCGGGGTCCAGCAGGTTGACCGCGCCGGTCAGGGCGATGCCGAGGGCCTCGCCCGCCTCGCGCAGGGCACGCCGTACGGCCTCGTCGCCCGTTTCGGCGCGGCCGGCGAGCAGTCCCACCCGGTCCTCGCCCGGCTCCAGCCCGGCCACGCGCAGCACCGCCTCCTCACCGGCGTACTGCTCCAGACAGCCGCGCCCGCCGCACACGCACCGCGGCCCGTCCGGCCGGACCGGCACATGCCCGAGCTCGCCCGCGAACCCCCGGGTGCCGCGCAGCAGCCCCCCGTCCACCACCACCGCGGCGCCGATGCCGATCTCCGCCGACACGTGCAGGAAGTCGCGCGGGGTGCCCTGTTGCAGCCAGAGTTCGGCGAGCGCGCCGAAGTTGGCCTCGTTGTCCACGGTCAGCGGCAGGTCCACCGCGAGCAGGGCGCCGACGTCGGTGTCGTGCCAGTCGAGGTTCGGGGCGCGTACGACGGTCCGCGCGTCGCGCGCCACCAGCCCGGGCACGGCCACGGCCAGCCCCGCGGGCCACAGGCCCTCGCGCTCCGCCTCGGCGACGACCCCGCGTATGAGCCCGGTGAGCTCCTCCAGCACCGGCGCGGGGGAGCGGCCCCGGTTGGCGCCGTGCCGCACGGTCCGCGACCGCACCTGTCCGCGCAGATCGACGGCGCAGACCGCGAGGTGGTCGACGCCGATCTCCGCGCCGATCCCGGCCGGGCCGCTGCCGCTGACGGCGAGCGCGGAGCCGGGGCGGCCCACCCGGCCCGGCCGCTCCGGGCCGAGCTCCTCCAGCAGCCCGGAGCGGATCAGCTCGTCGACGAGGCTCGACACCGCTGCCCGGGTCAGCCCGATGCGTGAGGCGACGGCGGCCCGGGACAGCGGCCCCTCGGCGCTGACGGCGTGCATCACCCGGGCCAGGTTCCGGCGGCGCATGCCCTGCTGGGTGTCCGGGGTGACGCGTCCGGGACCGGCGGGGTGGGCGTCGTGCAGCGGTGTGGTCATGCCTCCGTCAGTCCTCGGTTCGGTGTCGGCGGCCCCGGCCCGGGCCCGGTGTCCCCGGCGGGCGGCCTCAGGGCGTGTCCGTGCCCCGCTCCAGCAGCGAAGCCGCGTCGGAGAGTACCCCGGCGATCCTCGCCAGCGTCTCCTCGTCCCGTTCCACCGCCTCCAGCACCGGACCGGCGGCCGTGTTCCAGCGCCGTGCGACCGCCGCCGGGTCCTCCCCGGTCAGCAGCCCGGCCGCCTGTGCCGCGGCGCCGAGCGCCACCAGCTCCTTCGCCTCGGGCACCTGGACGGGCCGCCCCGACAGCCGCCGTACGGTCTGCTGCCAGGCCGTGCCGCGGGCGCCGCCGCCGATCAGCAGCAGGGGCGCCGAGGGGTCCGCGTCCGCGTCGAGCACCAGGTCGAGCGCGCCGAGCAGCGAGTGGACGGCCCCGTCGTAGGCGGCCTGGAGCAGCTGGCCGGGGGTGGTGTCGTGGCGCAGGCCGTGCAGCAGACCGGAGGCGTGCGGCAGGTTCGGGGTGCGTTCGCCGTCCAGATAGGGCAGCAGGGTGGCGGTGCCGCCGGGTTCGACGGCCTCCCGGTCCAGGCCCAGCAGGGCCGCCACGCGGTCCACGGCGAGGGTGCAGTTCAGGGTGCAGGCCAGCGGCAGCCAGTCGCCGCGGGCGTCGGCGAAACCCGCCACCGTGCCGCTCGGGTCTGCGGGCCGCCGCCGCGACACCGCGTACACCGTGCCCGACGTGCCGAGGCTCATCACCGGCGTGCCCGGGCGTACCCCCAGACCGAGCGCGGCGGCAGCGTTGTCGCCGGTGCCGGGCGCGACCAGGGTGCCCTTGGAGAACGGCAGGTCGTGGCTGTCGCGCACGGTGCCCGCCACCTCGCCGGGCCGGACCACCCGGGGCAGCAGGGCGGGGTCGAGCCCGACGTGCGCCAGGATCTCCTCGTCGTACGACTCGGTCGCCGACGCCCACCAGCCCGTGCCGGAGGCGTCGCCGCGGTCGGTGGTGCCCTGCCCGGTGAGCCGTTCCGTGAGGTAGTCGTGGGGGAGGCGTACGGCCCTGGTCGCGCGGACCGCCTCCGGCTCGTGCTCCGCCAGCCAGGCCCACTTGGTGACCGTGAAGGACGCGGCCGGGACGCTGCCGGTGCGCTCCGCCCAGAACTTCGCGCCGCCCAGCTCCTCGGTCAGGCGGCGGGCCTGCGGAGCCGACCGTACGTCGTTCCACAGCAGGGCGGGGCGGACGGGCTCGCCGCGCTCGTCCAGGGTGACCAGGCCGTGCTGCTGTCCGCCGACCGCGATTGCGGCGGCCTCGTGCGCCGGCTCGCCGCACTGGCGCAGCGCCTCGCACAGGGCGTCCCACCACTGGCGCGGATCACTCTCGCGGCCCGCCCCCGAGGACACGGTGTGGGGTGCCTGGCCGCTCGCCACGACCCGGCCGGTGGCCGCGTCGACGACCAGCGCCTTGGTGGACTGGGTGGACGAGTCCACGCCGACGACGAGCGGACCCTCGGCTGCTGACATCGGGCTTCTCCCTCTTGCGCGGCTCAGCGGGATGCATCTGGTCCCTTCCCAGGGATGCGCTCGCATACTAATTTGTAAATCGCCATGACGAAATAGTCGTCAGCGAGCTGAGCGAGCAAGGAGCCGCGGCATGAGCTACCAGCCCACCCCCGAGGACAAGTTCACCTTCGGCCTGTGGACCGTCGGCTGGCAGGGCCGGGATCCCTTCGGCGACGCCACCCGGCGCGCCCTGGACCCGGTGGAGACGGTGCAGCGCCTGTCCGAGCTGGGCGCCCACGGCGTGACCTTCCACGACGACGACCTGATCCCCTTCGGCTCCACCGACAGTGAGCGCGAGGCGCACATCAAGCGGTTCCGGCAGGCGCTGGACGCCACCGGCATGAAGGTGCCGATGGCCACCACCAACCTCTTCACCCACCCGGTCTTCAAGGACGGCGCCTTCACCGCCAACGACCGGGACGTGCGCCGCTACGCGATCCGCAAGACCATCCGCAACATCGACCTCGCCGTCGAGCTGGGCGCCCAGGTGTACGTCGCCTGGGGCGGCCGGGAGGGCGCCGAGTCCGGCGCCGCCAAGGACGTCCGCGCCGCCCTGGACCGCATGAAGGAGGCCTTCGACCTGCTCGGCGAGTACGTCACCTCCCAGGGCTACGACCTGCGGTTCGCCATCGAGCCCAAGCCGAACGAGCCGCGCGGCGACATCCTGCTGCCGACCGTCGGCCACGCCCTGGCCTTCATCGACCGCCTGGAGCGCCCGGAGCTGTACGGCGTCAACCCGGAGGTCGGGCACGAGCAGATGGCGGGCCTGAACTTTCCGCACGGCATCGCGCAGGCCCTGTGGGCGGGCAAGCTGTTCCACATCGACCTCAACGGCCAGTCCGGTATCAAGTACGACCAGGACCTGCGCTTCGGCGCCGGCGACCTGCGCTCCGCGTTCTGGCTGGTCGACCTGCTGGAGAGCGCCGGGTACGAGGGGCCGCGGCACTTCGACTTCAAGCCGCCGCGGACCGAGGACCTGGACGGGGTGTGGGCCTCGGCGGCCGGCTGCATGCGCAACTACCTGATCCTCAAGGAGCGGGCGGCGGCCTTCCGCGCCGACCCGGAGGTGCAGGAGGCGCTGCGCGCGGCGCGGCTGGACCAGCTGGCCCAGCCCACCGCCGCGGACGGGCTCCAGGGGCTGCTGGCCGACCGGTCGGCGTTCGAGGAGTTCGACGTCGAGGCCGCCGCCGCACGCGGCATGGCCTTCGAGCGCCTCGACCAGCTCGCCATGGATCACCTGCTGGGGGCGCGGGGCTGAGCCGTACGCGTACGCGTGCGCGTACGTGCTGTCGCGCCGGCGTGCCGTGCGTGAGCTCCGCGCGGAATGCGGCGGAATCATGCGATCCATGCCATGAGTCCGTCTCAGCCTTCGTGCGGGCGCTCCCGCGAGGGGCGGGCCGGGCCGACGCTGAGGGGTATGGCCCTACCGCCTCCGCCCTCCCAGCCGCCCGGTCCGCCGCCGTCCTACCAGCCGCCCGGTGCGCGGCTTCCTGCCCGGCGGCGGAATCCGCTGTTCCTGCTCCTCGCCGTCCTGGTGGCGGCCGTGGCCGTCTCCGCCCTGGTGTGGATGGCCTCCTCCGGCGGCGACGACGATCCGGGGGAGGGTGCGCCCACCGGGAGTGCCACGAGCCGCTCGCCGCGGCCCTCCCTGAGCCTCCCGGTCGAGCTGCCCAGCGCATGGCCGAGCCGGTTGCCGACCGGGTTGCCGAGTCACCTCCCGAGCGGTCTGGAATCGCTCGTCCCGTCCCTGCCCGGCGAGCTGCTGCCCTGACCGGGTCCGGCCGGCGGCCTCGGCCGCGACGACAATGGCGCGCATGACCGAGAACCCACGCAAGCGCTGGTCGTCGTGGCGGCTGCGGTCGTGCGGGACGAACGCCTGCTGGTCGTGAGCAAGAAGGCCGCTCCCGGGGTCTTCTATCTGCCGGGCGGCAAGCCCGACCCGGGTGAGAAGCCCCTGGCGGCGCTGTACCGCGAGCTCGACGAGGAGCTGGGCGTACGGCCGGTGGCGCCGCGGCTGCTGGCCGAGGTGGAGGAGGTCGCCGCCCTGGAGGGCGTCCCCATGCGGCTGACGGTGTTCGAGGCACACCTCGACCAGGACCCCAGGCCCGCCGCGGAACTGGCGGCCCTGCGCTGGATCACGGGGAAGGAGCGGGACATCCGGCTCTCGCCGGCCCTTACCCGCCATCTGCTGCCGCTGCTGAGGGAGCGGGGGGTGCTGGCCGCGTAGCGAGCGTGCCGTGGCCGGCGTCCCCCGGCCACGCGCGCGTGCCCGGCGTCTGACCGGGGGCGGCGTGCAGCCCGATCCGCCGCCGTGTGCGTGGGCGGCCGGCTGGCCCGCGCCGAGCCGTTGGGGGGACTCGGCGCGGGAGCGGTCGGTGCGGAGAGCGGGGACGGGGCGGGGCGGGGTGGTCCGGCCCGTGACGAAGCCGTCCACCCCGCCGCTGTCCGGCAGCGCGCGCCCGCCCGGGAGCCGGCCGGTACATGTCGGCTGCTCCCGGACGCCGCGATGCCCTATCCCTGGGGCGACGCCGGGGAAGAGAACGCGTCGTCCGGCGTGCGCCCCGCCGACGCCAGTGCCGTCGCCGGGTCCTGGGCCGCGGCCCCCGCGGGCACCCAGCGGCCGCGCTCCCTGCGGTAGGGCCACCAACGGCCGTCGCGGCCCAGCCGCAGCTGGGCGGTACCGCCCACGACGGTCCACCGGTTGGCCCGGGCCCGCAACCCGGGCCGTTCGTCCTCGTCCCAGGCCGCGTCGAGAGCGGCACGCGCGCGGGCGAGTGCCTCGCCCTCCACCGGCCACTCCTCCTCGAGCACCGACAGCGCGGCCGTGCCGCCGTGCCGCCAGGCGCGTACGGCCAGGGCCAGGTCCTCCCGGTCCCGCCCCGACCCCTCGGCCAGCCGGTCCGCCACAGCGCGTTCCGGCTCGCCGGCCGCCAGCCGCACCGCGTCCTGCGACTGCGTCAGCGCCGCCTCCGGCGCGTGATGGTCATGACCGTCCCGGAGGGCCTCCGCGAGCAGGCGGTGAGCCTGTGCGGCGGTCCGGGCGGCCAGGAACTCCAGGGCGGCCGGATCGATCCCGCCGGCGGGCGCCGCCTCGGTGTCCAGGGACGGCGGGACACCGGGCTGCGCGGGCAGGACGGGAGGGGCGGGCAGCTCAGGCAGCATCCAGCCGGCCGCGTACGCCTCGGCCGCGTCCACGCCCTCCGGCCGGGACGACTCCTCGCCGCCGGCACTCGTGCGCGTCTGCAGGGCGTCCAGGACAGCGCGTTTCCCGCGGCCCCGCATCAGCAGCAGCACGAACGGGTCCTGGTCCAGCAGGCGGGCCATCTGGTAGCACAGCGCCGCCGTGTGACCGCAGTGGTCCCAGGCACCGCAGTCGCACTCCGGCTCCAGATCGCCCAGGCCCGGCAACAGGTCGATGCCGGCGCTCTGTGCGTCCTCGACCAGGTGCGGCGGCATCTCCCGGTCCAGCAGCGCCGCCACGTGCCCGGCCCGTTCGACGGCCATGTCCACGAACCGGTCCCACTGCGCGGCGGACAGCTCCTCCAGCAGCACGTCGGCCCGGTGCGTCGTACGGTCGTGGTCCTGCACGACCGCCGTGATGCGGCCCGGGCGGATGCTGACCGCGCCGACCGCCCCGGCACGGGCCAGCCGGCGCCCGGCCTTCAGCTGCGCGGAGTCCAGCGCCGTGTCCTCCAGGGACTTCAGCCAGGCCTGGCCCCACCAGCTCTGGGCGAAGCCCCGCCCCCGCGCGGGAGGCAGCGCCGCGAACGTGCGCTCGGTGTCCTCGTCGTGGTCCGGGGTGTGCGTGCTCATCGGGTGCCCCCTCGCAGTTCGACCAGGTCCGCCAGCTCCGCGTCCGTGAGCTCCGTCAGCGCCGCCTCGCCGGAGCCCAGCACCGCGTCGGCCAGCTCGCGCTTGCGGTGCAGCAGCGCGGCGATACGGTCCTCGATCGTTCCCTCGGCGATGATCCGGTGCACCTGGACGGGCCGGGTCTGCCCGATGCGGTACGCGCGGTCGGTGGCCTGCGCCTCGACGGCCGGGTTCCACCAGCGGTCGTAGTGCACGACGTGCTCGGCCCGGGTGAGGTTCAGCCCGGTGCCCGCCGCCTTCAGCGACAGCAGGAACACCGGGACCTCACCGTTCTGGAACCGCCGCACCATCGCCTCCCGTGCGGCGACCGGCGTGCCGCCGTGCAGGAACAGCGAGGGCACGCCGCGGTCGGCCAGGTGCCGTTCCAGGAGCCGGGCCATCCGCACGTACTGCGTGAACACCAGCACCCCCGCCTCCTCGGCGAGGATCGTGTCGAGCAACTCGTCCAGCAGCTCCAGCTTCCCGGACCGCCCGGCGATCACCGGCCGCTCCTCCTTGAGGAACTGCGCCGGGTGGTTGCAGATCTGCTTCAGCCCGGTCAGCAGCTTCACGATCATGCCCCGCCGGGCCATGTCGTCGGCGCCGGAGATCGCGGTGAGCGCCTCGCGCACCACGGCCTCGTACAGGGCCGTCTGCTCCACCGTGAGCGACACGGCGTGGTCCGTCTCCGTCTTGGGCGGCAACTCGGGTGCGATCCCCGGGTCCGACTTGCGGCGGCGCAGCAGGAAGGGCCGGACCAGCCGGGCCAGGCGCTCCGCGGCGGCCGGGTCCTGCCCGCCCTCGACCGCCTCCGCGTACCGCCTGCGGAAGGTGCCGAGCCGGCCCAGCAGCCCGGGGGTGGTCCAGTCGAGGATGGCCCACAGCTCCGACAGGTTGTTCTCCACCGGGGTTCCGGTGAGCGCCACGCGTGCGCGTGCCCCGAGGGTGCGCAGCTGCCGTGCCGTCGAGGAGTACGGGTTCTTCACGTGCTGGGCCTCGTCCGCCACGACCAGGCCCCAGGGCACGCCGGCCAGCCGCGCCGCGTCCAGGCGCATCGTGCCGTACGTGGTGAGCACGAACTCCCCGTCGGCGAGGTCGTCCAGGCTCCGCCGCGTGCCGTGGAAGCGGCGCACGCGCGTGCCCGGCGCGAACCGCTCGATCTCCCGCTGCCAGTTCCCCATCAGGGACGTCGGGCACACCACGAGGGTGGGTCCGGCGGACGACGGGTCGCTCTGCCGGTGCAGGTGCAGGGCGATCAGGGTGATGGTCTTGCCCAGCCCCATGTCGTCGGCGAGACAGCAGCCGAGGCCGAGGGAGGTCATGGTGGCCAGCCAGTTCAGGCCGCGCCGCTGGTAGTCCCGCAGCGTCGCCGCCAGGGCGGCCGGCTGCTCCACCGGTTCGTGCGCCTCGGGGTGCGTCAGGCGCTCGCGCAGCGCCGCCAGCCACCCGGTGGGCCGTACCTCCACCCGGCGGCCGTCGGCCTCCACCGAGCCGGTCAGGGCCGCGCCGAGCGCCTCGACGGGCGTCACCTTGTGGTCCTGCCGGTCCCGGGCCTGCCTCACCTCCTGGGGGTCGACCAGGACCCACTGGTCGCGCAGCCGTACGACGGGACGGTCGGCCTCGGCGAGCCGGTCCAGCTCCTCCCGGGTGAGCCGCTCGTCGCCCAGCGCGAACCACCAGTCGAAGGCGAGCAGCGCGTCGGCCGACAGGAACGACGGCAGGGTGCCTGCTCCTGCGGTGCCGGGCCCCGGCTCGTCGTCGGGCGGCCCGATCTCCGCGCGGGTGGTCAGCTCGCGGGTCAGCCCCCTCGGCCAGTGCACGTCGACCCCGGCGCCGGCCAGCGCCCGGGCACCCTCGCCGAGGAGGTCGGTGACCTCCTCGGGGGCGAGTTCCACCGCGTCCGGCACGGCCGCCGACAGCAGGGGGGCGAGCGGGGTCCACGCCCGGGCCGCCCGGCGCAGGGCGAGCAGGACGTCCATGCGCGCACGGGGGCCGAAGACCGCGCCGGAGTCACCGGCCCAGACCTCGGCGGCGTCGGCGACGAGCGCCGGATCGCTCACGCTGTGCACCTGGAGCACCGCCCGGAAGGTCACCTCAGCCGCCTCGGGCGCGGTGTCCGTCAGACCGTGCACCTCGACCCGCAGCGACAGCCGCACGCCCGCGTCGTGCCCCGCGGCGACATCGGCCGCCCAGGCGCGCAGGTGCGGCAGGTGTGACGGTTCCGGCGCCGCGTAGGCCGGGCCGCCGGTCACCAGCGGGGCGGCGGGGGAGCGGGGCAGGGTGTCGGCGACCGCGTCCAGGAAGGCCCGCAGCAGCTGCTCCGGGTCGGGCAGCCGCAGGGGTGCGGCGGCGTCCACCGGCACCGCGTGCGCCTCGGGCGGCATCGCGGCGGCGAGGCGACGGACGGCCTCGACGTCCGCCGCGCCCAGCGGGCCCGCCCGCCAGGTGTCGTGGTCGGCCGGGGACAGCCCGGGCAGCAGCAGGCCGCGTGCCACGAGATGCAGGGCGTGCAGGGCAGCGGCGCCCCAGAACGCGGTGGCCCGGTGGGCGTCCGGCCGGGCACGCGTGCGCGTGAGCACCGGCAGGGCCGCGCCCACCGGGAGCAGGAGGGCCGGCACGCGCACCGCCTCGACGCCGTCGCCGCCGGGCACGACGACCGTCAGGTCCGCGACGGACGCCGACGCCACGGTGGGCAGCGCCGCACCGTCCGGCTGCCAGAAGGCCACGCTGCCCGTACGGGCGGGGTCGCCGGGCACGAACACGGCGCAGTGGTGGGCGAGTTCGGAGATCTCGGAGAGGATGGGCGGGGAAGAGGTCTGCACGGGAATGGTGTATTCCTCAAATTTGACTAGTAAGTCGGAGCCGCCGAGGGTACAGCACCGAGAGGGTTTGCCGGGTGCCGGAAGGCTGTGATGCCTGTCACTGTGCAGAAGCAGGCCTCAGGGGTCTCTCGGGGGTGAACCTCAGGGACGTCTCAGGGTCGCCGTCCGGAACAGCCGCAGGCGCGGGCCCGTTCTCAGGACAGACAGCGGCACTGGCCGCGAAGGAGGCGACACTCATGTCGAACAATGCCAAGATCGCCGCGGGGGGTGTGGCGGTCGGACTCATCCTGTTGATCTGGCTGCCCTGGTGGGCCGCGCTCCTGATCGTCCTCGGAGTCCCGGCAGCCGCGTACCTCGCGCTCGACCCGTCCCAGCGGCGCAGGCTGCGCCGCGTCCGCCGCAGGGAGCTCGGCCGCTGAGGCGCTGACGCCCCGAAGCGGCCCGGCCGTTCCGTACGCCGGAGCCGGGCTGTTGCCGTCCGCGGACCGGGCCTGCCCCGGCCCGGTCCGCGGACGGCAGAGGGGGCTGCCCGCCTGACTGAGGTGCGCCAGCCAGAGCCGCTTCTTTCGGGGCCTGCGCCTGCACCTGGTGTGCACGCTCCAGAGGCTGCCCGTCGCCTTCGCCCTGACCGGAGCGAAAGCCGAGGAGCGCGAGACGCTGCTGGACTGCTCGACGCCGAACCGGAACTCCTCGTCACCCAACCCGGACAGACCTTGATCGGCGACAGGGACTACTCCGGCCGCGACGTCGAGCACCAGCTGGCCGGGCACGGCATCCGGCTGCTGCGGCCAACCCGCAAGGGCGAACCGGAGCGGCCCGGAGCCGAGCTGTTCAAACCACTGCGGCAGGTGAGGTCGCCAGGCAACTTGACGGTGCCGAGCGCGCCGATTGGGGATACGCGCAGGTCCTTGGAGGCGAGGGCAGCGACGGCGGAGTGCTGAGTGTTGAGATCCCTGGTCGAGTGGAGATGGGGATGCGCTACGACCTCGGGCCGTTGAGGGCTGGTCGGTCATGTCCCGCATGCCCATGATGGGGTCATGGCTGAAGGTGCTGAGAGCAGGACGACGAAGAGTGCCTGGGCGTACCGCTGGCGGGCCTGGCCGAAGCCCTGGTTCTTCGAATGCGGAGGGATCCCCGTACTGGTTCTCGGGCCGCTGGCCATCGTGCTCGCCTTCTTCTCGCTGGACTGGGCGTTTGGGGTCGGCATGGTGAGCCTCGTGTGGATTGCCCATTCCGCTCGGGACTGGATTTCCTTGTGGCGTTCGGTCATTGAGATACGAGTGGGGCAGGGAGAGCAGGGGCGGCTGCTGCTGCGGCAGCGTTACGGGCGCACCCGTTCCTACCCGTTGAGCGCCGTCACCGCTCTTCGTCCGCTACAGGTCGGCGGCATCTCCTTTTCCCACGTGCCGCCTGATTGGGACGACGGGTACAAGGAGGAGGACGAGCTGGTGCTGCGGCTCGGAGTGGACGGTTCGCAGTTCACCACCTACAACACCCCCTACAGCACAGCCGACATGCAACCAGTGATCACAGCGCTGCGCCGGGCCTGCCCCAACATGATCGTGCACAAGACTGAGTTCCGCCGGGTCGCAGCCGTCGACGTCGAGCGCGGAATGTCGCCAGGCTGATCACCCACAGGCCACCACCACGGCAGCCACCAGGTCACTGAGCGGTCTCGACGGAGGCTCCCGGCGCCGAACAGCAGCGTGACCAGCGGGCCGGCGCAAGCAACAACGCTTGTGATCAATACAGCTGCAGTGCTGGAAACGCTGTTGCCTGTTGCACAGGTCGGCAGGCCATCACCGTGTCGGCGGAGACTGATCGACGGGATCCGCTGGCGGGTGTTAACCGGTGCCCCGTGGCGGGATCTGCCGACGGAGTACGGGCCGTGGCAAACTGCGGCGGTCGCCCTCCGGTCTTCGGCCGCGAGGACTACAAGGCCCGGCACGCTGTCGAGTGCGGCATCAACCGCCTCCAATGCAACCGGGCGGTGGTCACACGATTCGACAAACTCGCCGTCCGCTTCGAGGCCACTGTCCACATCACCGCGATCAATGAATGGCTGTGACCACAGGAGGCTGTCCGCGCCACATGCCATGCTGGCGGCGGCAACCCGGCAGCACGTCGGCACAGGGGAGAACGGATCGTGGCGGCAACCTACTACTGCGCCGACAGCGAGAACGGACACCACATCGACGACCCGTCCGAGGACGCCCTGTTCGACCTCATCAGCGAACTAAACGACACGGACAACACGTTCATCGTCATCCAGCCCGACGAAGACGACCCCGCTTGGTTCGCCTCCGTGGCCGTACTCGACGAAGGCGGCTACGAGATCGTCCGCCGCGACACCACACGACGCGAACACAAGGTCGACACGGATAGCAGCGTCAACCGGATCGCCAACGAGCTCATCATCTGGCTGGCCGCCCGCCACTTCCCCGGACGGCCAACCCAGCGAACCAGCACCTTCTAGAACACGGCCTGGTGCCGGCGCTCTTATCCGCCCTTTCCATCGCTTGCCTGGACTCAACGCATCCCAGGCCGGCGACGGAGCTCGGTGACTTTCAGCGACCGGGCAAGAAGGAGATACGCCAGTGCTGTCGCGAGCGCCCCGGCAGTCAAGGCGACAGCAGTCGGCCACGTCCCCTCTCCCAGGCCAGCGCACCCACGCGCTGCGGCCCAGCCCAGCCCAGCAGCCGGGCACGCGGCGTACAGCAGCTTCACGTAGGTGCGGCGCAGACCTCCGTCGTCGATCCGGCCCCCCATCTTTCTGCGTAGCAGGTAGGCGGTGAGCGCGAGACCGGCCACATAGGAGAGGCTGTAGGCCCCGGCCATGCCGACCACCGACCAGCGGGCGGGCAGGGCCACATGACAGACCGTGGCCAGGGCGATGTTCACGCCTGCGATCCAGGACGCCATGAAGAACGGGGTGCGGGTGTCCTCGAAGGCGTAGAAGCCGCGCAGCAGCAGGTACTGGGCGGAGAACGGGATGAGCCCGAGCCCGAACGCCTGCAGCATGTAGCCCAGTGGGCGGGCCGAGGCGGCATCGGCTGCTCCGTGGGCGAAGAGCAGCGAAGATATCTGGGGCCCCAGGGCGAGGAAGAGGAAGGCGGCGGGCACGATGACCACGCCGCTGATCCGCAGCGCCCGGGACAGGTCCGCGCGCAGATCCGGAATGCGGCCCTCGGCGACTGCCCGGCTCATGCGCGGCAGCAGCGCCGTCACCAGGGACACGGTCACGATCGACTGCGGCAACATCCAGATCGTCTGCGCATAGGTGTAGGCGGAGTAGCCCGCGCCGGCCTGCGGCAGCTCCTGGTCGGCGGCGTTGGCGTAGTTCGTGACCACCGTCAGGGAGACCTGGTTGGCCAGGACGAACAGCAGCGTCCACTTCGCTGCGTGCACGCTCTTGCCCAGGCCGGTGCCCCGCCAGTCAAACCGCGGCCTGAACCGGAAACCGGCCGCCCGGGCGAACGGGATCAGAGCCAGTGCCTGGACGGCGATGCCCGCGGTCGTCCCGATCGCCAACAGGCGCACCTGGGCAGTGGTGATGTCCTCCACCCGGTCGGGCACCGTCATCAGCCCCAGATAGGCGGCGAACATGCCGACCAGCACGATGTTGTTCAGCACCGGGGTCCACATCATCGCGCCGAACCTCACGCGCGTTCAGCACCTGCCCGTAGATGCTGAACAGGCCATAGAAGAAGATCTGCGGCAGTAGGAACTGCGCGAACGTCACCGTCAGCTCGAACGCCTCGTGGCTGTCCGGGGTGTCCCGCATATACAGGCCCACGATCTGCGGCGCTGCCCCTACCGCCAGCGCCGTCCCGACGCCCAACACGCACACCACGAGCGTGACCAGCCGCTGCTCGTAGGCCTGCCCGCCGTCGGGCTCTGTGGCCCGGGCCCGCACCAACTGCGGCACCAACACAGCATTGAGCGCGCCGCCGATCAGTAGCGTGTACAGGCTCGTCGGCACGGTGTTCGCCGTGTTGTACGTACTGGCCAGCAGCCCCGTCCCCAGCGCCGCGGCCTGCAGCACCTGACGGATCAGCCCCGTCGCCCGCGACACCACCGTGCCAACAGCCATCAACAAAGACGAACGAGCCAGCCCGCTTTTGTTCCTCTTCCGCCGGGCGGCATGCCGCCCTCTTTTCTGTTGCTCCTGCGGCATGGTCTGCGCCGCGGAGTTCGCCCCCTCCACCATGCCGTCAACCTATGCCCCAAGATCCCACGCCCCAATTCGCGCGCCTCACTGCTCGCGCGGTCCCGGTACGCGTCCAGGCAGCTGTGGAGTCCGTGTGCCAGGGGCGGCACGAGGAACACCGGTGGGACCGGCTGTTGCGGCTCTGCGAAGCGGCGCCGCAACGCCGGCCGGAGTCCCTCTTGGATACCCCGGCCGACTTCCGGCGGCCACGCGTGCGTACGGCCGCCCTGGCCGCGGCACGCACCCTGCGCGCTCGCGGAACAGCGGTGTGCGGCCTGTACGCACTGTGCCTGGTGCACGCGGGAGGCAGCGCCACCGAGTGGGCCGCGGAGTGGCGCGCGGAACTGGAGGAACTGCGCGCCCACGCCGACCCGGACACCGCGATGGGCGCGCTGCTGGTCGCCCCGGGGCCGCCCGGGACGTGACCCGCCGGGCGGCGTCAGCTGGGGCGCACGGCCATCTTGTCGAGGGCCTCCAGGAGAGCCGGCAGTTCCGGTCCCCGGCCCACCGGCAGGACCTCGCCCGGTTCCTCGTCGAGCAGCACGAACGCGATGTCGTCGGTCCGGGCCACCAGCGACCAGCCCGGGCCGTCGGCGCGCAGGGTCCGGGCGTCGCCCGTCGCGAAGGACGACCGGACCCTGCCCAGCGGCGGCGGGATGTCGAGGTAGGCGCGGGCCTCCGCGAGCACGCGCCGAATCCCGCTGTGGCCCGTCGGCGCCTCCCGCGCGGCGCCGTCCGCGCCGTCCGCGCCGTCCGTGCCGCCAGGGCCGTCCGAGGGCCCGGCCTGCGGACCCGGCCGCACGAAGTCCGTGTCGTCCACCTGTTCCCGCCACATCGCCCACTGCAGCGCGATCTCGTCCGCTCCCAGACGCCGCTGAGCGGGGCCCCAGGTGGTGGTGTCCGGCGGCGTCAGGGGCGGCCGGCCGGCTTCCCGGGGGTCCGGGTCGTGCGGCGCGGGCACGCCCGGGGCGGCGACGGCGAGGGCGAGGGGCCAGCCGGGCAGCGCGGCCACGACCGTACGCTCGTCGGGCGACAGGTCGTACTCCATGCCGCAGTCCCACGACGCGATCGCGACGGCGACCAGGGAGACGTCGTCGACGACGACGGTCCAGCGCGCGCCGGCGCCGTCCTGGCCGAGCACCAGCCCGTACCCGTCGGCGAGCGGCGGGAGGCCGAGCGCTGCGCACGCCTCCGGATAGTCGTCGCCCAGCACGCTCGGGAACTTCGCCGGCGTCAGCAGCACCGCCGTGAGCACGTAGAGCGCGTCGTCCTCGGCGGCGACGGCGACCTCGTCGGTCCCGGCCATCCCAGCCTCCCCATGGTTCGTCCAACGGCGCGCACCCTAGTGCGCCCGGAAGCCGCTTGTCACGACCTCACCAGCGCACCCGAG
Organism: Streptomyces sp. NPDC052682; assembly: GCF_040678435.1. Classification (NCBI taxonomy): domain Bacteria; kingdom Bacillati; phylum Actinomycetota; class Actinomycetes; order Kitasatosporales; family Streptomycetaceae; genus Streptomyces; species Streptomyces sp. NPDC052682. The sequence continues at coordinate 264,992 of NZ_JBFATS010000009.1, read as the reverse complement.
CTGCAGTTTTCCGGACTCGGCGGGGCGAATCGGCCGCCCTCAACCGGTACGTCAGGCCGCCGGGGGCCGTGGTGCGGGCCCAGCAGCGTCCGCACCACGGCCGGCGGCGGTGTTCGCCCGGCCTGTGCTCAGCCCTCGCGTACCGCCAGCGCCAGGAAGCGGGTGTCCTCGTCGACGTACGACGTCATGTGCCACCCCGACCTCCCGAGCAGTGGCCGGAGGTGGGGTTCGGCCCGCAGGTCGTCCGGGGTGATCTGCCGGCCCTGCCGTGCGGCCAGGGCCGCCCTGCCGAGGGGATGGAACAGCGCCAGCACGCCGCCGGGACGCACCACACGTGCCAGCTCGCGCAGGTTCTCGGCCGGGTCCGGCAGGTGGGAGACGAGGCCCGCACCGAACACCGCGTCCAGCGACTCGCTGCGCAGCGGCAGCGCCGTCACGTCGGCGAGCAGCAGCCGCCCGGCGCGGTCGCGTCCGGCCCGCACGGCCTGCTCCAGCATGGCCGGGGTGAGATCCACCCCCACGACCACTCCTGACGGCCCCACGGCCGCCCGCAGCGGCGGCAGGGCACGTCCGGTGCCGCACCCCGCGTCGAGCACCCGGTCCCCCGCGCGCAGCCCCAGCTCGGCGACCGCCGCCGCGTAGGCCGGACCGTCGTCGGGGAACCTGCTGTCCCAGTCGGCCGCGCGGGCGGTGAAGAACTCCTGCACACGTGTGTGGTCGTCGCTCATGCCCGCATGATCCCGCACACATACCGGCGACGCGGTGCACCCGTTCGATGGACACTTCTGCGCGCATGTTCGAGCCTGACGCGGTCGTTCCGGTGCATCGCCGCGTCATATTCCGACACCTTTCGAACGCGCCCCCGTTGTGCGCCCGGGGCGGGGCTAGCGTCCCGGGCCCATGGGACACCTGGACCACGCCGCCCTGGGGTGGCTGACCCCCGTGCTGTCGTACGTGATGGCCTGTACCGGCGCCGCCCTCGGGCTGCGCTGCACCGTGCGGGCGCTCGCGGCCACCGGGCGGGCGCGTCGCAACTGGCTCGTCACCGCCGCCTCCGCGCTCGGCACCGGCATCTGGACCATGCACTTCGTGGCCATGCTCGGCTTCAGCGTCAGCGGCACCGGCATCCGCTACGACGTGCCGCTCACCCTCGCCAGCCTGCTGGTGGCCATGCTCGTGGTCTGCGCCGGCGTCTTCGCCGTCGGCTACGGCCGCGACCGCGGGCGGGCGCTGCTGCTGGGCGGCCTGACCACCGGTCTCGGCGTCGCCAGCATGCACTACCTCGGCATGGCGGCGGTGCGCCTGCACGGCGACGTGCGCTACGACCCGGTCCTCGTCGCGTTGTCCGTGCTGATCGCCGTCGTCGCGGCGACGGCGGCCCTGTGGGCGGCGCTCCACATCAAGTCGCCCGTCGCGGTCACCGTCGCCTCCCTGATCATGGGCGCCGCCGTCAGCAGCATGCACTACACCGGGATGTTCGCGGTGAGCGTGCGCGTCACACCCTCCGGGCAGGCCCTGCCCGGGGCCACGGCGATGCAGTTCATCTTCCCCCTCGCCGTGGGTCTCGGGTCCTACCTCTTCCTGACCTCCGCCTTCGTCGCGCTGTCGCCGACGGCGGGGGAGCGCGCGGCGTCCGCCTCGGCCCAGCGGACGGCCGGGACCGCCGTCCCCTAGGCCCGGCCCCGAGTTGCGGTCGGCAGGCCCGAACCACTCCGGAGCGAGGAGTCCATGCCCACACCCCGTAGGAACCGCACCCCCGGCGGCGAGGCGCCGCCCCGGCCCGCCGTGCGAGGCCGGCGGGCCCACGCCGGACCACCGGCCGACGAAGACCGCCCCGACACCGCGCCGAGCGAGGTTCCCACGCGCGCGTGGCGCCGGCGGATCCGCCCCCGCACCGTGCGCGCCAAGATCGTCTGCCTGCTGATGGTGCCGGTCGTCTCCCTGCTGGCCCTGTGGGCGTACGCCACCGTCACCACCGCCCAGGACGTCTCCCGGCTGCGGCAGGTGCAACGTCTGGACGCCCTGGTCCGCGCTCCCGTCAGCGCCGCCGTCACCGCCCTTCAGGCCGAACGCGCCGCCGCGGTCCGCCGGGCGACCGCCCCGTCCGCCGCCCGGCCGGACGAGCTGAGCAGTCTCGCCCGGCGCACGGACCGGGCCGTCGCCGGACTCCGCCTCGGCGACCATCACACCGTCGCCGACGGCGAGGAACTGCCCGCCGCGGTGGCCGCACGGCTCGAGGCGTTCGTCACCGGCGCGGAGCGGCTGCGCCCGCTGCGGACCGCCGTGCTGGACCGCCGGGTCGGCTGGGAGGAGACGTACGACCGGTACACGCGGGTCATCGCGACGGCGTTCGGGGTGGGCGGCGCCCTCGCCGGTGTCCAGGACGCCGATCTCGGCTCCGACGCGCGCGTGCTGGTGGAGTTCTCCCGCGCGGGCGAGGCGCTGGCCCGGGAGGACGCGGTGCTGGCCAGTGCCCGTCATGCGGGGAACCTGAGCGGCGAGCGGCTGCGGCTGTTCACCGGCGCCGTCGAGCTGCGCCGCACCCTCACCGAGTCCGCCGTCGCCGACCTGCGCGGCACCGAACGTGCCGCCTGGAACAGCCTCGTGGACAGCGGCGCTCACGACAGCCTCGGCGCCGTCGAGGACAAGGTCCTCGCGGCCGCCCCGGGCGCCCGCGCCGTCGACGCCGTCCCCGAGGACACCTGGACGACCGCGCACACGCGCGTCCAGGACGGCATGCGCGCCATCGAGGACGACACGGGACGCGGGGTCGCCGACCGGGCCGACCCGTTCTCCCGGGGTCTGCTCACCCCGGCCGGCGCCGCCGTGCTGCTCGGACTCGCCGCCGTCGCCGCCTCGCTGGTCATCTCCGTACGCATCGGCCGCGGCCTGGTGATCGAGCTGGTGAGCCTGCGCAACAGCGCCCTGGAGATCGCCCGGCGCAAACTCCCCGAAGCCATGCGGAAGCTGCGTGCCGGGGAGGAGATCGACGTCCGCGCCGAGGCCCCGCCCGGACCGCCCGCCGAGGACGAGACCGGGCAGGTCGCCGAGGCCCTGGGCACCGTCCACCGCGCCGCGCTGCGGGCCGCTGCGGAGCGCGCCGAGCTGGCGAGCGGCATCTCCGGGGTGTTCGTCAACCTGGCCCGGCGCAGCCAGATCCTCGTCCACCGCCAGCTGAGCCTCCTGGACAGCATGGAACGCCGCTCCGAGGACCCCGGCGAACTCAGCGACCTGTTCCGGCTCGACCACCTCACCACCCGGATGCGGCGCCACGCCGAGAGCCTGATCATCCTCTCCGGCGCGGCCCCCGGCCGGGCCTGGCGCACACCCGTCTCGCTGACCGACGTGGTCCGCGCGGCCGTCTCCGAGGTCGAGGACTACGCGCGCGTGGAGGTACGGCAGCTGCCCGAGGCCTCCGTGCTCGGCGCCGCCGTCGCCGACCTCACCCATCTGCTGGCCGAACTGATCGAGAACGCCGCCCAGTTCTCGCCCCCGCACACGCGCGTGCGCGTCACCGGCGAACCCGTCGGCAACGGCTACGCCCTGGAGGTCGAGGACCGCGGACTGGGCATGGGCAAGGAGACCCTGGCCGAGGCCAACCGCCGCATCGCCGAGTCCGAGGCGCTCGACCTGTTCGACAGCGACCGGCTCGGCCTGTTCGTCGTCAGCCGGCTCGCCGCCCGGCACGCCATCAGGGTGCATCTGAAGACCTCGCCGTACGGCGGCACCACCGCGGTCGTCCTGCTGCCCACCGCCCTGCTGCACAGCGGCGCGGCCGCACGCCCACCCGGACACGCGGCCCAGGCACCGCAGCCCGGGGAACGCGCGTACGCGCGCGTGCCCGGCGACGAGCCGTACCAGGAGGCCGTCCCGGCGCAGGCCGACCGGCGCGCGCCGGCGGCCCCGGTACCGGCCGCGGCGCACACCGCCCCCCAGAGCCCACCCCCAGGAGTCGCCACCTTGCGCCTGCACCGCCTTCAGGACGAACCCCAGGGCTCCGACGACCTCCCGCGCCGCGTACGCCAGGCCAGCCTCGCGCCCCAACTGCGCGACGGCCGGCCCGAGGACCCTCCGCCCGCGTCCGCGCCCCACCGCGACGAGGAACGCACCCCCGAACTCGTACGGGACCGCATGGCGGCCTACCGCGACGGCTGGGCGCGCGGCGGCGGCAGACAACCCGGCCGCGGGGCCACGCCCGGCCCGGCGGCGGGCAGCGACGGCAGCGAAGGAGAGCCCGCATGATCCAGGACCCGAGCATGAGGAGCGCCACGGAGGTGCCCCCGCGCGAGCGAAGCCGAGAGCGGGGCAGGTCGGGTGAGCTCGACTGGCTGCTGGACGACCTGGTCCTGCGCGTCCACGACGTACGGCATGCCGTGGTGCTGTCCAACGACGGACTCGCCACGGGGGCCTCCAGCGACCTCGGGCGTGAGGACGCCGAACACCTCGCCGCCGTCGCCTCCGGCTTCAACAGCCTCGCCAAGGGGGCGGGCCGGCACTTCGGAGCCGGCGGCGTACGCCAGACCATGGTCGAGATGGACGACGGTTTCCTGTTCGTGGCCGCCGCCGGTGACGGATCCTGCCTCGCCCTGCTCACCGCCGTCACCGCCGACATCGGCCTGGTGGCCTACGAGATGGCGCGGCTGGTCAAACGTGTCGGCGAGCACCTCGACGCGCCGCCGCGCCTCGGCACGCGGCCGCCCACCGCCGGATGAGACACGAAGACGGGCCGCGGACATGACCGAGGAGCACAGGAGCGGGGCGACGACCGCTGTTCCGCGCGAGCAGGGCAGCCAGTGGTACGACCACGAGGCCGGGCCCCTCGTCCGCCCGTACGCCATGACGGGCGGCCGCACCCGGCCGGGCCCCACCGGGGTCCGCTTCGACCTGATCGCGCTCGTCACCCTGAACCAGGCCGCTGCCGGAGCCGACGACAGCGCGCTCGGGCCCGAGCACCTGGCCCTGCTGAAGCTGTGCCGCGCGGAGACCCAGTCGGTCGCCGAACTCGCCGCGGGCGCGGACCTGCCCGTCGGCGTCGTCCGGGTGCTGCTCGGCGACCTCCTCCAACTCGGCCGCGTCACCGTCAGCCGCCCTGTACCGCCCGCCCACCTGCCCGACGAACGGATCCTGCGCGAGGTCATCGCGGGACTGCGGGCGCTGTAGAGGGCCGTAACAGAACGTACCGCCACTCCCGAGAGAAGTGATCCATGGTCTGCGAGCACCCCGACGCCCAGGACGGCGAGAGCACCGCCCTGGCGTTGAAGATTCTGGTCGCCGGCGGGTTCGGCGTGGGCAAGACCACCCTGGTCGGCGCGGTCAGCGAGATCCGGCCGCTGCGCACCGAGGAACTGCTCAGCGAAGCGGGCCAGTCCGTGGACGACACCGACGGAGTGGACCACAAGGTGACGACCACCGTCGCCATGGACTTCGGCCGCATCACGATCCGCTCCGGCCTGTCCCTGTACCTGTTCGGCACGCCCGGCCAGGACCGCTTCTGGTTCCTGTGGGACGAGTTGGCGCAAGGAGCCCTCGGCGCGGTGGTCCTGGCGGACACCCGGCGGATGGAGGACTGCTTCCCGGCGGTCGACTACTTCGAGCACCGGCGCATCCCGTTCGTGGTGGCCGTCAACTGCTTCCCCGGCGCCCGGCGCTTCGCAGCGCAGGACGTCTCCCGGGCCCTCGACCTCGACGAGGGCACGCCCGTGGTGCTGTGCGACGCGCGCGACCGCGACTCCGGGAAGGAGGTCCTCATCCGGCTCGTCGAGTACGCCGGGCGGATGCACACCGCCCGGCTGCTCGACTCGGTGGGATGAGCACGGCCCTCGGCCTCAGTCGGAAACGCCCTTCTCCGCGAGGACCTTGTCGATGGTGACGCGGACGAGGACTTCGCCCGGCACCCCGTTGCGGGCGCCGAACTCCTCGGCGCGGTCCTCGCCCATGTACCGGGCCGCGATCCGGGTGGCCCAGTGCCGCACCTCGTCGAGGTCCTGCGAGATACGGGCGCGGCCCCGCAGTATCACGAAGTCGAACGGTGGCCGGTCGTCGTCCACGCACAGGGCGACCCGGCCGTCCCTGGCCAGATTGCGCCCCTTCACGCTTCGCTCACCGGTGTTGAACACCACCTCGTCCCCGTCGAGCAGGAACCAGACCGGGGTCACGTGCGGACTGCCGTCGGCGCGGACGGTGGCGAGTTTTCCGGTGCGGGTCCCGTACGAGACGAACTCCCGCCACTGCGCTTCGGTCATCTTCTGTGCCATGCCTCCATCCTCCTTGCCCGCGGTGCGGTCGTGGGGAAGGCTGGCGTGGAGATCCTCCGGCCGTCCGCGGCCGTGAGGTGACACATACGGGGAGAACACGGGGAGACCGCGACATGGCGCAGAACCAGGGACTCGACTGGCTGCTGGACGATCTGACCCAGCGCGTGGAACACGTGCGGCACGCGCTGATCCTGTCCAACGACGGTCTGGTGACGGGGGCGAGCACGGGACTGCGACGCGAGGACGCCGAGCACCTGGCCGCCGTGTCGTCCGGACTGCACAGCCTGGCCAAGGGCTCGGGACGCCACTTCGGCGCGGGCGGGGTGCGTCAGACGATGATCGAGTTCGACGACGCGGTGCTCTTCGTCACCGCGGCCGGCACCAGCAGCTGTCTGTGCGTCCTGAGCGGAGCCGAGGCCGACATCGGGCAGATCGCGTACGAGATGACACTGCTGGTCAACCGGGTCGGCGAGCATCTCGACGTGGAGGCCCGCCGCCCCGGACGGACACCCGACCCAGGCCTGTGACCTGCGCTTTCTCCTTCTCCCGTGGAGTTATCCACAGGCTCGCCACGAGATCCGCCGAACCGGCTACGGTCTTTCCACGGCGAACGCACCGGGCGTCAGCCGCCGACTCCACGGGGGAGACCGACCATGACCGGCACCGTCACCACGCCACCCGGCCACCGTCCCTGCGCACCGAGCCGGGCCGCGCGGGAACTGGGCCTCAAGCGCGGCGAGTTCGATCTCGCCGTGAACCTCGGACTCATCCGCACCGTCCCCGACGAGGGAGGCGGGAGCGGACGCGTCGCCCGCGCCGAGCTCGACCGTCTGCGGGCCACGGAGGGCCTGGCGGAGGAGCTGCGCGAGCGCGTGAGGACCATGGGCAGCAAGGAAGGCGCCGAGCTCGTCGGCGTGACGCCCACCAGGTTCACGCGCCTGGCCCGCCTTGGCCGGATCGTCCCCGTGCGCTTCTACCTGAACCGCTACCGGACGATCATCTGGCTGTATCTGGCCGAGGAACTACGGCAGTTCGCGTCCGACCCGGGCAACGCGCCCCTGCTGAACGGCCGCATGCCCGCGGAACTGCGCAGGCAGGAGGAAGCCGGGCAGGACCGCAGGCCCCGCAACTGGCGAGTGCGTCACCTCGGCTTCCTGCTGCGGCAGGCCGGGGACGATCCCTGGGCACGGGCGGCGGCGGTGGCCTGTCTGCTCGACCCCGCCGACGTGACGGACGTCGTACGAGACAGGGAGGAACGCGCCCGGCTGGACCGGCTCCGGCCCCCGCTTCCGGTGCACGGCGCGCCCGGCTCGCCGGCCGCGGAGCTCGGCGAGACGCTCATGACGGCCGACGAGCCGGACGAGATCGCCTGGCTCCGCGCCGACCTGGCCCGGACGGTCGAGGAGGCCCGGGCCCTGCGGCCGGGACCGGAGCGGACCGTGCCACCACCGCGTCCCGAAGGCGAGCGGCCCGCACGGCGGGAGACTCCGCGTCCGCGCGGCCTGCTGGGCCGGCTTCGGCGCGGTGCCTCGTGACCAGCCGGCTCCGGCCCCGTCAGGTTCGGCCCCCGCGCGGCGTGCTCCGTACGCAGCGCGCAATCCGCCCGCCATCGGCGGCACGTCGCCGGGTGTCCGCGCCGCGAGATCGAACCACCCGGGGTGGCCGCCGGGCCGGGCGCCGTCTTGCGCACCGAAGCGGTCAGAAGATCAGCCCGGCGCGGCTCGCCGCAGCGTTCCCGTGCTCCGTCGGCACGACCAGCCGATCGGACCGCGGGTCGCACCGGCACGGCACCTCGATTCCCCGCGCCGCACCTGGCACCGTACATCCGCATGAAGACGTCCGAAACCGGGCAAACCGAAAAAATGGTGCAAGTGCGCTGGAAGCTGGTGCTGGCCAGCACGACCATGCTCTTCGTCGAGCTGGCGCTGATCAGGTGGGCGGGCGCCAACGTCGTCCACCTCAGTTACTTCTCGAACTTCATCCTGCTGGGATCGTTCCTCGGCATCGGCATCGGGTTCCTGATCCCCGCCGCGCGCGGACAGTGGCTCAAACGCTGGACACCGGTCCCTCTCGCGCTCCTCGTCGTCCTGGTGCGGGAGTACCCGGTGCAGGTGCGTCAGAGCAGCGCGGAGGTCATCTACTTCACGGCCGTGAAGACGACCGGACTGCCCGAGTGGGTGACACTGCCGGCCATCTTCCTGCTGACCGCGCTGATCATGGCGGGCATCGGAAAGATCACAGCCGATCTCTTCCGTCAGCTTCCCTCGCTCGATGCCTACCGCTACGACCTGCTCGGCAGCATCACGGGTTCGGTGTCCTTCGCGGTGCTGTCCTGGCTGCGGGCCCCGTCGGTCGTCTGGGGTGTGCTCGCCGCGGTGGCCCTGCTGATCCTCGGGGGACGGCGCAACACCCTCTGGTACGGCATCCCCCTGGTGGCCATGGTCGCCGCGCTCTTCCTGGAGACGGCGACGGCCGGCATCTCCTGGTCGCCCTACTACAAGATCGAGGTCAAGGCCGCGCCGTCCGCGACCCGGACCTGGTACATCTCGGCCAACGGCGTCCCGCACCAGAGCACCGCTCCGCTGGCGGTGCTGATGCGGGAGAACTCGCCCTACCGCAAGGCGTACGACCAGACCCCCGGCAATCCGCACAAGCGGGTGCTGGTCATCGGGGCCGGCAACGGCAACGACGTCGCGGTGGCGCTGGCGCACGGAGCGGAGCGCGTGGACGCCGTCGAGATCGACCCCCGGCTGCAGGAGATCGGCGCCCAGCGGCATCCCGCCAGACCGTACGACGACCCCCGCGTGCACGTGCACATCGACGACGGGCGGGCCTTCCTGGAGCGCACCGACGCCAAGTACGACCTGGTCGTTCTCGCGCTGCCGGACTCGCTGACGCTGGTGTCCGGCGCGAGCAACCTGCGCCTGGAGAGCTATCTGTTCACCCGGCAGGCGTTCGAGGCCGCGCGCGACCACCTTGCCCCGCACGGCGCGTTCGCCATGTACAACTACTACCGCAAGGACTGGCTGGTCGACCGTTTCGCCGGGTCACTCGAAGACGTCTACGGTCACGCGCCCTGCATGACGACGTTCAAGAAGAACGCGGCCGTGCTGGTGTCGGGGATGACGACCGCCGACCAGAGCTGCGAGAAGACCTGGCAGGCGAGCGGCGCCGTCCCGGCGGCCGCGACCGACGACCACCCCTTCCCGTATCTGCTCCACCGGAACATCCCCACGCTGTACCTGGGCGCGCTGGGCGCGATCCTGCTGGTGGCACTGTTGTCCGTGCGCCTGGCCGGGGTGCGCATCCGCAGGACGCTCCGCTACGCCGACATGTTCCTGCTCGGTGCGGCCTTCATGCTGCTCGAGACGAAGAACGTGATCGGCTTCGCGCTCTACTTCGGCACGACCTGGCTGGTCAACGCCCTGGTCTTCTTCGGCGTGCTGCTCGCTGTCCTCGCGGCGCTCGAGGTCCGGCGCAGGCTGCGGCGGGTCAACCAGACGCTCCTGCAACTGCTGCTCTTCGCCTCCCTCGCCGTAGCCTGGCTCGTCCCCGCGGACGCCGTGCTCTCGCTGCCCTTCGCCGGGCGGCTGGCCGCGGCGATCGCCCTGGCCTTCACACCCATCTTCTGCGCCAACCTCATCTTCTCCGACCGCCTCGCATCCGCCTCCGACCCGACATCCGCGTTCGGAGCGAACCTGCTGGGCGCCATGACCGGGGGCGCGCTCGAGTACCTGGCACTGGTGACGGGCTACCAGGCTCTGCTGCTGGTGGTCGCCGCGCTGTACCTGGGCGCGTTCGCCGTCATGCGCTTCGCCGGTCGTGGGCCGGGCGTTCAGGCACCGCGCATGCCGGGCGAGACGGCCACCGTCAACACCAGGTAGAGCCCCGGTGCCACGTCGCGCTCCCCGGGGACCGGGCTCGGGGGCGCGGTCCCGTCGCTGTGGCCGCCGGACCCGGCGACCACAGCGCGCACCAGGCGGGTGAACCGCCCCGCCGGGCCGGCAGGGGCGCCGGTGGCCGGTCAGTCCAGCCGGCGGAAGAGTCCCTCCTGCACCACCGACACGACCAGCCGGCCCTCGCGGTCGTAGATCCGCCCGCGCGCCAGGCCCCTGCCGCCCACCGCGATCGGCGACTCCTGGTCGTACAGCAGCCACTCGTCGGCCCGGAACGGCCGGTGGAACCACATGGCGTGGTCCAGCGACGCCATGTCGAAGCCCCGCGGCCCCCACAGCGGCTCGACCGGGATGCGCACGGCGTCCAGCAGGGTCATGTCGCTGGCGTAGGTCAGGGCGCAGGTGTGCACGAGGGGATCGTCGCCGAGCGGCCCGACCGCGCGCATCCACACCGCGCTGCGGGGCTCGGCGTCCTTGACCTCCTCGGCGCTCCAGCGCAGCCGGTCCACGTAGCGGATGTCGAAGGGCTGGCGGCGGGCCATCCGCTCCAGCTGCTCGGGCAGCGTGCCCAGGTGCGCCCGGATCTCGTCCGTGACGGTCGGCAGGGACTCGGGGTCCGGGACCTCGCGGGCGGGCGGCAGCTGGTGCTCGAAGCTGCCCTGTTCCGGCTTGTGGAAGGAGGCGGTGAGATTGAAGATCCTGCGGCCCTGCTGCACGGCGGTGACCCGGCGGGTCGTGAACGACCGGCCGTCCCGCACCCGCTCGACCTGGTACACGATCGGCACGCCCGGCCGGCCCGGGCGCAGGAAGTACGCGTGCAGCGAGTGCACCGGGCGGTCGCCCTCCGTGGTGCGCCCGGCGGCGACCAGCGCCTGGCCCGCCACCTGGCCGCCGAAGACCCGCTGGAGGGACTCCTGCGGGCTGCGGCCACGGAAGATGTTGACCTCGATCTGCTCCAGGTCGAGCAGATCGACAAGCCTCTCGGCCGGGTTCGTCATGACGGGGATGCTCCTGTGCTCACGGTGGGGCGGCTGGGGCGGCTGCTCACAGCTGGCCGACGTCGGTGACGCGGACGACCGCGCGGCCCTCCGCGTCGGAGGCCGCGAGATCCACCTCCGCGCTGATGCCCCAGTCGTGATCGCCGTTCGGGTCGTCGAAGATCTGGCGGACCCGCCACAGCCCGTTCTCCGGCTCCTCCGTGATGACGAGCAGCTTCGGGCCGCGGGCGTCGGGGCCGGTGCCGAGGTCGTCGTACTCCTCCCAGTACTTGTCCATCGCCTCGCCCCACGCCTCGGCGTCCCAGCCGGACTCGGCGTCCATCTCGCCGAGCTCCTCGACCTGGTCGAGGGCGGCGAGTTCGACGCGGCGGAACAGGGCGTTGCGGACCAGCACACGGAAGGCACGCGCGTTGGTGGTGACCGGCTTGACCTCGTCGGCCTTCTCCTGGGCCTCCTCGGCGGTCATCTCCTCCGGGTTGGCGAGCTGCTCCCACTCGTCCAGCAGGCTGGAGTCGACCTGGCGCACCATCTCGCCCAGCCACTCGATCAGGTCCTGCAGGTCCTCCGACTTGAGGTCGTCGGGGACGGTGTGGTCGAGGGCCTTGTAGGCGCTGGCGAGGTAGCGCAGCACGATGCCCTCGGTGCGGGCCAGCTCGTAGAAGGACACCAACTCCGTGAAGGACAGTGCCCGCTCGTACATGTCCCGCACGACCGACTTCGGCGACAGCGGATGGTCGCCGACCCAGGGATGGCTCTTGCGGTACGTGTTGTACGCGTGGAAGAGCAGCTCCTCCAGGGGCTTGGGGTAGCTGATGTCCTGGAGGCGCTCCATGCGCTCCTCGTACTCGACGCCGTCCGCCTTCATCGCGGCCACGGCCTCACCGCGCGCCTTGTTCTGCTGGGCGGCGAGGATCTGCCGCGGGTCGTCCAGCGTCGACTCCACGACGGACACCATGTCCAGCGCGTACGACGGCGACTCCGGGTCGAGCAGCTCGAACGCGGCGAGCGCGAAGGTGGACAGCGGCTGGTTGAGCGCGAAGTCCTGCTGGAGGTCGACGGTCAGGCGGACGATGCGGCCTTCGGCGTCCGGCTGGTCCAGCTTCTCGACGATCCCGCCGTCCAGCAGGGAACGGTAGATCGCGATCGCCCGGCGGATGTGCCGCAGCTGCTGCTTGCGCGGCTCGTGGTTGTCCTCCAGCAGGCGGCGCATCGCCTCGAAGGCGTTGCCGGGCCGGGCGATCACCGACAGCAGCATGGTGTGCGTCACGCGGAAGCGGGACGTCAGCGGCTCCGGCTCCGACTCGATGAGCTTCTCGAAGGTCTTCTCCGTCCACCCGACGAAGCCCTCGGGCGCCTTTTTGCGGACGACCTTCCGCCGCTTCTTCGGGTCGTCACCGGCCTTGGCCAGCGCCTTCTCGTTCTCGATGACGTGCTCGGGCGCCTGGGCGACGACGAGCCCCGCCGTGTCGAAGCCCGCCCGGCCGGCCCGGCCCGCGATCTGGTGGAACTCCCGGGCCCGCAGCGTGCGCACGCGGTTGCCGTCGTACTTGGTCAGGGCCGTGAACAGCACCGTGCGGATGGGGACGTTGACGCCCACGCCGAGCGTGTCCGTGCCGCAGATCACCTTCAGCAGACCGGCCTGCGCTAGCTTCTCCACCAGCCGCCGGTACTTGGGCAGCATGCCGGCGTGGTGGACGCCGATGCCGTGCCGGACGTAGCGGGAGAGGTTGCGGCCGAACTTCGTGGTGAAGCGGAAGTTGCCGATCAGCTCGGCGATCCGGTCCTTCTCCTCACGCGTGCACATGTTGATGCTCATCAGCGCCTGCGCTCGCTCCACGGCCTGCGCCTGCGTGAAGTGCACGATGTACACCGGCGCCTGGCGGGTCTCCAGGAGGTCGGTGAGCGTCTCGGTGAGCGGGGTGTACCGGTACTCGTAGGAGAGCGGCACGGGGCGGGTCGCCGAGCGGACCACCGCCGTGGGGCGGCCGGTGCGCCGCGTGAGGTCCTTCTCGAAGAAGGACACGTCACCGAGGGTCGCCGACATCAGGATGAACTGCGCCTGCGGCAGCTCCAGCAGCGGGATCTGCCACGCCCAGCCGCGGTCCGGCTCCGCGTAGAAGTGGAACTCGTCCATGACGACCTGGCCGACGTCCGCCTGCTTGCCGTCCCGCAGCGCGATCGACGCCAGCACCTCGGCGGTGCAGCAGATGACGGGGGCGTCGGCGTTGACGGAGGCGTCGCCGGTGAGCATGCCGACGTTCTCCGTGCCGAACAGCTTGCACAGCTCGAAGAACTTCTCCGACACCAGCGCCTTGATCGGGGCGGTGTAGAAGGTGACCTCGTCCCGGGCCAGCGCGGCGAAGTGCGCGCCCGCCGCGATCATGCTCTTGCCGGAGCCGGTGGGCGTCGACACGATCACGTTCGCCCCCGAGACCGCCTCGATCAGCGCCTCCTCCTGGTGGGGGTAGAGCGTGAGACCACGCTCCTGGGCCCACGACTCGAAGGCCTCGTACAGGTCGTCGGGGTCGGCGGTCGGCGGCAGCTGATCGATGAGGGTCACGGACCCATCTTGCCTGGCCTCCTGGCCGATCCGGGAATCGGATGCGGGTACGAAGATCGCGAACGCTACGCTGTGTCGCCGACGGCGCGTCAACGCACCCGGTCAACTGGACAGCGGCACACGAGGAATGGAACAGGCGACGGCGATGATGGGACCAGCACACTCACTCTCGGGCGCCGCGGCCTGGCTCGGCGTCGGTGCGGCCGCAGCCGCGGCCGGGCATCAGATGCCCTGGCCGGTCCTGGTCGCCGGTGCCCTGATCTGTGCCGGCGCCGCCCTCGCCCCCGACCTGGACCACAAGGCGGCGACCATCTCGCGGGCCTTCGGACCGCTGTCGCGCTGGCTGTGCGAGATAGTCGACAAGCTGTCGTACGCCGTCTACAAAGCGACGAAGAAGCAGGGCGACCCGCGTCGCTCCGGCGGGCACCGCACCCTCACGCACACCTGGCTGTGGGCCGTCCTGATCGGCGTGGGCAGTTCGGTCGTGGCGATCACCGGCGACCGCTGGGGCGTGCTGGCTGTCCTGTTCGTGCACATGGTGCTGGCGATCGAGGGTCTGCTGTGGCGGGCTGCCCGCGGCTCCAGCAGCGACGTACTGGTCTGGCTGCTCGCCGCGGCCACCGCGTGGATCCTCGCCGGCATCCTGGACAAGCCGGGCAACGGCTCCCACTGGCTGTTCACCGCGCCGGGGCAGGAGTACCTGTGGCTGGGGCTGCCGGTGGTGCTGGGCGCGCTGGTGCATGACATCGGGGACGCGCTGACCGTCTCGGGCTGCCCGATCCTGTGGCCCATCCCCGTGGGCCGCAAGCGCTGGTATCCGGTCGGGCCGCCGAAGGCCATGCGGTTCCGGGCGGGCAGCTGGGTCGAGCTGAGGGTGCTGATGCCGGCGTTCATGGTGCTGGGCGGCGTGGGCTGCGCGGCGGCGCTCAACGTGATCTGAGCGAGCCGGGCCGCGCCCTCGCTCCCGGCGTCCTACTGCGACCCGCCGCCGTACCGGCGCTCGAATCGGGCGACGCGGCCCTCCGAGTCCACCGTCCGGGCCTTGCCCGTGTAGAAGGGGTGGCTCTCCGAGGAGATCTCCACGTCCACCACCGGGTAGGTCTCGCCGTCGTCCCACTCGATGGTCTGGTCGCTGGTCGCGGTGGACCGGGTCAGGAAGGCGTATCCGGCGGCGCGGTCACGGAAGACGACGGGGTGGTAGTCGGGGTGCTTCTCCTGCTGCATGGATGCTCCTCGGACGGCTTCGGCCGGCTGTGGACCGGCTTCGCTCGGCGGCGTCGGGCGCGGGTGGGCGTCAGCCGGGCAGGGACTCCTCGTCGACGATGTGCACCGCGGCCTCCTCGGCCGAGGCCGCCGCACCGTCGATGCCGACGTCCCGGGCGACGAGCGCGGGCTCCTCGTCCTCATGCGCCCCCTCGTCGGGTGCCACCAGACGGCCGGAGCGAACCGCGCCGACCTCGTTGTCCAGGAGTTCGCCGTCCGTGCTCGCGCAGTCGCCGAGACCGTCACCGTCCGGAACGCCCGGTTCCGGCAGCTCCTCGGCGAGCCGCTGGTCCAGCGTCTCGCCCAGCCGGCGCTCCGCCGCTGTCACGCCGACGTGGTCCACGGCCCAGGGCCGCTCGGGAGGAGACCAGCCCCGGTCGAGCGGATCGTCGACACCGTCGTAGTCCAGGGTGTCCTCGGCGTCGAGCAGGCCCGTGTCCTCCCGCTGGTCGGACGCATCGGGCTGGTAGACGTCGTCTCCCCATCCGCCGGCGTTGTTCACGGATACCTCCTGGGGGTGGGGACGGGCCCCCGGCCATGGCGGCCGAGCGGGCCGCCGCTGCACGGGGCACCGGCGCCACCCGTCGCTGAACCGCGCGGTCACCGGGCGTTCCCCGAGCCGGTGCCTGACTCCAGACTTCCACCCCGCTTCGGGACCGCGCAACGGCACGCAGCTCTCCGGGGTGCCCGCTCAGTTCGCCGTCCGGGCGGGGCCGGACACCGGCCGGCGCCAGGCGCCGGCCTGGCCGGCCACGGCCGTGCGGGCCTGCCCCGGCCAGGGGGAGTCCCCCCGCCCGCAGCGGACGCCCGGGTCAGCCGTGCCACGACCGCCACAGGGCCGCGTACGCGCCGTCCGCCGCGACCAGTTCGTCGTGGCTGCCCAGCTCACTGATGCGGCCGTTGTCGACGACCGCGATGACGTCCGCGTCGTGGGCGGTGTGGAGGCGGTGGGCGATGGCGACGACGGTGCGGCCGTCCAGGACCCGGGCCAGGGACCGTTCCAGGTGGCGGGCGGCCCGCGGGTCGAGCAGGGAGGTGGCTTCATCCAGGACCAGGGTGTGCGGGTCGGCCAGTACCAGGCGGGCCAGCGCGATCTGCTGGGCCTGCGCCGGGGTGAGGGCCACCGCGCCCGAGCCGACCTCGGTGTCCAGGCCGTCGTCGAGGGCCCGGGCCCAGCCGTCCGCGTCGACCGCGCCCAGCGCCGCCCACAGCTCGGCGTCGGTGGCGCCGGTGCGGGCCAGCAGCAGGTTGTCGCGCAGGGAGCCCACGAAGACGTGGTGCTCCTGGTTGACGAGGGCCACATGGGAGCGGACCCGTTCCGCGGTCATCCGGGACAGCTCGGCGCTGCCAAGGGTGACCCGGCCCTCCCGGGGCGCGTAGATGCCGGCGAGCAGCCGGCCCAGGGTGGACTTGCCCGCGCCGGACGGCCCGACCAGCGCCAGCCGGGTGCCCGGCGCCACCTCCAGGGTCACCTCGCGCAGGACGTCCACGCCCTCCCGGTAGCCGAACCGCACCCGGTCGGCGTGCACCTGGCGCCCGTCGGGTGCCAGCTGCGGATCACCGGCGTCCGGTTCGATGTCGCGGACGCCGACCAGCCGGGCCAGGGACACCTGCGCCACCTGGAGCTCGTCGTACCACCGCAGGATCAGACCCACCGGGTCGACCAGCATCTGGGCGATGAGCGCGGCCGTCGTCAGCTGGCCGACGCCGATCCAGCCGTGCAGGACGAACGCGCCGCCGATCATCAGCACCGAGCCGAGCACCGTCACATGGGTGGCGGTGATGACGGGGAAGAGCACCGACCGCAGCCAGAGCGTGTAGCGCTCCCAGGCCGTCCACTCCCGGATCCGCTGCTCGGACAGGGCGACGCGGCGCTCGCCGAGACGGTGGGCCTCGACGGTGCGGCCGGCGTCCACGGTCTCGGCGAGCGCCGCGGCCACGGAGGCGTATCCGGCGGCCTCCGAGCGGTACGCGGCGGGCGCCCGCCGGAAGTACCAGCGGCAGCCGATCACCAGCAGCGGCACGGCGAGCAGCACCGCGGGCGCGAGCGGCGGCGCCGTCACCACCAGGCCGCCCAGCAGCAGCCCGGCCCACACCACGCCGATCGCCAGCTGGGGCACGGCCTCGCGCATCGCGTTGGCCAGACGGTCGATGTCCGTGGTGATCCGCGACAGCAGATCGCCGGTCCCGGCCCGCTCCAGCACGCCCGGCGGCAGCCCGACCGACCGTACGAGGAAGTCCTCGCGCAGGTCGGCCAGCATCTGCTCGCCGAGCATCGCGCCGCGCAGCCGTACCTGCCGCACGAACACGGCCTGGACGGCCAGAGCGGCGAGGAACAGCCCCGCGGTCAGCTCCAGGTGCAGCTCCCGCGCGCCGTCGGACACCCGCTCCACCAGCCCGCCCAGCAGGTACGGGCCCGCCATCGAGGCGATGACGGCCAGCGTGTTCACGGTGACCAGCAGCACGAAGGCCCGGCGGTGCCGGCGCAGCAGTTCGGCCACGTAGGCGCGTACGGTCGCGGGCGCGCCGACCGGCAGGGTGCCGGCCGTCGTCGGGGCCGCCGGGTCGTACGCCGGGGGCGCCACGCCGATCATGCTGTCTCCTCGATCTCTTCCAGGTCCAGGACGGTCTCGTCCAGCTCCAGTACGTCGCCGCGCGCGGCGCGCCCGCCGGACGGGGCCTCGTCGTCGGTCTCGCGCGTCACCACCGCCCGGTACCGGGGTTCGGTGCGCAGCAGTTCGCGGTGTGTGCCGACCGCCACGGCCTCGCCGTCGTGCAGGAACACCACCCGGTCCGCGCGGTCGAGCAGCAGCGGGGAGGAGGTGAACACCACGGTCGTGCGCCCGGCGCGTAGGTCCCGTACGCCCTGGGCGATGCGTGCCTCGGTGTGCGAGTCGACGGCCGAGGTCGGCTCGTCCAGGACCAGTACCTCCGGGTCCGTGATCAGCGACCGGGCCAGGGCGAGCCGCTGGCGCTGGCCGCCGGACAGGGACCGGCCGCGCTCGGTGATCCGCGCGTCCAGCGGGTCCTGCGCGTCGAGCGAGCCCTGCGCCAGCGCGGCCAGCACGTCGTCGCACTGGGCGGCCGCCAGGGCCTCGCGCGCCTCGACATCGCCCGAGGCGGGGACGTCGAGCAGGTCGCGCAGGGTGCCCGACAGCAGCACCGGGTCCTTGTCCTGCACGAGGACGGCCGTACGGGCGGACTCCAGCGGCAGCTCGTCGAGCGGTACGCCGCCCAGCAGCACCGACGGCCCCTCCTCGGCGGGGTGGCCGCCGAGCCGTTCCGCGAGCCGTCCGCCCAGGTCGGGGTCGCCGCAGACCACGGCGGTGAACCGGCCGGCGGGCGCCAGCAACCCGGTGGCCGGGTCGTACAGGTCGCCTGCGGGAAGGCCGGCCGTGCGCGAGCCCCCGGCGTCGGTCGCCCGCTCCAGCGCCAGCACGCCCGCGGCCCGCCGGGCCGAGGGCTTGGAGAAGGAGTAGGCCATGGCGATCTCTTCGAAGTGCCGCAGTGGATAGGTCAGGATCATCACCGAGCTGTAGACGGTGACCAGTTCGCCGACGGCGACCCGGCCCTGGCGGGCCAGGTGGACGCCGTGCCAGACGACCGCGATGAGCAGCAGCCCGGGCAGCAGCACCTGGATGGCGGAGATCAGGGACCACATCCGGGCGCTGCGGACGGCTGCGTGGCGGACCTCCTGCGAGGCGCGGCGGTAGCGGTCGAGGAACAGGTCCTCCCCGCCGATGCCGCGCAGCACGCGCAGACCGGCGACGGTGTCGGAGGCGAGTTCGGTGGCGCGTCCGGCCTTCTCGCGCTGGATGTCGGCGCGCCGGGTCGCACGCGGCAGCAGCGGCAGCACGGCGAGCGCCAGCACGGGCAGGCCCAGGGCGACGACCACGCCGAGCGCGGGCTGGTAGACGACCAGTCCCACGCAGGCCACCACCACGGTGAGCGCCGCCGCGGTGAACCGGGACAGGGCCTCGACGAACCAGCCGATCTTCTCGACGTCGCCGGTGGAGACGGCCACCACCTCACCGGCTGCCACGCGCCGGGTCAGCGCCGAGCCGAGCAGGGCGGCCTTGCGGGCCAGCAGCTGCTGCACGCGGGCCGCGGCGGTGATCCAGTTGGTGACGGCGGCGCGGTGCAGGAAGGTGTCGCCGAGCGCGATGGCGGCACCGCACAGCACCAGCAGCCCGCCCACCAGGGCAAGCCGGGTGCCGGAGCGGTCGACGACCGCCTGGACGGCGAGACCGACACAGAACGGCAGGGCGGCGACGGAGACGAAGTGCAGCAGCCCCCAGGCCAGCGACGTGAGCTGTCCGCCCAGCTGGTTCCGGAAGAGCCACCACAGGAATCGGGGGCCCGAGCGCGCGTCCGGCACTCCGGGGTCGGAAAAGGGAAGGTCCTGGATCTGCATGACGTCCCAGTGGCTCGTTGGCTCGTGTCAGGGGTCGAACGGGGAGAGGAGAAGGCGGGGGCGGACAGCGCGGTGACGACCGCGAACGGCCCTGCGAACCGTGTCAGGTTGGCGTCGCCGAGCGGTGGGACGCAAACGGTTTTCCACGCCACCGCACAGAACCGGCTGGCCTCGCGCCGGCGCACGCCGCGTGCCGATCCGGCCCGGACCTGATGCGACGATGGGGCGATGCGAAGTGGTGCTGCACGACGGGCGAGGGCCGCGCTGGCGGTCCTCGCGTCCCTTCCGGTGGCCCTGACGGCCTGCGGCGGTGCCGGACACGGCGGCCCCGGATCCGGTGCCGGCGCCGCCCCCACCCGCCCGGCCGCGTCCGGCGCGACCCGCATCCCCGGCGTGGGCGACCGGTTGCAGCGGCGGATCCCGTCCGGCACCCGCCAGGTCGTCGCGGTCTACGGTGACGGCAGGAACTCCGCCACCTCGACGGTCGTGCTGTACGCCCGGCACGGCGCCACCTGGCACCGGGTCCGCGGCTGGGCCGCGCACAACGGCAGGAAGGGCTGGACCACCGACCACCACGAGGGCGACCACCGCAGCCCCGTGGGCGTGTTCACCCTCAGCGACGCGGGCGGTGTGCTGCCGGACCCGGGCGCGAAGCTGCCGTACACGCGCTCCGCCGCGTTCGCCGCGCCGCGGTGGTGGGCGAAGTCCTACTGGCACGACTTCGACTACGCCATCGCCATCGACTACAACCGCGTCAAGGGCACCCCACCCAACGACCCGACCCGCCCCCTGGGCCGGCGCAAGGGCGGCGGCATCTGGCTGCACCTGGACCACGGCAGCGGCACCTCGGCCTGCGTCAGCCTGCCCGAGCCGGCGATGGAGTACCTGCTGCGCACGCTGGACCCCGCGCGGCATCCGGTGGTGGTGATGGGGGACAGGGCGGATCTGAAGGCCTAGGGGCTGTCGTCCGGATCATTCCGGCGTCGACAGACCCTGGCCGTCCCGGCCGCGAGAAGGCGTCCCCTGGCGTGTTCAGTGACGCACGAGGCAGAACGGGTGGCCCGCGGGATCGGCGTAGACACGCCAGCTCCGGTCCGGTGCGCCGGCGTCCAGCACGCGGGCTCCGGCGGCCAGGACCCGCTCCTGCGTGCGGTCCAGGTCCGGGACGCCGAAGTCCAGGTGGAACTGCTGCGGACGGGCCGGGTCCGGCCACCGCGGCGGCCGGTGCTCCGCCACGCGCTGGAACGCCAGGACCAGACCGGACGGCGTGTGCAGCGTCGCCCAGTCCTCGCCCACCGACCAGCGCCGGTCCGGCTGGTTGACGGCGCCGCCGAGAAGCGACTGGTAGAAGCCGGCGAGTTCCAGCGGGTCGGGGCAGTCGAGTACGACGCACTGCAGAGCGGCGATCATGCGCAGAGCCTAGGGCGGGACGGCTACGGCCCGCCTCAGCAGGACCGCACCGGCTCCCCGTCGATCAGGGTGTCCAGCAGCCCCCCGAGCACCTGCCGCTGCTCCGGCGTCAGCGGTGCCAGGATCTCCTCCGCGGCGGACCGGCGGACGGCCCGGAGTGTGCGCAGAGCACCGCGGCCGTCGTCCGTGAGCTCGATGCGGATCACCCGGCGGTTGGCCGGGTCCGGGACCCGGCGTACCTTGCCGCTCGCCTCCAGCGCGTCGACCAGTGTCGTCACGGCCCGCGGCACCACCTCCAGCCGCTCGGCCAGGTCGGCCATGCGGGGCGGCGAGCCGTAGTGCGCGAGGGTGCGCAGCAGCCGGGACTGCGCCGGGGTGATGCCGAGCTCGCGCCCCTCCAGGTGGCGTTTCTGGATGCGGTGCACCCGGCGGGTCAGCCGCAGCAACTGCTCGGCGAGCAGGCCGTCGGGGTCGGGGGTGGTCATGCGGGAACAATATCAGGACGCCGTTCATTGTGAGTGCAGGTAACAATGAGCTAGGCTCCGGCAGCCCGCGGAGCCATCCTGCCCGGCCGACCCGCCCCGAAGGAGCCCATGCACCCCGACCACCACCCCACCTGGACCCCGCCCGCCGGAGCCGAGCAGCAACCCCGGCAGGTGCGCCGTATCCTGCGTCTCTTCCGGCCCTACCGGGGCCGGCTCGCGATCGTCGGACTGCTCGTCGGCGCCGCGTCGCTGGTCTCCGTCGCCACGCCGTTCCTGCTGAAGGAGATCCTGGACGTCGCGATCCCCGAGGGCCGCACGGGCCTGCTCACCCTGCTCGCCCTCGGCATGATCCTCAGCGCTGTCCTCAACAGCGTCTTCGGCGTGCTGCAGACCCTGATCTCCACGACGGTCGGCCAGCGCGTCATGCACGATCTGCGTACCGCCGTCTACGGCCGCCTCCAGCGCATGTCGCTCGCGTTCTTCACCAGAACCCGCACGGGCGAGGTGCAGTCCCGCATCGCCAACGACATCGGCGGCATGCAGGCCACCGTCACCTCCACCGCCACCTCGCTCGTCTCCAACGCCACCAGCGTGATCGCCACGATCGTCGCGATGATCGCCCTGGACTGGCGGCTGACGGTGGTCTCGCTGCTCCTGCTGCCGGTGTTCGTGTGGATCAGCCGACGCGTCGGCGACGAGCGCAGGAAGATCACCACCCAGCGCCAGAAGCAGATGGCCGCGATGGCCGCCACGGTCACCGAGTCGCTGTCCGTCAGCGGCATCCTGCTGGGCCGCACGATGGGGCGGTCCGACTCGCTGACGCGTTCCTTCGCCGAGGAGTCGGAGCGGCTGGTCGACCTGGAGGTGCGCTCCAACATGGCCGGGCGGTGGCGCATGGCCGTCATCACCATCGTCATGGCCGCCCTGCCCGCCGTCATCTACTGGACCGCCGGCCTGGCCCTCCAGCTGGGCGGCCCGCAGGTCTCGATCGGCACGATCGTCGCCTTCGTCTCGCTCCAGCAGGGCCTGTTCCGCCCGGCCGTGAGCCTGCTGTCCACCGGTGTCCAGATCCAGACCTCGCTCGCGCTGTTCCAGCGCATCTTCGAGTACCTGGACCTGCCGATCGACATCACCGAGCGCGAGAACCCGGTGCGCCTCGACCGGATCAAGGGCGAGGTCCGCTTCGAGAACGTCACCTTCCACTACGGCGCCCAGCAGGACGGCGCCCGCCCGATCCTCGACGGCGTCGACCTCACGATCCCCGCCGGCGGCAGCCTCGCGGTCGTCGGCCCCACCGGCGCCGGCAAGTCCACGCTCGGTTACCTGGTGCCGCGGCTGTACGACGTGACGGGCGGGCGCGTCACCCTGGACGGGGTCGACGTCCGCGACCTCGACTTCGACACCCTGGCCCGGGCGGTCGGCGTCGTGTCGCAGGAGACGTACCTCTTCCACGCCTCCGTCGCCGACAACCTGCGCTTCGCCAAGCCCGACGCCACGGACGAGGAGCTGTACGCGGCGGCCAGGGCGGCGCAGATCCACGACCACATCGTGTCCCTGCCCGACGGGTACGACACGGTCGTGGGCGAGCGCGGCCACCGTTTCTCCGGCGGCGAGAAACAGCGGCTGGCCCTCGCCCGCACCATCCTGCGCGATCCGCCGGTCCTCATCCTCGACGAGGCCACCAGCGCCCTGGACATCCGCACCGAGGCCGCCGTCCAGGAGGCCATCGACGCGCTGTCCGCCAACCGGACCACCCTCACCATCGCCCACCGGCTGTCCACCGTGCGCGGTGCCGACCAGATCGTGGTCCTGGACTGCGGCCGGGCCGTCGAACGGGGCACGCACGAGGAGCTGTTGGAGCGGGACGGGCGGTACGCGGCGCTTGTACGCCGGGATGCCCAACTCGAGCCGACAAAGTGAAGATATGCCGGGTTTGTGCCGGTATGCGGGTTACCGTGCCCGCATGCAGACCAACACTCCACCACGGAGCACGAAGGGCTCACGGGGCACGATCCGGCTGACGCGCCGGGGCCGTGTCGTCCTCATCGCGACCGGGGCCGTCGTGGCGGGCACCGTCGTGGCGGTGCCGCTGCTGATGCTGCGCGGCGCCGAGCAGACCAGGCCGGCCACGCTGGTCATTCCGGAGGGCTGGCGTGCGAGCCAGGTGTACGCCGCCGTCGACAAGGCCCTCGCCCTGCCCGCGGGCACCACCAGGAAGTCCCTCGGCAAGGCCGACCTGAAGCTGCCGAACGACGCCGAGGGGAACCCCGAGGGCTACCTCTTCCCGGCGACGTATCCGCTGAGCGAGAACGCGACCCCGGAGAAGCTGCTGGCGCTCATGGTCGACACGGCCGACAAGAAGTTCAACCGCGCGCCGATCGCCGCCGGCGCCCAGCGCAACGCGATGAACGTCTACCAGGCGGTCACCATCGCGAGCATCGTCCAGGCGGAGGCCGCGACCAAGGCCGACATGGGCAAGGTGGCCCGGGTGATCTTCAACCGGCTGGAGCGCGGGATGCCGCTCCAGATGGACTCGACGATCAACTACGCCCTGAACCGCTTCACCCTGCGCACCACCGACAGCGACACCCGGATCAACAGCCCTTACAACTCCTACCTGCGCATGGGACTGCCGCCCACGCCCATCGCCAACCCGGGCGAGGAGGCCCTGCGGGCCGCGACCAACCCGACGCCGGGCAACTGGCTCTACTTCGTCACGGTCAAGCCGGGCGACACCCGCTTCACCGCCGACTACGCTGAACACCAGCGCAACGTCGCCGAGTTCAACGCCCAGCACAAGGCCCGGGAGAAGAAGACCCCGGAGGCGAGGACCCCGCAGCCGGCCTCCTGACCGGCCGGGACGTCACGCTGCGGCCGGCTCGGGGGCCGGCGCTGCGGCCCCTCGGCCAGCAGACGCCTGATGTCCCGTACGGCCGCGCGGCCGGCCCGGTTGGCGCCGATGGTGCTGGCGGACGGACCGTAACCGACGAGGTGGACGCGCGGGTCGGCCACCGCGCGCGTGCCCTCCAGCCGGATGCCGCCGCCGGGCTCGCGCAGCCGCAGCGGCGCGAGGTGGTCGATGGCGGCCCGGAACCCGGTGGCCCACAGGATGACGTCCGCCTCGACGTGCCGGCCGTCCTGCCACGCCACACCGGTCGGCGTGATCCGGTCGAACATCGGCTGCCGGTCCAGGACACCGTCCGCGAGGCCCTGCCGGACGGCGTCGGTGAGCGGCAGACCCGTGACCGACACGACGCTCTTCGGCGGCAGGCCCTGCCGCACCCGTTCCGCCACGAGCGCGACGGCCGCCCGCCCCGCGTCCTCGTCGAACGGGCCCTCACGGAAGACCGGCGGCCGCCGGGTCACCCACGTGGTGGCGGCCGCGTACGGGGCGATCTCCAGCAGATGCTGCGTACCGGACGCCCCGCCGCCCACCACCACGACCCGCTGCCCGGCGAACTCCTCGGGTCCGGCGTACTGCGCGGTGTGCAGCTGCCGCCCCCGGAAGGTCTCCTGACCGGGGTAACGCGGCCAGAACGGCCGGTCCCAGGTGCCGGTGGCGTTGATCAGCGCCCGGGCGGACCACACACCGGCGGAGGTCTCCACCAGCAGCCGGCCGTCCCCGCCCTCGCGCACGGCCCGTACGTCCACCGGCCGCCGCACCCGCAGGTCGAAGGTGCGCTCGTAGGTGTCGAAGTACTCGGTGATCACCTCGGCCGACGGCCGCCCCGGGTCGGCGTCCGTCAGCTCCATGCCGGGCAGGGAGTGCATCCCGTGCACCTTGCCGTACGTCAGCGACGCCCAGCGGAACTGCCAGGCCCCGCCCGGCCCGGGGGAGTGGTCCAGCACGACGAACCCCGGGCCGGGCTCGAACCCGGTGCGGCGCAGGTGATACGCGCTGGACAGCCCGGCCTGACCGGCGCCTATGACGACGACCTCGGTGTAGTTCACATTTCTACCAACCGTGCGGGACGCGGGGATCTTCCCGCACGGCCGGTCGCATCCGGTCACCTGCGGCCGCTGTCAGCGGCCGCTCGCGACCAGGAGCGGGACGTTCGCGGGCGCCGCAGGACCAGCCAGCAGCCCACGCGAGGCCAGCTCGGGGATCACCCCCTCCCCGAACCAGTAGGCCTCCTCCAGATGCGGATAGCCGGAGAGCACGAAGTGCTCGACACCCAGCGCGTGGTACTCCTCGATGCGGTCGGCGACCTCGGCGTGGCTGCCGACGAGGGCGGTGCCCGCGCCGCCGCGCACCAGGCCCACGCCCGCCCACAGGTTCGGGTAGATCTCCAGCGCGTCGCGTGAGCCGCCGTGCAGGTCCAGCATCCGGCGCTGGCCCACCGACTCGCTGCGCCCGAGCGCCGCCTGCGCCGCCGCGACCGTCTCCGCGTCCAGGTCGTCGAGCAGCCGGTGCGCGGTCGCCCACGCCTCGGCGGAGGAGTCCCGGGAGAGGGTGTGCAGCCGCACGCCGAAACGGACCTCGCGGCCCTCCCGCTCGGCCAGCGACCGGATCCAGTCGATCTTCTCCTTCACCTGCGCCGGCGGCTCGCCCCAGGTCAGATACACATCGGCGTGCCGGGCGGCCACGGGCCCGGCCGCCGCCGACGACCCGCCGAAGAACAGCTGCGGCACCGGGTCCGGCGGCAGCGCGGTCAGCCCGCCCTCGACCTGGTAGTGGGCGCCGTGGAAGTCGTACGGCTGCCCGCGCCACACCCCGCGTACCACCGACAGGAACTCGTCCGTGCGGGCGTAGCGCCGGTCGTGGTCCAGGTGGTCGCCGAACCGGCGCTGCTCGGCGGAGTCGCCGCCGGTGACGACGTTCAGCAGCAGCCTGCCGCGCGTGATGCGCTGGTAGGTGGCCGCCATCTGCGCCGCCAGCGTCGGCGAGAGCAGCCCCGGCCGGAAGGCCACCAGGAACTTCAGCCGCTCGGTGTGCTGGGCGAGCGCCACGGTCGTCAGCCAGGCGTCCTCGCACCAGGTGCCGGTGGGCGTCAGCACCGCCTCGAAGCCCAGCCGCTCGGCCGCCTTGGCGATCTGCACGAGGTAGTCGATGTCCGGGGCACGCACCCCGCTCGGCCCGCCGGCCGGGCCGGAGGCGTACGCGTGCCGGTCGACGAGGGTGCGGCCGTCGCCGCCCGTCGGCAGGAACCAGTGGAGACGTACGGTCATGTCAGGAGCCTTCCGAGGGACGGGCCGCGGTGGTGGACGGGGGGAGGTCCCCGTTGAACCGCGTGTCGACGAACCGGCCGAAGTCGACCTTGCGCGGGATCAGCTTCAGGCCGGCGAAGGTGTCGGCGATCTCCTGCTCGGAGGCGACGAGCGGCTTGTCGACGGCGACCGCGATGCGCGTGGCGTACGTGCGCTTCACCGCCGCCAGGGCGACGTCGTAGGGCAGCCCGGTGTCCTTCGCCCACACCTTGGCCCACTGCTCCTCGTGGTCGTACACCCACTTCTGGGCGCGCCGCAGCCGCTCCAGGTAGTCCTTGACGGCGGCGGCCTTCTTCTTGTCCTTCAGCGCGGCGGGCGCCGCGACCTGGAAGGTGAGCCCGTTGGTGACGCCGTCGCCGGTGGTCAGGACGCGGCCCTGCCCGGCCTTGAGCACCTGTGAGGTGTAGGGGTCCCACACCGCCCACGCGTCGACCTTGCCGGAGGTGAACGCGGCGAGCGCGTCGGCCGGCTGGAGGTACTTGACCTTGACGTCGCCCAGGGTCAGCCCGGCCTTCTTCAGGGAGGCGACCAGCTGGTAGTGCGCGGAGGAGCCCTGCGCCACGGCGATGGAGCGGCCCTTGAGCCCGGCGGGGTTCTTCAGGGGCGAGTCGTTCGGTACGAGGATGGTGTCGCCCTTGGACGTGCCGTGCCAGGCGGCCACGACCGTGATCTTCGAGTTGGCGCCGGCCGCGAACACCGGCGGGGTGTTGCCGACACCGCCGATGTCGACGGCTCCGGCGTTGACGGCCTCCAGCAGCGGGGGGCCGGAGGTGAACGTCGACCACTTGATCTTGTAGTCGAGGTTCTTCAGTTCTCCGGCGGCCCGCAGGATGGCCTCGGAACCGCCCTTCTGGTCGCCCACGTCGAGCGTGACGGACCCCTGGCCGTCGGTGCCGCTGCCGGCGGAGGTGCTGGCCGCCGAGTTCCCGCCGCAGGCGGTGAGCAGGAGGGCGAGGGGGAGGAGCAGGGCGGCGGGTGCGAGACGTCGTCGCATGGCGGATCCGTTCTTCGGTGGGTGGTGCTCGGGGAGTGCGGGGAGTGCGGAGACTTCAGGGGCCGATGGGCCGGTCGGGCAGGTTGAGGAGGCGCCGTTCAGGCCGCTTCGGCGGCCGGCTCGACGCCGAGGCGTTCGAGCAGCCCGGCGCGCAGTTCGGCGAAGCGCGGGTCGGTGATGTCGCGGGGCCGGTCGAGGTCGACGCGCTGCTCGTGGGCGATGACCCCGCCGTCCATGACCAGGACGCGGTCGGCGAGCAGCACGGCCTCCTCGACGTCGTGGGTGACGAGCAGCACCGCGCAGCCGCGCCGCTGCCACAACTCGCCCACCAGCCGCTGGGCCTTGATGCGGGTGAGGGCGTCGAGCGCGCCGAACGGCTCGTCGAGCAGCAGCAGATCGGGCTCGCGCACCAGCGCCCGGGCCAGGGAGGCGCGCTGGGCCTCGCCGCCGGAGAGGGTCTTGGGCCAGGCGTCGCAGCGGTGAGCGAGCCCGACCTCCTCCAGTGCCCGGTCGGCGACGGCGCGTTCGGGCCGGCCGGGCAGCCCGAGCAGCACGTTGCGCCACACCCTCTTCCACGGCATCAGCCGCGGCGCCTGGAAGGCGACGGCCCTGCGGCGCGGCACCAGCACCGTGCCCTCGATGTCGCGGTCGAGGCCGGCGAGGACACGCAGCAGCGTGGACTTGCCGCAGCCGCTGCGACCGAGCAGGGCCACGAACTCGCCCGGCCGGATGTCCAGTCGGAGACGGTCGATGACCGCGCGGCCGTCGAAGGAGCGGGTCAGCCCCTCGACGCGGACCGCGGGGGTGGTGGTCACCGGCCGGTGAACGTCGGTCGCCATTGCAGCAGCAGCCTTTCGAGGGAGCGGACGATGAAGTCGGCGAGCAGACCGAGGAAGGCGTAGACGATCAGGCAGACCACGATCACGTCGGTCCGCAGGAAGTCCCGGGCCTGGACCATGAGGAACCCGATGCCGGCGTCGGCGTTGACCTGCTCGGCGAAGACGAGGGCGAGCCAGGCGATGCCGAGGGAGTAGCGCAGCCCCGTCATCGCCCCGGGCAGCGCGCCCGGCAGGACGACATGCCGTACCAGCCCCCAGCGCGACAGTCCCAGCGACTCCCCGGCCTCGATCAACTGGGCGTCCACGCCGCGGATTCCGGCGTAGACGTTGAGGTAGAGCGGGAAGGTGACGCCGAGCGTGATGATGGCGACCTTCGGGGCCTCACCGATGCCGAACCAGATGATGAACAGCGGGATGAGACCCACGAACGGCACGGTCCGCAGCATCTGCAGGGGCGCGTCCACCAGGTCCTCGCCGATCCTGAACAGCCCGGACAGCAGGGCGAGTCCGGTGCCGACGACCAGGCCCAGCAGCAGCCCGGCCGCCACCCGCTGCAGCGAGGTGGCCATGGCGGAGGGCAGCGAGCCGTCGGCGAGCAGATCCCAGCCGACCTGCGCGATCCGCCCCGGCGAGGCGAGGACGTCGGCGGTCAGCACGCCGGTGGCGCTGAGGAGTTGCCACAGCGCCAGCAGCAGGACCGGGCCGGTGGTGCGGCGCAGCCAGCGGGGCACGCGGGTGCGGCGGGCGGAGGCGGCGGCGAGGCGTTGCAGGTCGAGGGAGCCGGGAGCGGCTGAGGCGTCGGCGCGTTGGGCGCCGTATACGCCTATAGGGGAAATATCCGGCCCGGGAGAGCTGGGCGGGGCATGGCTGATGCTCATGAGTGCTCCACAGGAGGGGGAGAGCGGCCGGTGAACGGGGACACGCCGGGGCGGCGCCGCGTCACCTCAGCGAGGAGGAGACGTGCGGGAACGGCGCCGTACGGGCGCGCAGGAGGGAAACAGAGAGGAGAAAGGGCGTCAGCGGCCGCGGCGACACGCGGCGGAGGCCACCCGCAGCAGGTCGATGTGACCGCGCGTGGTGAGCAGGGCTGTACGCAACATGCGGCTGAACGTAGCCAGGTGGCCCGGTGGCGGTCAACGGGTGTCTCGCCACGTGGACGGCCGTATCACTGCGCGAGTGCGCTTCCCCCTCCGGTGTGGCGTGTGCGTCAGGATGGGAGGCATGTCAGACGCCTTCACCACCCGAGTCCTCAATGTCACCACCGGTTCCGCAGAGCGGGTCGTCGACCTCACGCGCGACTGCGAGTCCTTCCTGGAGGAGGTGGCGGCCGGCCGGGACGGCCTGCTCAACGTCTTCGTCCCGCACGCCACCGCCGGTGTCGCCGTCATCGAGACGGGCGCGGGCAGTGACGACGACCTGCTGGCCGCCCTGCACACCCTGCTGCCCGCCGACGACCGGTGGCAGCACCGGCACGGCAGTCCCGGCCACGGCCGCGACCACGTCCTGCCCGCCTTCGTCCCGCCGCACGCGACGCTCCCGGTGATCGGCGGACGGCTGGAACTGGGGACCTGGCAGTCGGTGTGCCTGGTGGACACCAACCGGGACAACGCGCAGCGCAAGGTGCGCCTGAGCTTCCTCGGGTGACGCGAGCTTCCTCGGACGACGTGGCTTCGCGGGCGACGTGTGCTCCCCCCGGGAACCCGGGATGGTGACCGGTCGCCGGATACACTGATCCGTCTTTGCGACAGGAGATCACGCACGGTGCCCCACCAGCCTCAGCCCGCCCCCACCGAGGACGTCCGCGCCGGCCTGCGCGCCGACTGCGCCGCCTGTTTCGGACTGTGCTGCGTGGCGCTGCCCTTCGCCCGGTCGGCGGATTTCCCCGTCGACAAGGGCGCGGGCACGCCGTGCGGCAACCTCCAGGAGGACTTCCGCTGCGGCATCCACGCCACGCTGCGGGAGACGGGCTTCACCGGCTGCACGGTCTTCGACTGCTTCGGCGCCGGGCAGAAGGTCTCCCAGCTCACCTACGCGGGGCGCGACTGGCGTGGCGCTCCCGGCACCGCCCGGCAGATGTTCGACGTGTTCGGCGTCATGCGCCGGCTCCACGAACTGCTCTGGTACCTCACCGAAGCCCTCACCCAGCGCCCGGCGCGCCCCCTGTTCGGCGAGCTGGGCAGCGCCCGGGACATGGTCGAGCGCCTCACCCAGGGCAGCCCCGAGCAACTGGCGGACGTGGACGTACCGGCGCTGCGGGCCGAGATCAACGACCTGCTGCTGCGGACCGGTGAGCTGGTGCGCGCCCAGGCGCCCGGGCGCCGGCCCGGCCACCGGGGAGCCGACCTCATGGGCGCCCGGCTGCGCGGTGCCGACCTGCGCGGCGCGGACCTGCGCGGGGCCTACCTCATCGCGGCCGACCTCACCCGGGCGGACCTGCGGTGGGCCGACCTGATCGGGGCGGACCTCAGGGACGCCGACCTGAGCGGCGCCGACCTCACCGGAAGCGTCTTCCTCACCCAGCCGCAGGTGAACGCGGCCCGGGGGGACGCCGCCACCCGGCTGCCCGGCGGGCTGGACCGCCCCGCCCACTGGCACACCGGCCGGACCGGGCAGGGGGACGACCGGACCGGCGGGAGCCGAGAGGCTGCGGCCGGGGGCGCGAGCCGTTCGGCCGGGGGACGCACCCCACGACGCGGCGCGGGCGCCCGCCGGACACCCACCGGCCGCAGGCCCCGGCGCGGACGGACCTGAGGCCGCTCCGCACCGTATGTGCGCAACGCATGGTCGTTCCGTGTGCATTTCTCCACCCCGCCGGGGCGGCCCGGTAAAGGCGGCGGTAAGTCCCGGCCCCCCTGGTTCGCCCCCGGAACGCTCTGGGGTAGGGTCCCTCCGTTCCGCTACCGGCTGGTAGTGCGCAGGTACAGGGAGTGTCGAAGGGCGGCGAAAGGATGGAATCCCAGGTGGGCGAGGGCGGATCCGTGGACGTGGACGACACCCGGCTGGAGGACATGACGCCGGAACCGCTGCTGACCCGGGACTACGAGACGCGCCCCTCACTGGTCTACGAGCGGCTGCGGCACCGGCACGGCCCGGTCGCCCCCGTGGATCTGCTGGGCGTGCCCGCCTGGCTGGTGCTCGGCTACCGCGAGGCGCTCCAGGTGCTCCAGGACGACGAGGGATGGCCGAAGGGCCTGGAGAACTGGCGGGCCCGCTCCGAGGGAAGGGTGCCGGCCGACTGGCCGCTCGGCCCCTCCCTGGAGGTCAACCACGTGCTCATCCAGGGCGGTTCCGGATACCGGCAGCTGCGCACGGCCTGGGACGCCGCCCTCAAGCCGTTCCAGGACCCCGGCCACCCCCAGGCCAAGCGGCTGCGGGCCGCCGTCACCGCCTACGCCGACGAGCTGATCACGCTCATCGGGCAGGGCGGCACCACGGGCGTGGCCGACCTGTCCGCCCAGTTCTCCCGGCCGCTGCCGCTGATGGTGGCCAGCCACCTGCTCGGCTTCCCCGGCTCCCAGGGCGACGACGCGCTGATGGACATGTGGCGGGTCCTGGACGCGGGCCCCGACGCCGAGCCCGCCCTGGCACGGCTGCTGGCCACCCTGGCGGAACTGGCGGAGGTGAAACTGAAGGAACCGGGGGAGGACTTCCCCTCCTACCTGCTGGCCGCGCACCCCGGCCTCAGCCTCGACGAACTGGCCCGCGAGCTGTTCATGCTGCTGGGCATGACCTCCGACCACGTCGGCATCCTCATCTCCAACACGGTCGTGGAGGTGATCTCCGGCGAGGCCGGGGTGCGCGCCACCCTGTCCGCCGGGATGGTCCGGGAGACCATGAACCGGGTGGTCATGCGCAAGCCGCCGCTGGTGAACTTCGTGCCGCGCTTCGCGGCCCGGGACACCCCGCTCGGCGCCTACACGATCCGGCAGGGCGACCCGGTGTGGGTCTCCTCCGCCGCCGCGCACGCCGACCCGCTCTTCGCCGACCATGTGGCGGCGGGCAGCACCATCAGCACCCGGGCGCACCTGTCCTGGGGGGCGGGCAGCCGCCAGTGCCCGGCGCGCGAGCTGGCCTCGACGGTCGCGGCGGTCGGTGTGGGCCGCGTCTTCGAGCGGTTCGCCCACCTGGACCTCGCCCTGCCGGCCGACCAGCTTCCGTGGCGCTCCTCGCCGTTCATGCGCGGCCTGCGCTCGCTGCCCGTACGGTACGAGCTTGCCGCGCCGAGCGCGCAGCCGCCGGCGGAGGAGCCGGCGCCGGAGGCCGCCGCGGTGGTGCCGGACCGGTCCGCCCGGCAGCGGTCGTCGCTGTGGCGGTATCTGACGGGCCTGATCCGTACCGGCCGTTGACCAGGGCGCGCCCCGCACCCGAACCCGTGCGGGGCGCGCCGCCGGCTCAGGAGGACTGGGCCGTCCGGTACAGGTTCTGCGCGTCCGCGCCGAAGTACGGCCCGTACATCGCGGTCGGCAGGAAGTTGTACTTGAAGCTGTTCACCGAGGACTGCAGCCCTGTGCCGGTGGCCTCGTCGAAGTGCGTGAACCACGGGCCGCCGCTGGACCCGCCGGTCATGTCGCAGGTCAGCCCGTGGTCACCGGAGAGCAGGAAGTCCCGGTAGGCCGTACCGCTGCAGTAGATGAACTTCTGGCCGTCGTACGGAGCGGCCGCGGGGAACCCGAAGGCGTACATGGCCTTGCCGTAGCCGGTGTTGAAGGCCACGCCCTGGCCGCCGACCACGTCGGTCAGCCGCCTGCCGTCCAGCGGGGCGACGACGGCCGCGCCGATGTCGTAGTTGATGTCCTCACTGGCCGTCCACTGCGGCGTGGACAGGGTCTTCGACGCCGCCCAGGTGCCGTACGGGGTCTGCCCGTCGTGGTAGCCGGGCACGAACACCCAGTTGGTGTGCCAGGAGCCCTCCAGCTTCACGCAGTGGCCCGCGGTGAGCACCGTGCTCTTGTTGGCGCTGGTGACGGCGTTGCCGGAGCAGGAGGCGGTGCGGCCCTGGTAGGTGAAGAACACCCGCCCGGCGGTCCGCACCACGGCTCCGCCCCCGGTCCACGGGCCGCCGCCGTTCGGCAAGGCCGGCGCCCCGGCGCCGGAGGCCGGGGCAGTGGGCGCGACGACGGTCTTCTCGCCCTTGCGCGGGGCCGGCGCCGTCACCTCGGAACGGCCGACGGACAGCACGTCGAGCGCGGTGGCCTGACGCATCCGCTCCGGTGTCCAGAAGCCGAGGGCGCGTTGCTGCGCCGAGAGCGGCACCGCTCCCGGCTCGGGGCCGGCGGCGCTCGCCGGCGCGGCGGTGACACCGGTGGCCAGCAGGGCGGCGAGGCCGGCCAGCGCCCCGGCCACGGTACGGCGCGCGCCGGGGCGGCCGGAGACACCACCGGACGAGCCACCGGACGAGCCACCGGACGAACCACCGGCCGCATCACCGGACGAACGAAGCCTGCGGAGGCTGCCTATCACGCGGTCTCCTTCTGCGGGTGGGGCCCGGGCGGCGGGGACCGTCCGGGGCAGACAGGGGTGGTACTGCGCGCAGTGCGGAAGGCAGCGTGTCACCAGCCGCGCGAGTTGGACAGGTGCACGTCAGAACGATGGCCGAAAAGGCACACGGTCTCTCCGCCGGCGCCACGAGAGGGCCACGCTCCGGGCACCGGTTGATCGAGTGGTCGCACCCTGGGCACGGGCGTACGGTCGAACGGTGGTCTCACGGGAGGGCGAGATGTCATGAGCCACCGACCGCAGCCGACCTCCGTACCTCAGGCCACCGCCCCCGACACCGGCGGTGGCGGGCACGCGATGGCGCTGCTGGTCATCGCCTCGTGCCAGCTGATGGTGGTGCTGGACATCACCATCGTGAACATCGCGCTGCCGCACATCCAGAGTTCGCTGGGCTTCTCCACCACCAGCCTGTCGTGGGTGGTCAACGCCTACACGCTCACCTTCGGCGGCCTGCTGCTGCTCGGCGGCCGGGCCGGCGACATCCTCGGCAGACGGCGCGTGTTCATCTTCGGCGTGCTGCTCTTCGCGCTGGCCTCCCTGCTCGGCGGGTTCGCCCAGAACTCCGGCCAACTCCTCGCCGCCCGGGCCCTGCAGGGCGTCGGCGGCGCCATCGCCTCCCCGACCGCGCTCTCCCTGGTCAGCACGACCTTCCGGGAAGGTCCCGAGCGCAACCGGGCGTTCGGCGTGTTCGCCGCGGTCTCGGCCGGCGGCGGCGCGATCGGGCTGCTCGCGGGCGGGGTGCTCGTGGAGTGGCTCAACTGGCGCTGGGTGCTCTTCGTCAACGTCCCGATCGGGCTGCTCATCGCTCTGGCCACGCCCCGCGTCATCCCCGAGTCCGAGCGTCACCCGGGCCACTTCGACATCACCGGCGCGCTGACCTCCACCATCGGCATGGTCCTGCTGGTGTACGGGTTCATCCGGGCCGCCCAGGACGGCTGGCGGGACGCACTCACCCTGGCCTCGTTCGCCGCAGCGGTCGTCGTCCTCGCGGGGTTCATCCTCGTCGAGCGGCGCTCCCGGCAGCCGATCACGCCGCTGCACATGTTCGCCGACCGCAACCGCGCGGGCACGTACGGCATCATGCTGTGCCTGGCCGCCGCGATCTTCGGCATGTTCTTCTTCCTGACGCTCTTCGTGCAGAACGTGCTCGACTTCAGTCCGCTCCAGGCCGGGCTCGCCTTCCTGCCGGTCAGCGCGGTCATCGCCATCGGCGCCGGGCTGGCCTCCCGGTTCCTGCCCGTGTACGGGCCCAAGCCCTTCATGGTGGTGGGCGCGATCCTGGCGGCTGCGGGCCTGGCCTGGCTGACGCTGACCGACGTGCACTCCACCTACGCGGGCAGCGTCCTCGGCCCGATGCTGGTGTTCAGCCTGGGCATGGGCATGGAGTTCGTCTCGCTGACCCTGATGGCGCTGTCCAACGTCTCCCCGCGGGAGACCGGCGCGGCCTCCGGGCTCCTCAACGCCACCCAGCAGGTCGGCGGCTCCCTGGGACTGTCCATCCTGGTCACCATGTACGGCACCGCGAGCAGGAACGAGGCCGAGACACAGGTCCCGCGCTTCCTGCAGCAGGCCACCCCGGCCGAACGGCTGCGCTTCCAGCGCAGCGGTGAGCTCCCGGGACGCTGGGCCGACGAGGTGCTCACCGCCGGGGTCTCGGCCGCCTTCGTCATGGCGGCGGTCTTCACCGTCCTCGCGGCACTGATCGCCTTCCTCGCCATCCAGGTGCGCCCCTCCGACCTGGAACGTCTCCAGGGTGGAGGGGCGCCGGGGCCGATGTGAGCGCGCTCAGCCCACCGTGCAGGCGGAGCCGTTCAGCGTGAAGGCGCTAGGAGCGGGATTCGCGCTCCCCTTGGAGGCCGTGAACCCCAGGGTGACGGACCCGGAGGCGGGGATCGACGCCGTGTACGGCAGCGACGTCACGGTGACGTCGGCCCCGCTCTGCGTGGCCGTACCACCCCACAGGTTGCTGATCCGCTGGCTGTCGGGGAACGTCCAGCGCAGCGTCCAGCCGTTGATCGCCGAGCTGCCGGTGTTGCGCAGCACGATCTCGCCCTGGAAGCCGCCGGGCCACTGGTTCGTCACCTTGTAGGCGACGCCGCAGGACGCCGCCGGGCCACCGGGAGACGTCCTGACCGTGACCGTGCCGGAGCGCTGCGAGCGGTTCCCGGCGGCGTCACGGGCGTAGACGGCGAAGGTGTACGACGTCGCCGGCGCGAGGCCGGTGACCGTGGCGGAGGTGCCCGTCGTCGAGGTGACGGGGGTCTCGGTGCTGCCGCTGACCCGCACCACGTCGTACCCGGTCACACCGCTCGCGTCGGTGGCGGCGGACCAGGACAGCGTGACCGAGGAGGAGGTCACCTCCGAGGCGGCCGGGGTCCCGGGCGCGGTCGGCGGCGTGGTGTCCCCGCCGCCGGAGGAGTAGACGGTGGCTTCCTTCGCGGTGGCGCCGATGCCGTTGACGCCGTGGAAGACGCGTCGGCCCCAGGAGCTGAGCCGCGCGGGGTCGAAGTCGGTCGCCAGGTCGAGGACCGGGTCGGTGTTGCCGCTCCACGACCAGGCCAGCCAGCCGAGCTTCAGCTGCTCGGCAGCGGCCATCATGGTGTCCTCGTCCGGGTCGCCCCACTGGTCGGGCGGGCCGCCGAACTCACCGATGACCAGGGGCAGCTTGGCGGTCACGAAGGCGTTCAGGTAGTCGGTGATCTCCTCGGCGGTGTCGTACACGCTGTACATGTGGATCGAGAAGAGCAGGTTGCCGGTGGTGTCGGCGCTGTAGACGGACCGGGCGTTGGCGCGCATCACGCCCTGCCAGTCCTGGCCCCAGTTGGGCGCGTCCACCATGAGGGTGTGCGCGAACCCCGCGGCCCGCAGCTTCTTGACGGCGGCGATGGTGGGCTCGGTCCAGCCGGCGGGGTCGGTGTTGCCCCAGGGCTCGTTGCCAAGGTTGATGATCACGTAGTTCTCCTGGCCGGTGAGCACCTCCTTCAGGCTGATCCAGTAGTCGGCCGCGTGGTCGAGGGTCCCGGCCGCGGCCTCCTCGCCGTAGCCGGTGGTGTCGTGCACCTCCAGCACACAGATGAGCCGGTTGGCCTTGCACTGCGCGATGACTGCGGCCACGTCCTCGGCGCTGTTCCTGGTCCAGCGGTGGCCGTCGGACAGCACGACCCGGACGGTGTTGGCGCCCAGCTTCTTCACGTCGGCCAGCGACTGCGTCTCGCCCGGATACCAGGTGTGGGCGTGGTTGACGCCGCGCATCACGAAGTCGTTCCCGTTCGCCTCCAGCAGCCGGCCGTTGTCGACGTGCAGTCCGGTGGCCGCGGCGTGGGCCGCGGGTGCGGCGAAGGCCAGCAGGGAGACGAGCAGCCCCAGCAGGGCGGCCGCGACGGCGGCCAGGCGGGGGGCGGGGGTGGGGGATCTCATGGCGGCTCCAGGTGAGGTGGGGGTCATCAGGAGGTGCGCGCGGTGCAGGTCACGCTCGCCGCGGGCGTCCCGGCCGTGGCCGGGGCACTGGCGAGGAAGCCGAATGCCGCGCTCGCGCCGGGCGCCAGGGCGCCGTTCCACGACACGTTCGCGACGGTGGCGGTGCCGTCGGCGGCCGTGGTGAGGGTGCCGTTCCATACCTGGGTGATCCGCGCGCCCCCGGCCGGTACGACGGTCACGGTCCAGCCCGCCAGGGCGGCGGCGGAGGTGTTGGTGACCGTCACCTCGCCCTGGTAGCCGCCCTGCCAGGCGGAGACCGCCCGGAAGGACGCGGCGCAGCCGGGCTGCCCGCCGCCCGGGTCGCCGGGGCCGCCGGGACCCGAGGTGTCCAGGAGCGCGGTCAGGGCCGGATACCAGCGGGCGGCGATCTTCTCGTTGCCGGCGGCGCTGGGGTGGACGCCGTCGTAGGTGTCCGTGGCCGTGTCGAAGCCCGTCCACTGGTCGACGACGGTCACGGGGGAGCGGCTGGTGCTCGTCGCCCCGGCCCAGCCGGGAATGAGCGCGTTGAAGTCGACGACACGCTGCGCGCAGCCCGGGCAGTTGTCCGGGTTCATGGGGATCAGCTGCGCGACGAGGATCCTCATGTCCGGGTTGCTCTGCCGCATCTGCCCGACCAGCTTGGTGTAGGCGGCCAGGATGCGGTCGGGCGGCAGGGCACTCCACACGTCGTTCGTGCCGAAGTGCATGACAACGATGTCCGGACGGGTCGCCGCCAGCCGGGCGGGCAGCAGGTTCTGGTCGGCGACGTCGGTGACCCGTTCGCCGCCGTGTCCTTCGTTGTCGCCGTCGTGCGGCTGCCCGCAGCCCTGGTGGCTGAGCGTGCCGACGAAGTCGACGGCGCGGTACCCGGCATTCAGCAGCCGGTTCCACAGCAGCGCCCGCCAGCAGCCGGGGGAGCCGGTGATGGAGTCGCCGAGCGGCATGATGCGGACGGGATCCGCCGCCGTGGCGCGCGGGGCGGTGGCCAGGCCGAGGGGCAGGAGCAGGGCGGCCAGGAGGCCGAGAACGAGCGTGATCCGTAAGCGCGACGAGCGTGGTGCGCGCGCTGAGCGGCGGGTGCTGCGCATGGGTGTTCCCTTCCCGTGAGGAGGTGGGAGCGCTCCCATGAAGCCATCCTTGTCGGTGACGCGTCAAGGTGCGGGAGGGCGGGTGTTGGCTCCGCCGCTGCGCGCTGGTGACAAAGGTGCCGCCGGGAACCTGAGTTCCCGTCAGCACCGCCTGAGGCCGCCGCGGTCACCGCCCTACCGTCCGTGGCATGGACATGAATCGCCAGCACAACAGGAGAGGCCGTACGTGGTGCGGCACCGCGCTCGCGGTGCTGCTGACCGCCGGGACCCTCACGGCCGCGGCGCCGGGCGCCCGGGCGGACGGCTCCCGGACCGAGACGCCGGTCGCCTCGACCTCCCCGGTCACCGGGGTGAAGGAGTCGGTGGTGCGGGTGAGGGTGCCGTTGCCGGAGTCGGCCGGGCCGCACCCGGCCGCGTGCGACTGGCTGTCGTACCTGCGCTACCGGGCCGCCGGCGGACCGGACGCCTCGGCCGAAGCGGACCGGATCCTCGTCGCCCAGCCGGGCATCCTGGAGGGTGCCGGGGCGTTCGACAGCGTCGCCCGCAACACCGTGGCCCGGGCCGCCGAGCAGGGGCGGCACATCGAGTTCTGGGCGCTGGACCGGCGCTCCAACTGCCTGGAGGACCGCACCGGCATCGCCTCCGGCGACCAGCACACCGCCGTCGACTACTACTACCGGGGCAAGCGGGTCGACGGCCGCACCTTCGACGGCTACGCCCGCAACGGGCAGCTGGGCTGGCTGGCACGGCAGGGCATCGAGCAGACCGTTCGCGACCAGTACGACCTGCTCACCGCCGAGCTGCCCGACCAGGGGCTGCGCAAGCGGAAGGTGCTGTGCGGCGGGCACTCGCTGGGCGGTGTCATCACCGGTTACTTCGCCGCCGCCGACTTCGACGGCGACCGCGCCACCACCCGGGACGCCGGGTACCAGCAGTGCGCCGGCTACTTCGCCCTCGACACCACCGTCTCCACCTCGCTGGACGACCTGCGCGGCACCCTCCCGGACGACACCGCCCTGCCCGACATCGGCCTCGGCTACGGCGCGGTGCAGGCCGGGCTCGACAGCGGGGCGCTGCCGCGCACCCTGTCCGCGCCGGTCCTGCTCAACCCCGAGACGATGACCCTGCTCGCCATCGCCGGCCTCGGCGCCCTGAAGAACCCGGACACCGAGGCCGACCTGCCCCGCTACCTGCCCGCCAATGTCAACATCGAGGCCACCAACCGCTTCCTGTTCTCCAGGGACACCGCCACCTTCCTCACCGGCTCGCCCGGGGTGAAGGACTTCCGGCTCACCAACGCGGCGGTCCTCGGAGCACTCCTCGACGACCACTCCGTACCGCTGGCGTTCCTGCAGACCAGCGTCGGCTTCTTCGACGGCGGCCCGGTCGCCGACAAGAACTTCCCGGCCGCCAACGGCAGTGGACAGCAGCCGGGCCTGCTCGGTACGGAGTACAAGGCCATCCCGGCCCGGCCGCACGGGCCCCTGTACACCTGGCGGAACTACGACCGCGTCGGCGACCCCGACGACCCCGGGTACCGGTCGGCCGACGGCACCCCCTTCACCAACGCGGGCAAGGAGGTCACCGACCTCGGCCAACTGGCCCGCAGCCTGGCCGAGCAGCCGCTGGACTTCACCGAGCAGTACTTCCCGGCCAAGCTGGTCACCGACATCGAGCTGGCCACCTCGCCGCAGGTGAAGAAGCTCGTCGTGCACCCCGGCGGACTGACCGCCAACCCGGCCCTCACGGTGCTCGCGGGGGACGGGCTGCTGGCGGGCCGGGCGCCGGCCGACCTGCACCCGGTGATCGCCGACGGCTACCAGCACCTCGACGTGCTGACCGCGGCGGCGGCGCAGAACAACGGGCGCCCGGAGCCGGTCTCGACCAGCCTCGCGCGCTTCGCGCTCAAGCCGTAGCCGTAC
Organism: Streptomyces sp. NPDC052682; assembly: GCF_040678435.1. Taxonomy (NCBI): domain Bacteria; kingdom Bacillati; phylum Actinomycetota; class Actinomycetes; order Kitasatosporales; family Streptomycetaceae; genus Streptomyces; species Streptomyces sp. NPDC052682. The sequence continues at coordinate 224,709 of NZ_JBFATS010000009.1, read as the reverse complement.
GACGAACAGGGCCCGGGAGGAAACCTCCCGGGCCCTTGTCGCGCCTGCCGCCGGGGCTCAGGCCTTGTCGGGACGTCCTCCAGGGCGGTTCGTCTCCAGGTGAGGGCCACCGCGTCGGCCGAGTGGCCGAGGTGGGAGTCGTCCCCGGACCGCTCGGCGCGCCCGCAGCCGACGGCGCGGCGACCGCGACGGGCGGCGCGTCCGGCGCGAACCGTCCCCACGCCAGGGCCCGGGAGGGATCCTCCCGGGCCCCTTTCGTGTCTGCCGCTGCGGTTGAGGCCTTCTCGGGACGCCCTCTCCCGGCCTCGTGGGACCTCTCGGCGCGCCCGCAGCCGACGGCGCGGCGACCGCGACGGGCGGCGCGTCCGGCGCGAGCCGTCCCCACGCCGAGGGCCCGGGAGGGTGTCTCCCGGGCCCTGGCGTGCGTACGGCGTGCGGCTCAGACCTTGCCCGCGGCGAACGCGGCCGCCTCGTCGGCGTCGTCCGAGTAGCCCAGGTGCGCCAGCGTGTCGCCCCCGCCGCGCTCGCAGACCGGGTCGCCCTTGGCGCAGATGTCGAAGGTGCGGCTCTGGTAGGTGCCGGTGACACTCTTGCCGAGCGCCCGGATCGGGTTGCCGAACAGCAGCACCGCCGCCACCTTCGGCTCGACCGAGGCCGGCAGGGTGGCCACGATCGGGCTGCCCACCACCGCGCCCGCGCTGCTGATGCCGATCGAGTTGTCGACGACGTTCGCGCCCTGCGAATAGCCGACCAGAACGAACCGCTGGTTCGGACAGGACGCAGCCTGGTTTCTGACATGGTTCACCAGATCGGCGTTGCCCTGGGCGGCCGAGGTCGGGGAAAGGTCAGCGGGATAGTTCACCGCATAGCTGGACAGGCTTTTCCCGCTTATTTTCTTCTTCAGTGCCGAATACACCGGGTCGCCGACGATGAAACCGAGGGTGCCCGGCTCGAAGGTGCCCCGGGCCGCGACCACCTCGATGTCCGTGCAGGCCGCGGCCGATGCCGTGGGGGCCGAGAGGGTGGCGAGGCCGGCTCCGCCGACCAGCGAGAGCGCAGCTAAGCACAAACGGATACGCATGGGATCCTCCGCGTGTGAGGCGCCTGTGCGCCTGCGAGAAAGGACGGCCCGAACGTATTCCGTGGATCAGCCGGAGTGTTATGGACGGGATGATGGAAATGCCGCGGGTTTTTGTCGTCAGTTGAGCGGAGGAAAGTCCCCTTGAAGCCCGTCACACCCCCGGGCCAGGACGAGATCCCTCACCGGGTGCGAGCTGTTCCGCCCGCAACGCCAGCATCAGGTCCAGACGCCTCTCGGGATCCTGCAGCACGTCCCCGAAGAGTTTCTCCAGCTGCCGCAGCCGGTAGCGGACCGTCTGGGGGTGGATGTGCAGGCGGGCGGCGACGTCCGGGACGTTGCTGCCGCTGAGCAGCCAGGCAAGGAGGGTCTCGGCGAGTCGGGCGCGCTGCCCGGCCGAGACGGTGTCGAGCGGGGCCAGCGCCTCGGCCCGGAGCCGGCCGAGCAGCGGCTCGTCGCCGTGCAGCAGCAGGGTGGACAGGTGGTCGGCGCAGTGGACCACGCCCTGCCGGGGGAGGACTCCGCGGCCCATCAGGCCCAGCGCCCGGGTCGCCCAGCGCAGCGACTGCGCGGCCTCGGTGAGCGGCACCGTCGGGCCGATCGCGGCGGGCCGGCCGCGCAGCGCCAGCGCGAACGCCCGGCCGCCGAACCGCCCCGTGCCGTCCGGGTCCGGCACCAGCATGCGCGGCGGCCGGGACTCCATGTCCACCAGGGCACCCGCCGCCGCCAGCGGCCGCTCCTCCTCCCGCTGGTCCGGGCAGGCCGCGAGCGCCACCACGGCGACGTGCCGCGGCACCGACCAGCGCGCGCTGTGCGCCAGGTCGTGCAGCGCGTCCAGCGGCACCGGCCCGTCGTCGAGGAGCAGGTCGAGCAGCCGTCTGCGGCGCCGCTCCAGCTCGTCCGTGCTGCGGGCCTGGGCCTCGGCGTACCCGGCCGCTGCCGCTTCCGCGACCTCGTGCACGGTGCGGAACGCCAGTTCGCCCAGCGCGGCCACGACCGTGGAGTCCAGCCCCAGGTCCTCCGCCGTACGGCCCATCAGCCGCCAGGCGTGCAGCCCGCCCACGCGCAGCGCCGACTGCAGCGCGTCCAGGCTGCGGCCCTCCAGGGCCTCCCCGCGCCCGAGTTCGTAGTACGTGGCGGCGATGGCCTCGCCGTGGTCGCGCGGGTCGGCGACGTGGTCGACGAACAGGGTGAGCGCCTGGACCACTCCGGCCCGCAGGTTTCTGCCGTAGGTGTCGTCGGCGGGCCGGGCGTACTCGGGGACCTGGCGGCGGACCTCCTCCTCCACGTCGTCGGCGACGGCCTCGAGCTGGGCGCGCAGCAGTTCGGCCAGCTCGGGCGGCACCGAGGCGGACTCCCGGCCGGCCGGCACGTCGGGCGGGGTGGGGACGGCCATCGCGGACACTCCCTTCATCCGGAGGCGGCTGCCCCGCGGGCTGATGCCGCTGGGGCGGACGGGGCCCTGTTGGGACGTGCGGCTCCTGCGTTCCGTTCCGTGCTGCCCCCACGGCACCGGCCTCATTCCGGCACGCCCAGCGCACGGGCCAGGATCGGCCACGAAGCGGTGAACTCCCGTTTCCAGTAAGGCCAGTCGTGCGCTCCTCCCGCGTAGTAGTGGGTGGTGGCCGGGATGCGCAGCCGGGCCAGCGTGTCGGTGAAGGCGTGCGCGGAGGGCCACAGCGCGCTCTCCAGCGCCTCGGGCAGCAGATCGCCGCTGCCGCCGGCCAGCCCGCTGCCCTGCGAGACGTACAGCGCGGTGCCGCGCAGCCCCTCGGCACGCGCCCGCGGGTTGAACTCCCGCCAGGTGAGGAGGTTCAGCAGCGGATGGCCCCACAGGGAATTCGGCGGCAGCTTCTCCCGGGCCACGATGGCGTCGACGATCGCCGGCACGCCGGGTGCGGCGGTGTCGAGGACGCCGCTGTAGGAGGCGGCGGCGGTGAACACGCCCGGGTGGCGGGCCGCGTGCGCCATCGCGCCGTAGCCGCCGGTGGAGACCCCGGCGACGGCCCGTACCCCGGAGGCCCGGTAGTCGCGGGCGAGCAGCGCCGGGACCTCCTTCAGCTGGAACGTCTCGTAGTCGGGGCCGCCGCGCCAGGCGCTCGGGATGCCGGTCGGCCCCGCGTCCGGCATCGCCACGATCAGGTCCCGGCCCTCGGTGAAGGCCTCGATGTCCGTCTCCCGCGTCCAGGAGGTGTAGTCGTCGTGGGCGCCGTGCAGCAGGTACAGCACGGGGTACGTCCGCGCCGCACCCGCGTCGAAGCCCGACGGCAGGATCAGCCGCACGGGTGCGCTGCGGCCGAGCGCGGCGGAGGGCACGGTCACGTCCAGGGTGCGCGGTCCGAGCCGGGTGGCGGCACGGGCGCGGCCGGTGGCGGTCCCGGCGCCGGACAGGACGGCCAGCCCGGCGGCGGCCGCCGCCTTGGCGACCGTACGCCGGGACACTGCGGGGGTGGGCATGGCGGCTCCTCGGGGGTGTTTCCGGTTCAGTGCGGGCGGCCGGCTCCGGACGGGGGCGCCGCCCGCTCGGGGGCTTGCTCGGCGAGCAGCCGGCCGAGGTGGCCGACGATCGCGTCCACATGTGGCGGATCGAGCAGCGACAGATGGTGCCCGGGCACCGGCACGACCTCCAGGCGCGGGCACACCTCGTCCCAGCCCAGCGCCTCGTCGTGCCGCTCGTACGCAGGGTCGCGCACGGTGTGCGGAGCGGGCTCGGTGGCCCGGTACAGCACCACCCGGCCGTCGTACCGCCCGGGCTGGTGCGCCTCACCGATGCGCAGGTCCAGATAGGAGGCGCGCTGGTGCTCCAGCGCCGCGGCCGGCACCTCGGCGGCCTCGCGCAGCGCCCGCAGCACGGTGTCGATCCGGTCGCGGTCGTCCGCCAGGGCGGCCAGGGCGTCGTACGGCAGCTCCAGCCGCACGCCGTACGTGTCGGCGACATGCCGGGCGAAGCCCGCGAAGTGGGCCCGGATCCGGTCGGCATCCGTCTGCCCGGGCCGGGGGAGGGGCCGTACGGAGTCGATGAGCACCACCAGCTCCACGCGCCGCCCGGCGGCCGTCAGCTGCCGCGCGGTCTCCTGGGCGACGAAGCCGCCGAAGGACCAGCCGCCCAGCAGGCAGGGCCCGTCGGGGTGGGCCGCGGTGATGAACTCGGCGTAGCGGCGGGCCTTCTCGTCGACGCTGCGGGCCTCCTCGAGGCGCTCCAGGCCGAAGACCGGCTGCTCCTCGCCGAGCCGGTCGGCGAGCGCCCGGTAGACGGAGGCCGGTCCGCCCGCCGCGTGGACGAGGAACAGCGGGGGCCGGGAACCGGTGCCGCGCAGCGCCCGCAGCGGCGACAGGCCCCGTTCGATGCGACGGGCCGCCTCCTCCACGGTGCCGGCGCCGAGCAGCTCCCGCAGCGGGAGCTCGACGCCGAACTCGCGCTCCACCGCGCCGCGGACGCGCACGGCCATCAGCGAGTCCAGGCCGAGGCCGGTGAGCGGAGCGCCGGGCGCGATGCGGCCCGGTGCGTGCCCGGTGACGGCGGCGATGTGGTGGGTGAGGCGGGCGAGGACCGAGCCGTCGCCCGCCGACTGCCCGGCCACCGGATGGTGATCGACCGAGCCGTCGCCCGCCGGCTGCCCGGCCACCTTGGAGTGCTCGGGTTCGGGGGCCGCCCGGCCGTCCGTCCACCAGAAGCGGACGTGCCGCCAGCGCGGCCCGGGCACGTCGACGACCCGGCCGGGCGGGAGCGACAGCCGCTGGCCGGCCGCGTACAGGGCGCCCGCCTGCCCGGCGAACGCGGCCGCGCCATCCGCGTCCCGGCGCAGCGTGGCGAGGGCCAGGGCGCCGGGCACGGTGTCGGCGACGGCTCCCGTCAGCACCGGATGCGGCGAGACCTCGACGAACGCCGTGTGCCCGTCCGCCGCCGCTGCCGCCAGAGCCCTCTCCAGCAGCACCGGACGCCGCAGGTTGGCGGCCCAGTGCGCGGCGTCGAACAGGCTGTCGCCGCGCGGGTCGTCCAGGACCGTGGAGTAGACGGGGACCCGGGGCGGCCGGCCGCGCACGCCGGACAGGGCCTCGGTCAGCTCCGGCAGCAGCGGATCGACCTGGGGCGAGTGCCCGGCACCCGCCACCCGCATGGCCCGGACCGGCCGGCCCCGCTGCTGAAGCCACCTCACCAGCCCGGCCACCGCCGCCTCCTCGCCGGTGACGACCTTCTGCCGGGGCGAGGAGTGCACGGCGACCTGCACGCCCGGGAAGTCCCGCTGTACGGCGTCCAGTTCGGAGTCGGCCAGCTCGACGACGGCCATCGCCCCGCCCTGCAACCGGCTCAGCAGCCGGGCCCGTACGGCGATGATCCGCGCCCCGTCGCAGACGTCCAGGGCGCCCGCGCACACCGCGGCGGCCACCTCGCCCATGGAGTGCCCGATCACGGCGGCGGGCTCGACCCCGTACGACCGCCACAGCTCGGCCAGCGCCACCTGCACGCCGAACAGGACCGGCTGGGCCACCTCCAGGCTGTCCAGGGCGCCCCCGGACGCCAGATGCCCGTACAGGGACAGGCCGCCGCACGCGGCGGCCAGCTGCGGGTCGAGCTTCTCGACGGCGGCGGCGAACGCGGGTTCCTCGGCCAGCAGCCGGCGTCCCATGCCGGCCCACTGGCTGCCGTACCCGGAGAACACCCACACCGTGCCCCGCCCCACCCGGTCGCGGTCACCGGAGACGACCCGCGGGTCGGCGCGGCCCTGCGACAACGCCCCCAAGACGTCGGCCAGTTCAGTCCGGTCCCGGGCGACGACGGCGGCCCGCACGGGACCCCGCCCGATCCGCCCGGCGAGGGTGCGCGCCACGTCGGCGGGGTGCACGGCGGCGGTGGGCAGCCAGTCGGCGAGCCGGGCCGCGGTGTCGCGGATCCGGACGGTGTCGACGTCCGACAGGAGGTGGAGACGAGCGGCGGGCTCCTCGGCCGGGCGGCGCGGCGGCACGGCCGGTCGCCACTCCTCCAGCACCACATGGGCGTTGGTGCCGCCGAACCCGAACCCGGAGACCCCGGCCGTGGCCGTACCGCCGTAGCGGGGCCACGGCTCCGGCTCGGTGACCAGCCGCAGCCGGGTGCCAGGCAGGGCGGTGCCGTGGGTGCCGTGCAGGGACGGCGGGAGGAGGTCGTGGTGCAGGGCCAGCACCGTCTTCACCAGCCCGGCGGCACCGGCCGCCGACTCCAGGTGGCCCAGGTTGCCCTTGACCGAACCCAGCAGCAGCGGCTGGTCGGGGTCCCGGTCCCGGCCGAGCACCGCCTCCAGCGCGCCCGCCTCGATCGGGTCGCCGAGCGGGGTGCCGGTGCCGTGCGCCTCCACGTAGTCCAGGAGCCCCGGACGCAGCCCGGACCGCGCGTACGCGGTCTCCAACAGGGCCTGCTGGGCGGCCGGGTTGGGGGCGAGCAGGCCGTTGGAGCGCCCGTCGGAGTTGACGGCGGTGGCGCGGACGACCGCCAGCACCCGGTCGCCGTCCCGCTCGGCGTCCGACAGCCGCTTGAGGATCACCACCGCACAGCCCTCGCCGCGCCCGATGCCGTCGGCCGCCGCCGAGAACGGCTTGCACCGCCCGTCCGGCGCCAGGGCACCCACCCGCCGGAAGGCGACCGTGACGGCCGGCGACAGCAGCAGGTTCACCCCGGCGGCGATCGCCGTGTCGCACTCGCCCGTCCTCAGGCTCACACAGGCCTGGTGCACGGCCACCAGCGAGGACGAGCACGCCGTGTCCACCGCCAGGCACGGCCCGCGCGTGTCCAGCACGTACGCCACCCGCCCCGCGGCCACGCTCAACGCCGCGCCCGCCGGGGCCAGCGGATCGGCGGCGCCCGGATCGGCACCGGTCAGCTGCCCGTACTCCGGCGCGGACACCCCGACGAACACCCCGGTGGCCGTGCCCGCCAGGGACGCGGCCGGTACGGCGGCGTGGTCGAGCGCCTCGTGGACGACCTCCAGCAGGATCCGCTGCTGCGGGTCCATCACCCGTGCCTCACGCGGACTGATCCCGAAGAACTCGGCGTCGAACCCGGCGATGTCGTCGAGGTACCCGCCGTACGGCAGCGCGTCGGCGGGCGGGGACGGGGTGAAGTCGCGCCACCGGTCCTCCGGGACACGCCGGATCGCGTCGACGCCGCCGGTGAGCAGCCGCCAGTAGCCGTCCGGGCCGTGCACCCCGCCCGGCAGCCGGCAGCCGACCCCGACGACCGCGACCGGCTCCGCCGTGCGCACCGGCTCCCGGGAGCCCGCTGCGGGCCCCGCCGCGTGCCCCGGCGCCCGGGACGACACCGCAACCGCTCCCGGCTCCGCCGCCGGCCCGCACAGCCGCGCCACCAGCGCCTCACCCGTCGGCGTCTCCCACAGCAGCGTCGCCGGCAGGTCCCGGCCCGTGGCGCGGGACAGCTCCCCGGCCAGGGCCACCGCGTCCCGTGAGGACATGCCGAGGTCGGCGAGCGGCCGGTCCATCGGGACGTCCTCCGCGGCCGTGCCGTACCAGACCGCGACGCGCTCGGCGATCAGCCGCTCGAGCGCCCGGGCGTCCGTCATCGCGCGGCCTCCGGGTAGGCGCCCTCCAGGTACCGCGCCCGGGTCAGCGCCCGCGACACCTTCCCGCTGGAAGTACGCGGCACCGTGCCCGGCGGCACCAGGACCACGTCGGCCAGGCGCAGCCCGTGCCGCGTGGCGACGGCACCGCGCACGGCCCGCGCCACCCCCGGCACGTCGAGGTCGGCCAGGCGCACGCTCCGCGCGTGCTCCGCCACGACCACCACCCGCTCACCCGCCGCGCCGGGCACCGGGAACGCCGCGAGCCGGTCCCGGCGCACCGCCGGGTGCGCGTCCTGGACGGTGGCCTCGACGTCCTGCGGGTAGTGGTTGCGCCCGTCGACGACGATGAGGTCCTTCAGCCGCCCGGTGACGACCAACTGCCCCTCCAGCACGGTCCCCAGGTCGCCGGTGCGCAGCCACCGGCCCGCCTCCTCCTCACCGGCGAACACGGCCCCGAACACCCGCTCGCTCTCCTGCTCCCGGTGCCAGTAGCCGCGCCCCACGTTGGGCCCCTGCACCCATATCTCCCCGACCTCCCCCTCGGCCAGGGCGGCCCGGCTCACCGGATCGGCGATGCGGACCCGCTGTCCCGCCGCAGTACCGCACCCGGCCAGCAGCACAGCCCGCGGATCGTCCGGCCGCGCGGGCAGCGCCTTGCCGGCGGCCAGGGCGTCCCGGTCCAGCGCGAACCGGCGCAGCGGCTCCTCGGGCCGGGCGGCACTGACGAACACCGTGGCCTCGGCGAGCCCGTACGACGGACAGTGCGTCCGCGGCGCGAGCCCCTGCTCGGCGAAGGCGGCGTGGAAGCGGTCGGCGGTCCCGGGGCGGACCGGCTCGCTGCCGTTGATCAGCGCGGTGATCCCGTCCAGCCGCAGCTCCGCCTTCTGCTCGGCGGTGACGGCGGAGGCGCAGTAGTCGTAGGCGAAGTTGGGCGCCGCGCTGATCGCGTGCGGATGCGCCGCCAGCAGCCGCAGCCAGCGCACCGGCTCGTGCAGGAAGGCGACCGGATCCATCAGCACCGACAGCGTCCCGCGCACCACGGGCGCGGCCACACTGAGCACCAGCCCCATGTCGTGGTAGAGCGGCAGCCAGCCCACACAGGTCACCGGGTGCTGGTCGGCGCCGTACGCGGTCAGCGCCTGGCGGGCGTTGGCGACCACGTTGGCGTGGCTGATCTCCACGCCCGCCGGGGCCCGGGTCGACCCGGACGTGTACTGCAGATACGCGACGGCCCCGGGATCCACCTCCACCGGGTTCCAGTCTTCGGCGGCCTCGTCGGGCACCTGGTCGGCGACCACGACCGGCACGCGGTCACCGCGGTCGCACGCCTCCCGCACCTCCGGCAGCGCCCCGCTGGTCGTCACCACCACCTCGGGCGACGCGTCCGCCAGCACCCCCGTCAGCCGGTCGGCGTGCCCGGGCAGCCCGGGCGGATACAGCGGTACGGCGACCAGGCCCGCGGTCAGCGCCGCGAGGAAGGCGGTGACGTACTCGAGGCGCTGCGGGCACAGCAGCGCCACCCGCGCGCCCGGCCCGGCCCGCTCGGCGAGCCGGGCGGCCAGCGCCCGCACCCGCACGTCCAGGCGGCGCCAGGTCAGGGTGCGGTGCACCCCGCGCGAGTGCGGTGCGGGGTGCTCGACGAACGTGAACGCCCGGCGGTCCGGCGTGGTGCCGGCCCAGTGCCGCACGTACTCCGGCAGGGTCCGGCACGCGGGCGCGAGCGGCGGACGGCGGCTGTCCATCTGGCGTGACTCCTCGAGGGTGAGGGGGCAAGAGAGACGCAGGGAGGCGGAGAGGCGCTAGAGCGGGATGTTGCCGTGCCGGCGCTCCGGCATCGGGGCGCGTTTGCCGCGCAGCGCGCGCAGGGCACGGCAGAGCTGGTCACGGGTGTCGCGTGGGGCGATCACGGCGTCGATGTAGCCGCGTTCGGCGGCGAGGTAGGGGGTGCCGTGGGTGCGCTCGTACTCCGCGATCAACCGGGTGCGCAGCGCCTCGGGGTCGGCGGCGGCGGCCAGTTCGCGCCGGTGCAGGACGCCCACGGCGCCCTCGGCGCCCATGACCGCGATCCGGGCCGTGGGCCAGGCGAGGCTGACGTCGGCGCCGAGGTGCTTGGACCCCATCACCGCGTATCCGCCGCCGTACGCCTTGCGCACCACCACCGTCACCTTGGGCACGGTCGCCTCGGCGTAGGCGTACAGCAGTTTGGCGCCGCGCCGGACGATGCCGGCCCGCTCCTGCCGGACGCCCGACAGATAGCCCGGCACGTCCGCGAACGTCACCAGGGGGATGCCGAACGCGTCGCAGAACCGCACGAACCGCGCCGCCTTCTCCGAGGCGTCGATGTCCAGCACCCCGGCCGCGTGCAGCGGCTGGTTGGCGACCACCCCCACCGAGCGGCCCTCGACGCGGGCCAGGGCGCAGATGATGTGCGGCGCGAACAGCGGCTGGACCTCCAGCAGCTCCCCGTCGTCGAGCACCGCACGCAGGATCTCCCGCATGTCGTAGGCCTCGCCGGCGCGGTCCGGGACGATGCCGTCGAGCTCTTCCCCGCTCCCGGCGCGCCCGGGGGCGTACTCGGGGGGCCGCTCCAGGTTGTTGGCCGGGAGGTACGACAGCAGGTCCCGCACGGTGTCGAGGGCGTCCTCCTCGTCGGCGGCCAGGAAGTGGGCGTTGCCGTTGACGGTGTTGCTGGTGCGGGCGCCGCCCAGCTCCTCGGCGGTGGTGCGCTCGCCGGTGACCGCGGCGATGACGTCCGGGCCGGTGACGAACATGTGCGAGGCGCCGTCCACCATCACCGTGAAGTCGGTGATCGCCGGCGAGTAGGCGGCGCCGCCCGCGCACGGCCCCAGCAGGACCGAGATCTGCGGGATCACCCCGGACGCCCGTACGTTGCGGCGCACCAGCTCGGCGTAGAGCGCGAGCGAGGCGACGCCCTCCTGGATGCGGGCCCCGCCGGAGTCGTTGAGTCCGACCACCGGGCAGCCGGTCTTCAGGGCGAGTTCCATCAGCGCCACGGTCTTCTCGCCGAACGCCTCGCCCATGCTGCCGCCGAACACCGTGGAGTCCTGCGCGAACACGCACACCGGGCGCCCGTCGACCGTGCCGTACCCGGTGACCACCCCGTCGCCGTAGGGCCGGCGGGAGGTGTCCCCGAAGGGCCGGGCCCGTACGAACAGCCCGGTCTCGGTGAACGAGTCCTTGTCCAGCAGCCGTTCGATCCGCTCCCGGGCGCCGAACTCACCGCGTCTGCGCGGCCCGCCCGGCGCCAGCGCCTCCTCCTGCCGCCGCGCCAGACCCGCGATGCGGGCCGCGGTGCCCCCGGGCGCGTACCGCGCCGTGTCCCCCGGACCGGATGCCGTCGCCTCCATGGTCACCACCACCTCCGAAGTGGTTGTCGAATATGGCAGCGACCGGACGTGCTGGTGGAGCAAAACGGCGTCTGCGTGGGGGAGTTGAGCCTTCCGCTCCGGCCTTTCATCCCCGGATGACAAGGGGAGCGGAAGACCGCCGGTCAGGTCCGGGGCCGCGGATAGGTCTCCAGGGCCGGGGCGAGTCCGGCGGCATCCGTGCCGATCTTCCGGTACACGGACGACAGCAGCTGCCGCACCCCCTGCTCGGTCAGGTGCAGTTCCTTGGCGACGACCGCGACCGGATGCCCCTGGGCCGTCAGCTCGGCGGCCGTACGCTCGGCGGCGGTGAGCGTGTCCGTCTGCGCGTACCGCAACGGCAGCGGCCGCAGCCCGGCCGCGGACAACTCCTCCCGGGCCCGCGCCGCCAGCGTCTCGGCACCGCAGTGCACGGCCCCCTCCAGGCCCTGGTACAGCCGGTCAGCGGCCTCGGTGAGCCGGCCGTTGCGGGACAGGGCGGCACCGTAGCCCACCAGGGCGCGGGCCAGCTCGTGGGCGGCCGGTGACCGCTCCAGGTGGTCGACGGCCTCCGCGTACAGCTCCAGCGCCGACGGCCCGCCCGTCACCTCGGCCAAGGTGTGCACACTCTGCCCGATCACGGACGCCGCACCGAAGTCCCGGGCCCGCTTGACGGCCTCCCGCGCGTGCTCGGCCGCCCGCTCCGGAGCGGTACGGGCCAGCACCCGGGCCAGGTTCAGCTGCCAGGGGCACCAGGCGGGGTTGCGCCAGTCCCGCGACTCAAGCCACTCCCCGACGGCGGACAGCTTCTCCTGCGCCTCCTCGTAGCGCCCCTCGGCCATGAGCAGTTCGGCGTAGACCGTGCGGGGGTCGGGGTAGGTGACGGCGTTCGGGGTCTGGTCCGCGTAGTGGTACCGGTCGGCGAGCCGGCGGGCCGTGTTCAGCCGGCCGCGGGCCACCAGTGTCTGGATGAGGACCCCGACGGCGAACCACAGGGCGGGGACGGCGCCTTCGACTCGTTCGGCGGTGCGCAGGCCTTCCCAGACCCAGTTCTCCGCCTCGGCCAGGCAGCCCCTGCGGTACCGGATGTAGCCGTACAGGGCCTGACCGACGGCCAGGTGGGAGCCGCGCCAGCCCTTGGCCACGCACTCGGCCATGCCCTTGGTGAACAGGTCCTCGGCCCGCCGCGGCTGGTCGCAGTACATGAAGGCCAGGGCCACGGAGACGGGCACCTCGAAGCCCCGGTTCTCGTCGGTCCAGCTCATCCCGCCCCGCAGGGCCTCTTCGGCGAACAGCAGAACGCTCTCCCGCGGCTCGCCGCGCAGCAGCGCGTCCCACGCCCGCAGGCCCAGGATGCAGCGCTCCTCGAGCCCGCGTCCGGCCCGGCCCTGGCGGGCGATCAGCCGCTCGGACAGCCGTGCCAGCATGCGGGAGCGGGCGGAGGAGCCGGGTTCGTCGGTGCGGAACATGCTCCAGACGAAGTGGTCGGCCTGCATCCGCAGCCGGACACGCGGGTTGGTCGCTTTGCGCGCCTCGTCGGCGGCCACGCTCGCGGCCTCGGCCATCCGGTCGGTGTGGGCCAGCGCCTGGGCCAGCCGGTAGACGATGGAGGCGCGCAGCTCGGGATCGACCCCCGGCTCCGCCAGCGCCGCCCGCAGATGGCTGACGGTGGCCGTGGGCTCGATCAGGAACGTCGCGCAGGCCAGCTCGTGCAGCAGCGCGGCGCGTTCCTCCGCGGGGGGAGGCTCCTGCAGCGCCCGGTTCAGCAGGCGACGGGCGGCCTCCGGCGCTCCGGCGCGGAGGTACTCCCGGGCTGCCTCCCGAAGGCACTCCACGGCTTCGGGCCTCCCTTCGCAGGGGACCTCCAGCAGGTGGCGGGCGACGGCGGTGGCGCCGTGTCCCGCCGCCTGGAGGGCCTCCACGGCGGCGTTGTGCAAGCCCACCCGCCACCGTGGACGGATGTTCCGGTAGATCGTGGTCGCGATCACCGGGTGGACGAAGTCGAGACCGCCGCCGGACGCCCGGCCCTCGGCCAGGATCCGCGCCGCGCGCAGCTTCTCGACGGCCTCGGCGGCCGCCTCGCTGCCGAGGACGGCGACGGCGGCGGCGAGGTCCGGGGCGAAGGGGGCACCCAGTACGGCGGCGGCTTGCGCGAAGTACACGGTTTCCGTGCCGAGCCGTTGCAGCCGCTCGAGCAGCCCCGGGCCCTTGGTCTGCGCCGCGAGGTCCCGCATCATCGGCAGGTCCTCCCGCGTGCCCTTCAGGTTCCGCTCACCGAGCCGGATCGCCAGTTCGACGGCCTCGTACGGGCTGCCGCCGGTGACCGTCCAGCACTCCTCGCAGAACGCGTCCTCCGCCGCGTCCCCCACCTGTTCCCGCACGATCTCCGCGACGCCGGCGGCGGACAGCGGCGCGAGGCTGTAGGGGCGGTTGTGGTGACGTTCGACGAGAGAGCGGAAAGCGGCCGGCTCCGGGGGCAGTTCGTCGGGGCGGTAGGCGACGACGATCAGCAAGGGAAGGTCCGCGGCGCGCGGACCGAAGGAGGCGAGCCAGCTGAGGGACTCCGGATCGGCCCAGTGCGCGTCGTCCAGCAGCAGGACGACAGGCTCCTTCTGCAGTGCCAGGCGCGTCATGACCCAGTCGAGACCGTCGCGCACGCCGGTCGGGTCGGGCACGGGGGAGGTGTCCGCGGCCTCCAGACCGAGGGCCGCCGCGAGGATGTCGTACCAACTGCCCAGGAAGGAACGCAGGTCCGTCTCGCTCTGCGCCGCGAGGGCGGGCTGCATGAACTGGCGGACCACGCGGAACGCCAGTTCCTGCTCCGTCTCGCCGCCCCTGCCCGACAGCACCCGGAACCCGCGCGCCACGGCCCGGGCGCGTGCCTCCGCGATGAGCGCCGTCTTGCCCCGCCCGGCCGGGCCGGTGAAGGCGAGGAGCCCGCGGTGCCGTGCCCCCGGCCCGCCCTCCGCGGCGGCGCGGAGGTCCGACAGCGCGGTGTCGAGCGCCCGGAGTTCCCGCCGGCGCTCGAGCAGGGGCCGGGAGTCGGGGGACAGGGGTGGTGACCCGTACGTCATGTGCCCTACCGCTTCCTGTCGTTGGTCCTCTCGGGCAGGGCGAGCGTAGGGTCGGGACCGGCCGGCAGGCCGTTGTGCGGCAGGAGGACGACAGATAAGGGTGAATCAGACCGCGGAGCGGATTGGCGGCCTGACGCTCGGGTAGCGTTGCTCGAATGGTCTCCTCTCACCCGTGGGGTTCACGGGGGGCTCGCTTCAGGGGAGCGCCGGTGCCGTGACCGTCTCCGTGTAGCGAGGAACCGCACGGGACCAGTAGTAGCAGCCGCGTATCCAGCCGACCATGCCGTCCAGGTAACCGAGGCCGGCCGGGCTCAGGCTCGGCTGGGTTTGCGCGCGGAGCCGCTCGAACTCACGGATGGTGTCGTTGATCTGCTCGATGGCCGAGGCGACGGCCGCCGGCAGGGAGCACCGGTGGGCGCGCTGGTGGGCGAGCGCCAGGTTGATCATCTCGCCCGCCTGCTGCTCCTTCGGCGCGGAGAACAGGTCGGCTATCCACACGGCCGCGTCGACCGACAGCCGCCGCAGGCGCCGCAGGGCCGGGTGGTGGACCTCCTCGGGGGTCATCTCACACGGCTGGGCCGCCTCGTACAGCGGGTAGAACGGCTCGACGCCCGCGGTGAGCGAACGGATCGAGGTGCACACCCCGGTCCGCGGCGGAGCGGAGCCGGCGTGCGCCACCGCCTCGTACAGCAGCCCGTGCACGTACTCGCTGCTCGCCCAGGCCCAGCGCGCGGCCTGCGCCGGGGTGCACCGCTCCCTCACCTGCCGGTGGAGATCCGCCAGCGCGGCCCCGAGGGCCGTGGCGGGCCGCTCGCCGTCCCGCAGGACCGCGACGCTCTCGCACAGCATCGGCAGCAGCCGTTCCGGCCCGGTCCGGCCCACCTCCTCCGCCCGGTCGTCGAAGACGAACTGGTAGGCGATCTGGTTGGCCACGATCTGCAGGATGCCGGCGTCCACGCCCGGGCTGTTGAAGGAGGCCAACTGCGCGGGCCGCGTACGGCGGATCATCGCCGCCACCGCCGGGTCGGCGGTCAGCCCCCACCGCCGCAGCCAGGTCTCGACCCCCGCCGCCGCCTGCGTTTCGTGCGGATTGCTCCGGAAGGGAAAGGGCATGTAGAGCTCGGCGTCGATCAGGTCCCGCAGGCCGGCGGCGGAGAGGCCGCCCTGCGCGACGGCCGTGAGGTTCTCATGCGTCGTCGACACCGTTGCCACCTGCCGTTCGTGAGTCGGGTACCAGGGATCCCACCGCTGTGCGGG
Organism: Streptomyces sp. NPDC052682; assembly: GCF_040678435.1. Lineage (NCBI taxonomy): Bacteria > Bacillati > Actinomycetota > Actinomycetes > Kitasatosporales > Streptomycetaceae > Streptomyces > Streptomyces sp. NPDC052682. The sequence continues at coordinate 209,384 of NZ_JBFATS010000009.1, read as the reverse complement.
GCGTCCGCGGTGCGCAGGTCATCACCAGGGACCGCGGGCCGAGGGTGACCGCGGGCCGCGGTGTCCGGACGGGCCCGGGCCGGTGGCGCAGGCGCCAGTGCGCGGCGATCGTCGCCAGGGCGAGGGTGGCCTCGGCCATGGCGAACGCGTCACCGAGGCACTTCCGGCTTCCCGCGGCGAACGGGATCATCGCGCCGGGGCGTTCGGCGCCGCCGCGGCCCGGCAGCCAGCGCTCGGGCAGGAACCGGTCGGGCTCGGGGAACGACGCGGGGTCGTGGTGCAGGAGGTAGGGGCTGTACAGCACGGTCGTGCCGCGGGGCAGTCGCTGTCCGGCGAGCTCCGTCTCCCGCGTGGTGACGCGGGTGAAGAGCCAGCCCGGCGGCGAGTGGCGCAGCGTCTCGGTGAGCACGCAACGGGTGTGGACCAGGTGCGGCAGGTCCTCGGGCCCGGGCCGGGACCGACCGGCGAGCACCGTGTCGACCTCCTCGTGCAGTAACTGTTCCGCCTGCGGATGCCGGGCCAGCAGGCTCGACGCGGAGGCCAGCAGCAGCGCGGTCGTCTCGACGCCGGTCAGCAGGAGCGTGAGGAGCTGGTCGTGGACCTCCTGCTCGGTGACCCGCTCGGTGACGGTTTCCGTTCCGCCGCCGTCCGCGGCCCGCAGCAGGGTGCCCAGCAGGTCGTCCCGGCCGGTGCCCGCGTGGCGCCGCTCGGCGATCAGTGTGTCGATGAGCGTGTGCAGGCGGGCGAGCGCGCGCCGGTAGCGGAGGTTCGCGGGCGCGGGCAGCCGGAACACCGCGTCGAGCGGCACGACCGTACGGACGAACAGACCGCGGACGACGACGCCGAGACAGTCGCGTATCTCCGACGCCGTCGCGGCATCCAGCGAGTCGGAGAACAGCACCCGGCTCATCACCCGCGTGGTCAGCGTCATCATCTCGGCGCTGACGTCGACCGGCGCCCCCGCCCGCCAGGTCCGGCAGACCGCCTCCGCCTCCTCGGCCATCAGCTCCGTGTGCGCGGCGACGCGGGCCGCCCGGAAGGCGGGTTGCAGCAGTCTGCGCTGGCGGCGGTGCTCCCCGTGGGGGCAGGTGACGACCCCCTGGCCCATCAGCGGGCGCAGCCGGTCGTACTGCGGGCCGCCCTTGTCGAAGGTGCGCGCGTCCTTGAGCATCTCGTGGACCAGGTCCGGGTGACACACCATCCAGGCGTGCTGCGGGCCGAGGCGAATGCGGACCAGATCCCCGTGCGCCGGAAGGGAATTCAGGAAGTCCAGCGGGCGACGGAAAAGAGCGATACCGTGACCGATGGACGGGAATATGCCTGGAGCAGTGCCCACTGCCCAGTTTCGTTCTGGTCCGGGACCGGATTCGCTCATCGAATACCACCTGCCTCAGTCGACACACGGAATGCGGTGACGTTCCACCGAGTGGTGCGCGAAGCGTTTCCTGCCCAAGTCCAACCCGGCGACGACGTGCCGAACCCTTCCTGCGAGGGGGCGCACGGGGGCACGCAGGAGGATCAGGGGTGGCGTGGCCGAGGAGCACGGGGGCACGGCCACCGGGTCGGGATGGGTGCCTACTCCGCTCCGGGCTCGCCGTCCTCGTCGGCGCGGTAGGTCCTGGTCCAGGTGGCTCCACAGCGGCAGCGTGAGTGCTCGACCAGCTCGCCGTCCTCGGACACGGCGAGGCCGTCGCTGAGGCGGACGTGAACGTGCTGACTCATGGGTTCAGCTCTCTGTGCGGTGCCGTCGATCCTCAGTGTCGGCATATGCCCGGCTTCGGCGGCAATGACCTGCGTCACAGCGAGGTGTCCGGGAACCGTGGTCGCGGGACAGAACGGGGCACCCCTAGGCGCGCTGCTTCGCCTCCACGTACCGTGCCAGATTCGCCAGCGCCAGCCGTGTGCCCGTCTCGTTGTCGGCGGCGGGCACCGCGTCGGGGACGTTCTCGTGGACGACCAGGACGTCGGTGCCGCCGTCGCCGGCGTCGGTCAGGGTGGTCGTCATGGTCATCGTGCCGCGCAGCGCCGGGTCGTCGGTCTCGAACTCCAGGACCTCCACCACCTGCTCGTCCGGCACCAGCCGGGCGAAGTGACCCCGGTAGGTGTCGGTGCGCGCGGCGGACTTGCCGGCCCGGTCCGGCGCGTCGTACGTGAGCGAGATGCGGAACCGGCCTTGCTCCCGGGCCTCGAACTCGTGCACCTGAACGGACATGCCGGGCGGCACCCGCCACTGGGTGAGCGCCTGAGGGCTCACCAGCGCCTGGTACACGGCGGAGCGGGGTGCGTCGACATGGCCGGAGACCTGGGTCGTGTACATGACCCCACCCTAGGGGCGGGGGCCGCGCACGGGTATCGGGACCGGCCGGTCAGGGCATGGGGCCGGACATCCTGGGTAGCGGCCCGGAGAGCCCGCCGGGGGACCGAGCGGGCCGGGACGGACCAGGGAGGGCCCGTGAAGGCGACGACGAGTGTCGGCGCAGCGACCGAAGCCGGCACCGAGCTGCCGCGGATCGCCGACCCCCAGCACATCTCCCCTCAGGACGCGCGGGAGCTGTCCCGGCTGTTCTTCGAGCGGCTCGCCGTACTGGAGGAGGGCACCGCGGAGTACCAGTACGCCCGCAACACCCTCATCGAGATGAACATGTCCCTGGTGCGGTACGCCGCGGGGCGGTTCCGGGCCGGCAACCACAGCATGGAGGACGTCGTCCAGGTCGGCGTCATCGGCCTGATCAAGGCCATCGACCGGTTCGACCTCTCCCGCGAGGTCCAGTTCACCAGCTTCGCGGTGCCCTGCATCGTCGGCGAGATCAAGCGGTTCTTCCGCGACACCACCTGGGCCGTGCACGTGCCGCGCCGCCTGCAGGAGGCGCGCGCCGAACTCGCCAAGGCCACCGAGGAACTCAGCACCCGGCTCGGCCGCGCGCCCAAGGCCGCGGAACTGGCGGCCCTGATGAACCTGACCGAGGAGGAGGTCGTCGAGGCGCAGGTCGCGGCGAACGGCTACTCCTCCTCCTCCCTCGACGCCGCGATCGGAGCGGACTCCGACGAGCAGGACACGCCCCTGTCCGCCTTCATCGGCGCGGAGGATCCCGCGCTGGAACGCGTGGACGACCTCCACGCCCTCGCCCCGCTCGTCGCCGACCTGGACGAACGCGACCGGCTCATCCTCCACCTGCGGTTCGTCGAGGAGCTCACCCAGGCGGAGATCGGCCGCCGCCTGGGCATCTCGCAGATGCACGTCTCCCGTCTCACCGCGCGCATCGTGGCCCGGCTGCGCGCGGGGCTGCTGGCCACGGACTGACCGTACGCCGTCTGCCGTACTCGTCTCCGCCGGTCCCGGGTGTGACGCCCGGATCGGCGGACACTCACAGGTCATGGGCTTGCTGACCGAAGTGCGGGAGACGGATCGACACATCACGCAGCGGCTGGCCGGGCGGACCCCACCCGGTGTCCACCGGGCCCTGTCCGCGGTGGAGGAAGTGGCCGAGGGCACCAAGCTGTGGTGCGGTGCCGCCGCGGCGATGGCCTGGTGGGGCGGCCGGCGCGGCCGTACGGCGGCGGCCGCCGGGCTGACGGCGGTGGCGCTGGCGCAGCTGGTCTCCAACGGCGTGAGCAAGCAGCTCACCGGGCGTCCCCGGCCGCCCAAGGAGTGGATCCCGCACGACGAGGTCGAGGACCGTCCCGACTCCTCGTCGTTCCCGTCCGGGCACACCGCGGCCGCGGTGGCGTTCACCGCGACCGTCGCCCCCACCTGGCCGGCGGTGGGTGCCCTGTGCGCGGTACCGGCGGCGGCCGTGGCCGTCGAACGGGTGCAGAGCGGCGCCCACTACCCCACCGACGTCGCCGCCGGCGCCGTCCTCGGCCTGGCCACCGCCTGGTTCGTACGTTCCCTGCCCCGGCTGGTGCTGCGGTCCTGGCTGTAGCGGTGGCGGCAGGCCTTCTCACCGGGCCGGTGCGAGGGGCAGTCGGCCCCCGCCGGCCGGCGGCCCGCTTCCGCTTTCGTCCGGCTGCCCCGGGGTACTCAGCAGGCGCCGAGGGCGCGCCTCGTACCCGTGTCCCGGCCGAGCAGCAGGGAGCGGGTCATGGGACGGAAGGGGACGCGGGCCGGGCAGGACCGGGCCGCTCGGCTGCGCCGGATCGCCGCCGACGTGTTCGGCTGGGACACCCTGCTGCCCGAGCAGCTCACCGCCATGGAGTGGGTCCTCGACGGTGAGGACACCCTCGTCGTCATGCCGACCGGATCCGGCAAGTCCGCCGTCTACCAGGTCCCCGCCATGACCCTGTCGAGACCGGTGGTGGTCGTGTCGCCGCTGCTGGCCCTCCAGCGGGACCAGATGGCCGGCCTGCCGGAGGACGACCGGGTGCCCGGAGCCGTCGCGGTGAACTCCGCCCAGGGCGCCGCCGGCGTCCGGGCCGCCTGGGAGGCGGTGAGCCGGGGCGAGGCCCGGCTCGTGTACCTGTCGCCGGAGCAGCTGGCCAAGGACGAGGTGGTGGAGCGGCTGGCCGAGGCCCGGCCGGCCCTGGTCGTGGTGGACGAGGCGCAGTGCGTGTCGTCCTGGGGCCACGACTTCCGCCCCGACTACCTGCGCCTGGAGCAGGCCGTACGCCGCCTGGGCGGGCCCCCGGTCCTGGCCCTGACGGCGACCGCCGCCCCGCCGGTGCGCAAGGAGATCGCCGAGCGGCTCGGCATGCGCGACCCGCGGCTGATGGTGACCGGGTTCGACCGGCCCAACATCCGCCTGGAGGTGCGCCGCTTCCAGGACGACGACGAGCGGCGCCGGGCGGTGGTCGAGCGGGCCGCCGCCGAACCCAAGCCGGGCATCGTGTACGCGGCGACCCGCAAGGACAGCGAGTACTACGCGGAGGAACTGGCCTCGCTGGGCCTGGCCGCCGAGGCGTACCACGCCGGACTGCGCGCGGCCGAACGCGCCCGGATCCACGACGCCTTCCTCTCCGGCGCGGCCGACGTCGTCGTGGCGACCTCGGCGTTCGGCATGGGCATCGACAAGGCGGACGTACGGTTCGTGCTGCACGCGTCGCTGCCGGGATCCCTGGACGCCTACTACCAGGAGATCGGCCGCTGCGGCCGGGACGGGGACCCGGCCCTGGCCGTCCTGCACTACCGCCCGCAGGACACGGGCATGCAGACGTACTTCGCGGGCCGGACCCCGAGCCGTGACGCGCTGTCCGAAGTCGCCGAGGCCGTGCACGAGCACCGCGCGGACCCCGCCGACCTGGACGACCTGCGGGAGGACACGGGCCTGTCCAGGAACCGGGTCACCGCGGCCGTCAACCTCCTGGAGGAGGCCGACGCCGTCGCCACGGGGGAGGACGGCGAGGTGCGTCCGGCCCCCGGCGTGCCGCCCGGCCGGGCGGCCGAGCGGGCCGCGCGCACCGCGCAGGCGCATCGCCGCACCGACCGGTCCCGGGTCGAGATGGCCCGGGCGTACGCCGAGACGACCGGCTGCCGACGGCACTTCCTGCTCGGCTACTTCGGTGAGGAGTACGCGCCGCCGTGCGGGAACTGCGACCGCTGCGCCGAGGAGGACGCCGGGGACGGCGGGATCGGGGAGCGGCCCGCCCACCCCGACGCGGCCGCCTACCCCGTCGGCACGCAGGTCCGGCACGAGCAGTGGGGCGAGGGGACCGTGCTGAGCGAGGACCAGGACCGCATCACCGTGCTGTTCGACCAGGCCGGGTACCGCACGCTGTCCCTGGAGGCGGTGGCCGGACGCGACGACCTGCTCACGGTGCTGCACCGGCCCGGCGAGGACCGGCCGGCCACCTGACGCCCGCCCGCCGCACTCGCGCTGCCCGGCCGGGCGCCACGGCGGCCGCTCAGGCGTGCGAGAGGGCGAAGGACACCAGGAAGCCGCACACCGTGACCAGGCCGATCGCCAGATGGGCCTCCTCGAACGCCTCGGGGATCATCGTGTCGGCGATCATGGCGAGGATCGCCCCGGCGGCCACCGCCGTGACCGCGGCGATCACGGCCGGGGAGAACGCCCCGACGACGGTGTAGCCGAGGACGGCGGAGACGGTACTGGCGGCGGCGATCGCCGCCCACACCCCGAAGACGTACGCCCGGCCGCGCCCGGAGCGTTTCATCCCGGCCGAACTCGACAGTCCCTCGGGCAGGTTGCTGATGAACACCGCCGCCACCGTCACCAGGCTGACCGCCCCGCCGTCGAGCAGGCTGACCCCGATGACCGCGGACTCCGGGACGCCGTCCAGCAGCGCCCCGAGGGCCAGTGCCGTCCCGGAGCCGCCCTGCTCCGCCTCCGACGGCTGCGCCTGCGCCGGCTGGTGGCCGGAGCGTTTGCGGTGCCGGGCGCCGCGGCGGGCCAGCCACAGGTTGCCCGCGGTGTAGGCGACGGCGCCGCCGAGCGTGCCGATCGCGGCCGGGGCGAGGCCTGCCTGCTCGTACGCCTCACCGACCAGTTCGAAGGAGACCGCCGACAGCAGCACCCCGGCACCGAACGCCATCACCATGGCGATCACCTTCTGCGGCACGCGCAGCCCGTACCCGAGCGCGGCCCCGAGCAGCAGCGCCGATCCCGCCACCAGTCCCCACAGTCCCGCCTGCACCACATCAGCCATGCGGCTACCGGTACCCGAAGCGGTGCGCCGATCACCACCCGGCGGGCGTACGGGGCATCTGCCCCGACTCGTGTGTCCTTGTCAACTGCCGTTCCCGCACGGGCCGTTCGGTCGGTCGGACATTGTTCGATACCTCTTGACGCTGCCCTGTACGCCGATTGACACTCTCGCCACACGACGTCACCTCCCCGTAACGGCCGCTGTCCGCCGAGAGCGTGCCGGCGGCTCGCCGTGCCCGCCCCCTTCCGCCGCTCCTCCCGGCCCCCAGCCGGGTCTCAGCAGGGAACCTCCACCATGACGCGCATCCCCCCGCTCCGCAGCCGCGCGCGACGCCTGGCGGGCCATCTCGCCGGACCGACCGCCGCGGCGCTCCTGCTCGCCCTCGCCGGACCCGCCGCCCCGGCGGGCGCCGCGCAGACGGCCCCGGCCGCGGAGCTCACCGACGGCCTGGCCCTGTGGTACAAGCTCGACGCGCCCTCCGGCAGCACCGTGCCCGACGCCTCCGGCCACGGCCGCGACGGCACGGTGAACGGCACCGCCGACTGGTCGCCCGCAGGTCAGGGCCTCGCCTTCAACGGGACCGACACCTCCATCAAGGTGCCGGACAACCTCATGAAGGGCATGACCGCGATCACCGTCTCCCTGGACGTACGGATCGACCCCGAGCAGTCCACGCCGTACTTCCTGTACGGCTTCGGCAACTCCAGCGGCGGCAACGGCAACGGCTACCTGTTCACCACCGGCACGCCCCTGCGCACCTCGATCGCCACCGGCAACTGGTCCACCGAGCAGACCACCAGGCCGGCCGACTCCCACCAGCTCAGCCGAGGGGTGTGGAAGCACCTCGCCTACACCCAGACCGGCACCACGGGCGTGCTCTACGAGGACGGCGTGGAGGTGGGCCGCACCACCTCCGTCACCCTCACGCCCGGCGCCATCGGCTCCGGCCTGACCACCGCCAACCACATCGGCAAGTCCCTCTACTCCGGCGACAAGCTCTTCAAGGGCCGCATCCGTGACTTCCGGGTCTACGACCGCGCGCTGACGGGCTCCGAGGTCGAGCAGCTCTCCCTCCCCGTGGCCACCCAGGGCGTCGCCGACGACAAGGCGGCCCTCGGTCTCGGCGACACCAGCGCCGTCACCGCCGACCTGGACCTGCCGAAGACCGGCACGGCCGGCGGTTCCACGATCAGCTGGGCCAGCGACACCCCGTCCGTGGTGTCCGGCAGCGGCAGGGTGACGCGCCCCGCCGCCGGTGAACCCGACGCCCACGCCACGCTCACGGCGACCCTGAGGAAGGGCACCGTCACCGACACCAAGAGCTTCGCGATCACGGTCAAGGCCGCCTTCGACGACAGGACCGCCACCGAGCAGGCCGCCGAGGCGCTCACCGTCCACAACCTCGACGACGTACGCGGCAACCTCACCCTGCCCGCCCGGGGCGAGCACGGCACGGACGTCACCTGGACCTCCGCCGACCCGGACGTCGTCTCCGCCGACGGCGTGGTCCACCGCCCCGCGCACGGCGACGGCGCCACCACCGTCGACCTGACCGCCACCGTCACCAAGGGCGAGGCCAGGACGACCCGCACCTTCACCGCCAAGGTGCCCGAACTGCCCGCGAAGGCGGCCCTCAAGGGCTACCTGTTCAGCTACTTCACCGGCGAGGGCACCGCGGACGGCGAACAGCTCTACGCCGCCCTCAGCAAGGGCAACGACCCGCTGCACTGGCGGGAGCTGAACGACGGCAAGCCGGTCCTGACCTCCACGCTCGGCGAGAAGGGCCTGCGCGACCCGTTCATCATCCGCTCCCCGGAGGGCGACAAGTTCTACCAGATCGCCACCGACCTCAGGATCCACGGCAACGGCGACTGGGACGCAGCCCAGCGCACCGGCAGCAAGTCCCTCATGGTGTGGGAGTCCACCGACCTGGTGCACTGGACGAACCAGCGGCTGGTGAAGGTCTCCCCGGACAGCGCGGGCAACACCTGGGCGCCGGAGGCCTTCTACGACGCCGAGCGCGGCGAGTACGTCGTCTTCTGGGCGTCGAAGCTGTACGACAACGACGCGCACTCGGGCGACACGTACAACCGCATGATGTACGCGACCACCCGCGACTTCTACACCTTCAGCGAGCCCAAGGTCTGGATCGACCGCGGCTACTCGGTCATCGACTCCACGATGATCCAGCACGACGGCACCTACTACCGCCTCTCCAAGGACGAGCGGAACAACACCTCCTCCACGCCCAACAGCAAGTTCATCTTCGAGGAGAAGAGCGACTCGATCCTCGGCTCGTGGACCCCGGTCGCCGAGGGCATCGGCAAGGGCGCGATGAGCGCCGCCGAGGGCCCGCTGGTGTTCAAGTCGAACACCGAGGAGAAGTGGTACGCGTTCCTGGACGAGTTCGGCGGGCGCGGCTACCTACCCTTCGAGACGACGGACCTCGCCTCCGGCAACTGGACCCCGGCCACCGGGTACGACCTGCCCGCCAAGCCCCGCCACGGCACGGTCCTGCCGGTCACCCAGGCCGAGTACGACCGCCTGCTGCGCACTTACCAGCCGGACCAGCTCGTACAGAGCGTCGAGGACGTCTCCGTGAAGACGCGCGTCGGCGAGGCGCCGGTGCTGCCGGCCACCGTGATCGCCACCTACGCCGACGGCATCAAGCGGCCCGTCGCCGTCACCTGGGAGGACGTCCCGGCGTCGGAGTACGCCCAGGCCGGCACCTTCACGGTGACGGGCAGCCTGCCGGGCGGCGCCGCGCTCCCGGTCCGCGCCGAGGTCACCGTGTCGGAGGAAGGCCCCGACGTCCCCGCCGACCTGCTCCTGCACTACGGCTTCGACGAGACCGGCGGCACCATCGCCCGCGACACCAGCGGCCACGGCTACCACGGCACCTACGCCCGTACGCCCGCCTTCGGCACCGGCGTCGAGGGCGGCTCCTTCAAGATGTCCGGCGGCTCCGACTCGCCGTATGTGAAGATCCCGAACGGCGTGCTGAAGGGCGCCGACAGCGTGACCGTGTCGACGTACGCCAAGTGGAAGGGCGGCGCGAGCTTCCAGTGGCTGTTCGGCCTCGGCCCCGACAGCGACAAGTACCTCTTCGCCACCCCCTCCAACGGCGGCTCCAGTCTCTACTCGGCCATCACCAAGGCCAGTTGGTCGGCGGAGTCGAAGCTGACGGCCGGCTCGCAGCTCACGCCCGGCGAGTGGCGGCACGTCACCGTCACCCTCGACGGCACGACCGGCAGGATGGTCCTCTACGTCGACGGTGTCGAGGCGGCCCGTACGACGACCAGCATCAAGCCGTCCGAGCTGTACGACGCGCACAAGGACTACAGCGGCTACATCGGCCGGTCCCTGTACGCGGCCGACCCGTACTTCGGCGGCGAGGTCGACGACTTCCGCATCTACGACCGTGCCCTCACGGCCGCGGAGGTCATGGAGATCGGCGGCAACACCGCGGGCATCGCCAAGGCGACCCATCCCGCGCTCAAGGTCGACGCGATCGTCGACAACGCGGGCAGCAGGATCACGCTGCCGATGAAGGAGGGCACCGACCTCACCTCCCTCGCCCCGGAGTTCACCCTCGCCCACGGCGCGGCGATCAGCCCGGCGTCCGGCAGCGTGCGGGACTTCACCAAGCCGGTGACGTACGAGGTGACCGGGGCCGACGGCAAGAAGCGCACCTGGACGGTGGCGGCGCAGATCATGAGGAGCCCGGTGCTGCCGGGGCTCAACGCCGACCCGAACATCGTCCGCTTCGGCGACACCTTCTACCTCTACCCGACGACCGACGGCTTCGAGGGCTGGAGCGGGACGCGGTTCAAGGCGTACTCCTCCAAGGACCTGGTCCACTGGAAGGACCACGGCGTCATCCTCGACCTCGGGCCGGACGTCTCCTGGGCGGACAGCAGGGCATGGGCGCCGACGATCGCCGAGAAGGACGGGAGGTACTACTTCTACTTCTGCGCCGACGCCAACATCGGGGTCGCGGTGTCCGACTCGCCGACCGGGCCGTTCAAGGACGCGCTGGGCAAGCCGCTGCTCAAGGCCGGTGCCTTCCCGGGCCAGATGATCGACCCGGCGGTGTTCACCGACGACGACGGCCGGTCGTACCTGTACTGGGGCAACGGGCACGCGTACGTGGCGCCCCTGAACGCCGACATGACCTCCCTGGACACCTCACAGGTCAAGGACATCACCCCGGGCGGCTACAACGAGGGGTCGTTCGTCATCAAGCGGGACGGCACCTACTACTTCATGTGGTCCGAGAACGACACCCGCGACGAGAACTACCGCGTCGCCTACGCCACCGGTCCCTCGCCCACCGGTCCGTGGACCAAGCGGGGCGTGATCCTGGAGAAGGACCTCGCCCTCGGCATCAAGGGCCCGGGCCACCACTCCGTCGTCCACGTCCCCCACACCGACGACTGGTACATCGCCTACCACCGCTTCGCCCTCCCCGGAGGCGACGGCACCCATCGCGAAACCACCGTCGACAGGCTGGAGTTCGGCCCCGACGGGCTGATCCGCACGGTCGTGCCCACCCTCACCAGCGTCGACCCGGTCACCATCGTGCGCGCGGGCCCGGACGTCACCGGCACCGAGGGCGAGGCGATCATGCTCGCCGGCACTCTGTCCGGGGCCGGAACGCCCAAGTGGACGGTGCGGGACGGCGCCCCGTGCACCGTCGCCGACCCCGCCGCGGCCCGGACGACCGTGACCTGCTCGGACGACGGCACCTACCGGGTGACCCTGACCGGCGGGCGCGGCACCGACACCGCGCTCGTCACGGTGTCGAACGCGCCCCCGTCGATCACCTCCGTGACGGTCCCCGACGCCCCCGTCCCGGCGGGCGGCCGCGCGGCCGTCACGGTCTCCTTCACCGATCCGGGCACGGCCGACCGCCACACCTGCGCGGTCGACTGGAAGGACGGCAGCAGCCCGACGACCGGCCGGGTCACCGGCGACCGGTGCCGCGCCGAGCACGTCTACGCCACGGCGGGCGTCCGCCGCCCGGTGGTGACCGTCGAGGACGACGACGCGGGCACGGCCACCACCACGCTCCCGGAGCTGGTCACCTATGACCGTGCCGCCGGCCCGGCCGCCGGCGCCGGCACGATCACCTCGCCGGCCGGCGCCTTCCCGGCCGGGCCGCGGCTGACCGGGAAGGCGGCGTTCCTCTTCGACGCCCGCTACCGCAAGGGGGCCACCGTGCCCAGCGGGCACGCCGGGTTCGTCTTCGGCCCCGCCCGGTTCACCTTCCGCTCGACGGGCCTGGACTGGCTGGTGGTCACCGGCTCCCGGGCCGTCCTCCAGGGCTCCGGGACAGTCGGCGGCAAGGGCGGCTACGGGTTCCGCGTCACCGCCACCGACGGTCCGGACACCTACCGCATCAGCATCTGGAAGAAGTCCACCGGCGACGTCGTCTACGACAACCGCACCGGCACGCGGATCACCGGCACGGTCAGCGTCGGCGGTCACCGGCGCTAGAACCGCACCGCCCCACCGCCGCCACGGCCGAGCCGCGCCCGGGAACACCCCCGGGCGCGGCTCGGTGGCTCCGGAAGGCACTCCTGATCCGCGACCGGGTGAGGCCCGCGGTCGAGAAATTTCCACGACTTCACGCGGTCGGTGAACATTCCGTGCCCACATCCGTATCTCACAGAGGTTCCCCCATGCCGGAAGCCCCAGCGGCTCCGCAAGATGCTCTGAGAGGCCTGATGAGACGCAACACGCGGAAGAGATCAAAAACCACCCGCCGGATGGTGGGCGCGGTGGCCGCACTGGCCGTGGGAGCCGGCGGACTGGTCGCGGCCAACATCTACGCCTCGGCCGACGAGACCAGCGCGCCGAACGGAACCCAGAACCAGGCTCAGGCGGCCTCCTCCACCATCGACTGCCCGGACGTGGGCCAGAAACTGACGAACGTTCCGGCGCAGGCCCGCACCCAGGTCGACCGGGAACTGGCGCTGCTCGACAAGCAGGTGGCCGAGGCCTACCAGCGCCTGGCCTCCTCCCAGCGGGCGATCCAGCAGGACCCCGGCTTCGCGCAGAACGCGATCGTCAACCCGCTGAAGGACAAGCGGCAGGCGACGATCGACCGGATCGCCATCGCCATCGGCCGGGTGTCCGCCAGACCGCAGGGACTCGAGGCCCTGGCGCCCTGTACCCTGCGCTCCACCGGCAACCAGACCACCGCCGGTCAGGCCGGCGGCGGCAACCAGGGCGGCAACCAGGGCGGCAACCAGGGCGCCGGCAACGGCAACGCCGGTCAGGCCGGCAACGGCCCCGTCGCCGCCGACTTCGTGGACATCACCAAGGTCCGCCCCAACGTGCGCGCCCCGCGCAAGGCGAGGACCGCCTCCACCGGCGTCTTCACCACCCGGTGCGGCGTCAACGCCAACAAGCTGTACAACTCCGACAACGTCATCGTCGCGCCCGGCGTCACCAACGGCGCACACCACATGCACGACTACGTCGGCAACCAGGCCAACAACGCCTTCGCCAGCGACCAGACCCTGGCGGCCGGCAAGACCAGTTGCCGCAACCAGGGCGACAAGTCGACCTACTACTGGCCCGTGCTGCGGCTGCGCGACGGCACCAAGGAGTTCGACGCGGACAAGCTGGGCGGCGGCGCCGAGGGCAACACCGGCCGGATCCTGACCGCGAAGGCCGCCACGCTGAACTTCGTGGGCAGCCCGCGCGGCAAGGTCGTGGCGATGCCGAAGTTCCTGCGCATCATCACCGGTGACGCCAAGGCGTTCACCAACGGCACGGCCAACGCCAACGCCTCCTGGAGCTGCACCGGCTTCGAGAACAAGGTGCAGCTGAAGGACAAGTACCCGCTCTGCCCGTCCGGCAGCGACGTGGTGCGCACCTTCAAGTTCCAGAGCTGCTGGGACGGCCGGAACGTCGACAGCGCCAACCACCGCACGCACGTGGCCTTCGCCGACGCGAGCGGCAGGTGCCCGAGCGGCTTCAAGGCCATTCCGCAGCTGGTGCAGCGCCTGGTGTACGACGTGGACGCGCCCAGCCTGAAGGACAACGGCAAGACCCGTCCGTTCTTCGCCCTGGACGGCTTCCCCGAGCAGGCGCACAAGCCGGTCACCGACCACGGTGACTTCATCAACGTGTTCGACGCACGGCTGATGAACAAGATGGTGCAGTGCATCAACACCGGACGCAGGTGCAGCTGAAGCTGACGGTCCGTGGGGTGGGCGTCGTACGTACGGCGCCCACCCCCGCGTGACATGCGCTGAAAAACGCTTGGACGGCGCGGTTGCCGTCACGGGACACTGCGATTCCTCTCGGACCAGAAAAACAGGGTTGGGATGGAATCGCCTGAATTTCGCAAACGCGTGCGAGGCAAGGGCTCCGTGCTCCTCGCACTCCGCTACTACGGCCGCGAGCTGGCCCGGCTCCGGCGTTTCACCGTGCCCGCGCTGCTCCTCCCCGCGCTGGGCAACATCGGCATCTACTACCTCGCGCCCCTGGTCGTCGCCAAGCTCGCCGGCCGGATCGCCGACGACCCGCGCGGCGGACTCGACGCGGCGCTGCCCTACGTCCTCGGCCTCGTCGGTGTCCTGCTGCTCGCGGAGACGCTGTGGCGCATCGGCATCCACTGCCTGAACCGGCTCGACGCCCTCGGTATCGAGCACCTCTACGTCATCGGCATGGACGAACTGTTCGCCAAGGACGCCGCCTTCTTCCACGACAACTTCGCCGGGTCGCTGACCAAGCGGGTGCTGAGCTTCGCCTCCCGCTTCGAGAACTTCGTCGACACCCTGGCCTTCCAGATCACCGGCAACCTCGTACCGCTGCTGTTCGGCGCGGTGGTGCTGTGGCGCTACGAGCCGCTGCTCGTGGTCGTACTCCTGGTGATGATCACGCTGACGGCGCTGTGCGTGGCGCCCCTCATCCGGCGCCGCCAGGCGCTCGTCGACCAGCGCGAGGAGGCCATCGCCCGGGTCTCGGGCCATGTCGCGGACAGCCTGATGAACATGGACACGGTCCGGGCGTTCGCCGCCGAGGACCGCGAGGCCGCCGAACACCGCTCCCGCGTCGCCCACTCGCGGCGGCTGACCCTGCGGTCGTGGGACTACGGCAACCTGCGCATCGACACGCTGATCGCGCCGCTGTCCGTGCTGACCAACGCGCTCGGCCTGCTCCTCGCGGTCACCCTCGCCGCCGGCGGGCACGGCGTGGAGGCGGTCGTGGTGGCCTTCACGTACTTCACCAACGCGACCCGGATCATGTACGAGTTCAACCAGATCTACCGCCGCGTGGAAAGCTCGATGACGGAGGCCGCGCAGTTCACCGAGCTGCTGCTGACACCGCCCACCGTGCTCGACCCGCCCGTGCCGGAGCCTCCGCCCGCCCGGCCCCCCGACATCCGCTTCGAGCGGGTCACCTTCGCCCACGCGGGCGGCGAACCGCTGTTCGAGGGACTCGACCTGGCCGTGCCCAGCGGGACCAAGGTCGGTCTCGTCGGCCGGTCCGGCGGCGGCAAGACCACGCTCTCCCGGCTGCTGCTGCGGATGACGGACGTCGACTCCGGCCGGATCCTCGTCGCGGGCCAGGACATCAGCCGGATGCGCCAGGCGGACCTGCGCGCACTGATCGCCTACGTGCCGCAGGAACCGGCCATGTTCCACCGCACCCTGCGGGAGAACATCGCCTTCGCCCGCCCGGACGCCACCGAGGCCGAGATCCGCAGCGCGGCCGAGGCGGCGCACGTCACCGAGTTCGCCGACGCCCTGCCGGACGGCTTCGACACCCTGGTCGGTGAACGCGGCGTCAAACTGTCCGGCGGACAGCGCCAGCGGGTCGCCCTCGCCCGGGCCATCCTGCGGGACGCGCCGATCCTGCTGCTCGACGAGGCGACCAGTGCCCTGGACTCCGAGAGCGAGATCCTCGTCCAGGACGCGCTGTGGCGGCTCATGGAAGGCCGGACGGCGATCGTGGTGGCGCACCGGCTGAGCACGGTCGCCTCCATGGACCGGCTCGTCGTCCTCGACCGCGGACGCGTCATCGAGCAGGGCACCCACGAGGAACTCCTCGCCGCGGACGGCGCCTACGCCAAGCTGTGGCAGCACCAGTCGGGCGGCTTCCTCGACGACGACAGCCCGGCGCGGGTGGAGATGCGCTGAGACGCGGGTCCGGCCCGGATCACCCGACCGGGCCGGACCCGCGCGTGCGCCGATCAGTCGAACGCGGCGGCGAACATTCCGGGCTCGTACGCACCGCCCCGCTGATGCGTGATCACGGCCAGCCGGTTGGCCGCGTTGATCAGGGCCACCAGGCAGACCAGCGCGGCGACCTGGTCGTCGTCGTAGTGCTTGCGCACCTCGGACCAGGTCTCGTCGCAGACGCCCGGGTGGGCGTCGGCGAGGCGGGTGCCCTCCTCGGTGAGCGCCAGCGCGGCCCGCTCGGCCTCCGTGAACACGGTGGACTCGCGCCAGGCCGCGACCAGATGGAGCCGGACCGCGCTCTCACCGGCGGCCGCCGCCTCCTTGGTGTGCATGTCGATGCAGTGACCGCAGCCGTTGATCTGGCTGGCCCGCAGCGACACCAGCTCCTGGGTGGACCTCGGCAGCGACGACTGATGGATCAGCAGGCCGGCACCGGCGAACCGCTTGGCGAACCGGGCGGCGAACTCGTTGTCGAACAGGTGGAAGCGGGCGTCCATGACCTCGTCCTCACTCGTTGGCGCACTGACGCCCACAAGATGCCGGTGGCGTGCTCCGTGTGACAGGTCCGCCCTGTGACGTACGACACCGCTCACGGGTGTCACAAAGGCGCCGCGAACGGCGTCCTGTGCGCGTGACATCGTCGACAGCCGACAGGCGGGAGCAGCCGGTGCGAAGCGAGCACGGGGCAGTGGACAGGACCGGACGGCCGGACGGCGGCGCACCCGCGGACCCGGCCACCGAGGCGTTCGTCGCCCACCGCAATCTGCTGTTCACCATCGCCTACGAACTGCTCGGCTCCGCCGCCGACGCGGAGGACGTCCTGCAGGAGACCTGGCTGCGCTGGGCGGGCGTCGACCTCGGCACGGTGCGGGACCGGCGGGCGTACCTGGTGCGGATCACCACCCGCCAGGCCCTGAGCCGGCTGCGCGCGCTCGGCCGCCGCAAGGAGTCCTATGTCGGGCCCTGGCTGCCCGAGCCGCTGCTGACCTCCCCCGACGTGGCCGAGGACGTCGAGCTGGCCGACAGCGTCTCGATGGCGATGCTGCTGGTGCTGGAGACACTCGCCCCGACCGAGCGGGCGGTGTTCGTGCTGCGCGAGGTGTTCGACCTCGCGTACGACGAGATCGCCGAAGCCGTCGGCAAGAGCCCGGCCGGGGTGCGCCAGATCGCGCACCGGGCCCGCGTCCATGTCGCGGCGCGCCGACCGCGCGGGACGGTGTCACCGAGCGAGACCCGGGCCGCGCTGGAGGCGTTCCGGCGGGCCGTCGAAACGGGCGATGTGCAGGGCCTGCTCGACGTCCTCGCGCCGGAGGTCGTCCTTCTCGGTGACGGCGGCGGCGTCAGACAGGCCGTCCTGCGGCCCGTCACCGGCGCCGACAAGGTCGCCCGTCTGCTGGTCGGCGGGCTCGGCAGGGCCGCGGGCGCGGTGTCGCTGCGGCCGGCGCACGTCAACGGCCATCCGGCGCTGGTCTTCCGGCTGGACGGCGCCCTCGACACCGTGGTGTCGGTGCGCGTCGACGACGGCCTCATCACCGGGCTCTACGCGGTGCGCAACCCCGAGAAACTGTCCCGCATGGGGCAGGAGACCGCCCTGCGCCGCTGACCCCCGGCCCTCTCGGGGCTCGGCGGCCGGCGCGCGGGCAGGGCGGTCGCCGGGCCTCAGGGGGTGTAGACGCCCGGGCGGGGCGGCGTCGTCATCCCGTTGCCGAGGAAGAAGCTCGGGTGCGGCGGCTGGTTGTAGGCGGTGTTCTGCCACGCCAGCGCCGTGCGGTACTGGGTGTCGTGGAGCAGGGTCGTGATGCGGGTACTGGTCTGGTGGGGTGTGGAGTAGATCCGCAGCGCCCGGTTGTCGCTGGTCCGCCAGATGACCTCCTCCCGCCAGTCGCCCAGGATGTCACCCGACAGCGCGGGTGTGGACTTCGTGCCGTTGTTGGAGGAGACCCCGGAGCCGGTCAGCAGCCGGGTGTCGCCGGACGTGCCGTACTTGTCGATCCGGGTGCCGTCGAGGAGTTCGCGGACCGTGTCACCGTCCCACCAGGACAGGAAGTTGACGCTGGACGGCTCCCGGCCGAGGGAGGCGCCGGTGGCCGAGCGCAGCGTGGTGTCGGAGGCCGACCATGCCTCGGCGCCCGGGCTGCCGGCGTAGATGTCGGCGGCGACACCCCGGCCGTTGTCGGAGCCCGACGCCGTCTGCCACAGGACCTGGCCGGTGCGCGCGTCCGCCATCCAGGACCCCGGCTTGCTGGAGTCCTCCGAGACCTTGAAGTACTCCAGGCCCGGGCGGGACGGGTTGAGGTCGCCGAGGTGGGCTGCGTCACCGTGGCCCAGTCTGGTGTTCCACAGCCCGGTGCCGTTGTCGTCGACGGTCATCGCGCCGTACACGATCTCGTCCCTGCCGTCGGCGTCGACGTCGGCCACCGACAGGCTGTGGTTGCCCTGACCGGCGTAGCCGCTGTTGGCGTTGGAGTCGAAGGTCCAGCGGCGGGTGAACCGGCCGTCTCGCCAGTCCCAGGCCGCGATCACCGTACGGGTGTAGTAGCCGCGCGCCATGATCAGTGACGGGCGGGCGCCGTCCAGGTACGCGGTGCCCGCGAGGAAGCGGTCCACGCGGTTGCCGTAGGAGTCGCCCCACGACGACACGGTGCCGCGGGCCGGGACGTAGTCCACGGTCTGCATGGCCTTGCCGGTCTGCCCGTTGAACATGGTCAGGTACTCGGGACCGGACAGGACGTAGCCGCTGGAGTTGCGGTGGTCGGCCGACGCGCTGCCGATCACCGCGCCGGTGCCGTCCCTGGTGCCGTCGGCGGTCTTCATGGCGACCTCGGCCTTGCCGTCGCCGTCGTAGTCGTACACCTGGAACTGCGTGTAGTGCGCCCCGGAGCGGATGTTGCGGCCCAGGTCGATGCGCCAGAGCCGGGTGCCGTCCAGCTTGATGCCGTCGACGATCGTGTTGCCGGTGTACCCGGACTGGGAGTTGTCCTTGGCGTTGGTGGGCTGCCACTTCAGGACCAGGTCGAGCCTGCCGTCGCCGTCCAGGTCGCCCACGGAGGCGTCGTTGGCCTCGTAGGTGTAGGCCACCCCGTCCGGGGTGGTGCCCCCGGCCGGCGGGCTGATCGGCACGTCCAGGTACCCGGAGCGGAACTGCAGCGCGCGCTCGGAGGCGGGCTGCTCCGTGCCGTTCACCACCGCCCGCACCGTGTACTCGGCCGAGTCGGCGGCCCCGGCGTCGAAGTAGCTGGTCGAGGTGGTGAGGGGGGAGGAGTTGAGCTTGGTGGTGCCGCGGTAGACGTTGAACGCCACGTCGTTGGGGTCGGTGGCCAGCCACCGCCATGACACCAGGTTGCCGCTGCTGGTGTGGACGCTGGTCAGGCCCCGGTCGAGACGCTCCACCTGCCGCGCGGTCGCGGCCTGCGCCGTCTGCGGCAGTCCGGTGAGCGCGGCGAC
Source organism: Streptomyces sp. NPDC052682 (assembly GCF_040678435.1). Taxonomy (NCBI): domain Bacteria; kingdom Bacillati; phylum Actinomycetota; class Actinomycetes; order Kitasatosporales; family Streptomycetaceae; genus Streptomyces; species Streptomyces sp. NPDC052682. The sequence goes on along the minus strand of NZ_JBFATS010000009.1, from coordinate 190,140 downwards.
GGCCAGCGTGGCGGCGGCCGTCATGCCGCCGAGCAGCCGGCTCCTCGGCCGGCTCGTCGATCTCCTGAAGCGCGGCGCCGTGCGGGGGCGCCCGTGTGCGTCGGTCATGACGACCTCCGATGCGTGGGGGGTGCGAGTGACCGCGTGTCGCCGTGGGGGCGGAGTGCGGATGACGGTTCACTCGGATCGGTGTGGGAACGCTCCCACCCGGTGGAGCGTAAGAAGGAGCTGATGCCTCGTCAAGGATTCTGTCGCACCTGGCTGTTCGCCCTTGTTCGGATTCGTGAGTTCAGGCCGTGCCGACTGATTGACAGTCAGCAGTTGACCCGTTGAAACTGCGTGATGCGCCTCATGGCCGCCTCGGGAACGATCCCAGCCGGCTGAGCACCGAAGCGCGAGCCGGGTCGGGTCGGCTCGCGGCTGTTCACGCGTCACCTCGCCCCGATCCGGGAGCGTTCACAGAACGGGCCGGCGCACGCTCGACCGCGTCCGGTCCGCAAGCGTGGGGATGCGGCTCGACCAGGGCCGGGACGGCGCTCCCCTTGGCCGCACCCCCGCATCAGGCACTGTCGGGTCGGTAGTCGTGCCGAAGGAGGTTCACCCATGCCAGTTGCACCTGTGCGGCCCCGGGCACCGGGGATCGGCAGCACCGCCCGGTCGGGGCGGGGGCTGCCGGGCAGGCCGGGGCGGTGGATCGTCGCCGTGGTCGCGGTCGTCCTCGGGATGGTCGTGGCCGCCGGGGCGGCGGTCCCGGCGTCGGCGGCCCGGGCTCCGGCGGCCGGCAACCCGTACCAGCGGGGCCCGGACCCGACGACGGCCAGTGTCGCGGCGACCCGGGGCACGTTCGCCACCGCGCAGCTGAGTGTGGCGCCGGGCAACGGCTTCCACGGCGGAACGATCTACTACCCGACCGACACCGGTCTCGGCAGGTGGGGCGCGGTCGCGATCGTGCCCGGCTACACCGCGCGGTTCGCCGACGAGGAGGCGTGGATGGGGCACTGGCTCGCCTCGTTCGGCTTCGTCGTCATCGGCGTCGAGACCAACAGCCGCACCGACTACGACACGGCCCGCGGTGCCCAACTGCTGGCCGCGCTGGACTACCTGACGCAGAAGAGCCCGGTACGGGACCGGGTCGACCCCCACCGCCTGTCGGTGGTCGGCCACTCCATGGGCGGTGGCGGAGCCCTGGTCGCGGCCGAGCGGCGGCCGTCGCTGAAGGCGGCCGTCGGCCTCACCCCGTTCAAGCCCTCCGGGAACCTGGCCAGGGTCCGGGTCCCGACCATGATCATGGGCGGTACCAGGGACACCACGGTCACCCCGTCCTACCTCGACGGCCTGTACCCCACCCTGCCGGCCACGACGGAGAGCGTCTACCTCCAGCTCAGCGGGGCGAACCACCTCTTCCCCACCAAGCCCGACACCCTGGAGATGCGCCTCCTGATCCCCTGGCTGAAGACCTGGGTGGACAACGACACCCGGTACACCAGGTTCCTGTGCCCCTCGCCGGCCGACCCCACCGGCATCGCCACGTACCGCAGCACATGCCCGTACACACCGACGAGCAGGTAGGGCCCCTGCCGCGCACCGGCCTGCCCCGAGGCTCCACCCCCCACAACCCCTGTCCGCCGCCCGCGGGTTCTCGCGCGTGGCCGGCGGGCGGAGAGGAGCGACCATGTCCGCGACCCACGCATCCGGTTCCGGGCGGATCAGCCGCCGGACCCTGCTGAAGGCCACCACCGCCACCGCCGGGGCGCTCGCCACCGCCGCCGCGCTCGCCGAACTGGAGACACCGGCCCACGCCGCCGCGGGCTTCGTCAAGGGCGTCGATATCAGCTGGGTGCCGCAGATGGAGGCGCGCGGCTACTCCTGGAAGAACGCCGGCGGGCAGACGCAGGACCTGCTGACCATCCTCAAGGGCTACGGCATCACCGCCGTCCGGCTGCGCACCTTCGTCAACCCCTCCAGCAGCCCGACCGACGGGCACTGCTCCATCAACGAGGTCGCCGCCTTCGCCAAGCGGGTCAAGGCCGCAGGAATGTCGATCATGCTCGACTACATGTTCGGCGACACGTGGAACTCGGTCGGGGTCCAGAACCCGCCCGCCGCCTGGAAGAACATGAGCTACAGCCAGATGCTCGGCGCGATGAGCACCTACGTCAACCAGACGATGACCGTCATGAAGAACAACGACGTGCTCCCCACCTGGGTCCAGATCGGCAACGAGATCAACAGCGGGATCTGCCGCCCCGTCGGCAGCGTCTCGAGCCCGGCCCAGATGACCGGGCTGCTGAACGCGGCCTACACCCAGGTCAAGGCGGTGTCGCCGAACTCCACGGTCTGCATCCACCTGGCCCAGCCGCAGAAGTACGACGTGATGACGACGTTCTTCAGCCGCTACGCGGCCAGCGGCGGCAAGTGGGACATGTCGGTGTTCTCCTCCTACGGCAGCGCCGACGTCGCCCCGGGGATCGTGGCGAACATGAAGCGGATCTCCGACGCCTACGGCAAACCCTTCCTGCAGAGCGAGTTCGGCGGCCGGGTGGACCGGGCCTCCTCCACCCAGGCCGCGCTGGTCGCCTACATCAGGGCCCTCAAGGCCAACGGAGGCCAGGGCATCTTCTACTGGGAACCGGAGTGCATGTCCCCGTTCACCGGCTACGCCATGGGTGCCTGGGACTCCGCCACCCGGCGGCCCACCTCCATCATGAACGGCTTCACCCAGGCCTGAGCGACGGGCCGCCGCCCTCACCCGCACCTCTTCGTGGTCAAGGATGGACTCCCTCATGGTTGTAATGCGCATGGCAAACAGGCGCCGGGGTGAGCATGGTGCCCGGCTTGCGACAGCCGCCCTGCTGACCCTCGCGGCGCTCGCCGCCACGGGCCCGGCCCATGCCCGTTCGGCGGCGCCGCAGGCCCTGCCCGCCGGCTGTTCCGGCACCTCGCCGATCACCTGTCACTACGCACTCGCGCCGGGGAACTACGACGTGACGGTCTCCGTCGGCGGTGCCGCGACCGGACAGACCGAGATGTGGGTGGAGGCCAGGCGGCTCATGCTTCCGGCCACGCGGACGGCGGCCGGTGCCGTCACCACATACTCGTTCACGGTCAACGTACGGCAGCCGGAGGGGCAGCCGACCGGGCAGGGCGGCACCGGAAACCCGGGCCTGGACATCCGGTTCACGGGATCGAGCCCGCAGGTCTCGGCGGTCTCGGTGAAACCCGCGTCCCAGCCGCTGGTCGCCTACCTGGCCGGCGACTCCACCGTGTGCGACCAGCCCGCCGCCCCGTACACCGGCTGGGGGCAGATGATCACCAGCGCGGTCCGTCCTGGCGCGTCCATCGCCAACTACGCCGACTCGGGGGAGAGTTCGGGGAGCTTCCTGAGCAACTCGGCGCTCTTTCCGGCGCTGCTGTCGAAGGTGAAGGCCAACGACCCGGTCTTCATCCAGTTCGGCCACAACGACAAGCAGACCAGCGCCTCGGCGTTCCGGAACAACCTCACCTCCATGATCACGCAGGTGCGCGCCAAGGGCGGCGTCCCCGTCCTGGTGACACCGCCGGTCCGGCGCCTGTTCGACGGCAGCCGGCTCACGTCCACGGCCCTGCACGTCAACGGCGTCGGCGTGAACCTGCCCGCCGAGGTGCGCGCGGTGGGAACGGCCCAGCGAGTGCCGGTGATCGACCTGACCGCCCGAAGCAAGGCCCTGGTCGAGTCCCTCGGCCCGTCCGCCTCCGCACAGCTCTTCCTGCGCTCCTCCGTGGACGGCGTCACGGACAACACCCACTTCTCGCAGTACGGCGCGGCCCAGATGGGCGGGCTGGTGCTGCAGAGCATCCGGGAACAGAACCTGCCCCTGGCCGCGTACCTGCGCTGACCGCGGCGCGATGGCGCCCGTCCCTGGGAGGGACCCATGCAGAAACGACGCACACTCCTCACGACCGCCCTGGTGATCGCCCTGTCGAGCCTCGGCGTCAGCGCGGCTTCCGCGGGCGGTGGTGCTGCGGTGGCCGGCAGTTCCTGGGCGGCCGGCAGGACTTCCGTGACCGGCAGTGCTTCGGCGACCGGTGCTGCTCTGGGGGCCGGCGGTGTTCCGGCGAGCGGTGCCGCCGTGCCGCAGTGCACCGGCGCCTCCCGCGCGCAGGCCCAGGCCGCACGAGCCCGGACCCCGGCCCCGCGCGCGCAGGCCCCGGCCTCCCGGGCGGCTGCCGCGCCGGTCACCGTGTGGCTGGCCGGTGACTCCACCATGGCCAACCCGGGCTCCGCCCCCTGCCCGGTCGGCTGGGGCAGTCAGTTCGACGCCCTGTTCAACAGCGACGTGACCGTCAGGAACCAAGCGGTGGGAGGCCGCAGCATCCAGACCTGGCTGTACGAGGGGAACGTGAGCGGCACCAAGGGCCCGGACGGTGAGTGCCGCCTGACGTCCACCACGTACTCGTCCCGCTGGCAGGCGATGCTGAACACGAGCACCGGGATGAAGGCGGGCGACTACCTCTTCATCCAGTTCGGCATCAACGACTCCTCCTCCACCTGCCCCCGGCACGTCGGCCCGGCCCGCTACCAGCAGCTGCTGACCATGATGGTCCAGGCCGCGCTGGCCCGGGGCGCGCACCCGGTGCTGCTGACCCCGGTGGCCGCGATCACCTGTTCCGGCAGCACGGCGACCAAGAACCGCGGTTTCGTCACGGAGACCTTCGCCGTCGGATCCGCCACCAAAGCGCCCGTCGTCGATCTGCAGTCGCTGAGCGTCTCGCTCTACAACAGCCTGCGTTTCTGCCCGCACAACGGCGACTTCGGCTCGGGCCCCGTGGGCGCCTTCTTCTGCAACGACCGCACCCACTTCGAGACCTACGGCGCCCAGCGGATCGCGGGGCTCGTCGCCGGCGACGTACGCCGGCAGAACCTCCCGCTCGCCGCCTACCTCAGGTAGCACCCGGGCCGGTGCGCGGCGGCGCACGCCCGGACCACGCCCCAGCGGCCTGATCACCCCGCCCGGAGCGTGTGATCCGGCCGCCGCATCGGCAGCCGATCACGGGGGGGACCGCCGGACGAACCGCGCAGGGCCTGCGTGTTCCCGTCCGGCGGTCCCCTCGAAGATCGGCTGGATCGCATCGCTTCGGCCGTCCGGCACCGGCCACCGCGGAACAGCACTCACCTTTCGGGCCCGGGACACCCCGGCGTGGCCGCTGCCCACCGCTCGCACCACTCGCGTCCGCACAGGTCACAAGGCCCCTCCTCGTCGCCGAGGCACCCGCGGGCGGTCAGCGACCCGTGACCCCTGCTTCAAATTTCGACCACAAATTGCACACATCCCTCTCTTCAGGCGGGCGTCGATGGTCTAGATTGACCATGCTTCACATGCGGGGACACGAGGCGACAAATGATGATCTATGGCTCCGAGGCTTCGGAAAGCCGGCAGTCGCGTCCCCGGCGCGAGGGGCGGGACAGGCACATCAGCTGCCCGCCAGGGTGCGGTGGGTTCTTCACATAGCTCTGGAACAGCCGGGATGCCCTGTCCGAGGGGGCGGGGACCTCCCGCGGGGAGGAAGAGCGCGGCACGGGAGGCGGGGGCCTCCCGGGCAACAGTGCCGGAGGCGGGGGCCTCCGGGGGCGAAACAGGGTGGGGCGAACACGCCTGACCACTGGGGACCTTGGGGGGTTCTGTGCGGCGAGGGGGACTTGCCAGCTCGTTTCCGCCTGCGGGCGGACCACTGGCGAACCGAGCGGTCAGCCGGCCCACGCTCGACTGGGAGCAGCGGTACCGCCATACCGTGATCACCACCGATACCGTGGCCACCGCCTTCGTGGTGGCGGCGATCGGCAACTTCTTCGGGGCCCGGGACGCGGCCAACTGGCACGAGAAGTGGGGCATTCTCGCCTTCGGCACCGAGCTGCTGGTGCTGGGCGCGCTCGCGGTGAGCCGGGCGTGGGCTCCGGCCGTGCTCGGCCAGGGCGCCGAGGAGTTCCGCCGGCTCGGACGTTCCCTGTTCATGGCGACCGTCGTCCTGGCGCTCGGTGGGATCGCCCTGACCTCGCGCAACATCAAGCTCTGGATCTTCGTCGCGATCCCCGCGATCGCCCTGGTCACCATGCCCGCGCGCTATCTGCTGCGCCTGTGGCTGCACAGACAGCGCAAGGAAGGACGGTGCCTGAGACCGGTGCTCGCCGCCGGGAGCGTGGACACCGTGCGCGACCTGATCACCCGCACCCGCAAGTTCCCGCACCTCGGCTGGCGGGTGGACGGGGTGTGCACGACGGACGGCCTCGGACTCGACGGTGAGCAGCAACTCGACGGAGTGCCGGTCGTCGGCCAGCTGGCGGACGTCGCCAAGCACGTGCGCCACGACGGCTACCGGGTCGTCGCGGTCACACCGGACCCGCACTGGTCACCGGACCGGCTCCAGCGGCTGGCCTGGAACCTCGAAGGCAGCGACGCCGAGATGGTCGTGGCCCCTGTCCTGATGGAGGTGGCCGGTCCGCGACTGCACGTCGACGCGGTGCTGGGGATACCGCTGCTGCGGGTCAGCATGCCGGCCTTCACCGGGGGCCGCCGGGCGGTCAAGGGGGTCGTCGACCGGGTGGGCGCGGCGCTCCTGCTGGTGCTGTTCGCGCCGCTGATGGTGCTCGTCGGGCTGCTCGTGGTGGTGGACAGCAGGGGCGGGGTGTTCTACCGCCAGCGCAGGGTCGGCAAGGACGGCCGTGAGTTCACCATCTACAAGTTCCGCACCATGGTCGCCGGGGCGCACGGGGCCCGCGCCCAGCTGGCCGACCGCAACGAGGGTGCGGGGCTGCTGTTCAAGCTCCGCCGGGATCCGCGGGTGACCCGGGTGGGAGCGGTGCTGCGCCGGTACTCGATCGACGAGCTCCCGCAGCTTTTCAACGTGCTCACCGGGTCCATGTCGCTCGTCGGCCCGCGGCCTCCGCTGCCGGAGGAGTGCGCCGCGTACGGCCCGGAGATCCGGCGACGGCTGCTGGTCAAGCCCGGACTCACCGGTTTGTGGCAGATCAGCGGACGCAGTGACCTCCCGTGGGAGGAGGCGGTCCGCCTCGACCTGCGGTACGTGGAGGACTGGTCGCTCGCCCTGGACACAGTGATCTTGTGGAAGACGCTGCGTGCGGTGCTCCACGGGCAGGGCGCCTACTGATGCGCCGGGACCGTCGTACGACCGGCGTGCGAACCGCAGGCCACAGGGGCCTGCCTGGGGGGAGGGACGGGCAATGAGGGTCAGCGTTTTCGGGCTCGGCTACGTGGGCTGCGTGTCGGCCGCGTGCCTGGCGAGCCTGGGGCACGAGGTCATCGGGGTGGACGTCAACCCGGTGAAGGTAGACCTGGTCAACGACGGCAAGGCCCCGGTGGTCGAGGAGCGGATCGGCGAGCTGATCGCCGAGGTCGTGCGCGGCGGAGCCCTGCGCGCCACCGGCGACGTCCGCGAGGCCGTCGAGAACAGCGAGGTGTCGCTGGTCTGCGTGGGCACGCCGTCGGAGCCCAACGGCAGCCTGTGCACCACGTACCTGGAGCGGGTCACCGAGCAGATCGGCGCCGCGCTGGCCGAGGGGGCCGGGCAGGGGCGACGGCACACCGTGGTGTTCCGCAGCACCATGCTCCCCGGCACCTGCCTGAACCTGCTGGTGCCACTCCTGGAGAAGCACGTCGGCGGCACCGCCGGGGTGGACTTCGGGGTCGCGGTCAACCCGGAGTTCCTGCGCGAGGGCACGAGCGTGCGGGACTTCTTCGACCCGCCCAAGACCGTCATCGGCGAACTCGACCCGGCCGGCGGCGACGCGGTGGCGGCGCTCTACGACGGCCTGCCCGGCGAGGTGTTCCGGGTGCCGGTGCCGACGGCGGAGGCGATCAAGTACGCGGACAACGCGTTCCACGGCCTCAAGATCGGCTTCGCGAACGAGCTGGGCGCCGTGTGCCGGGCGCTCGGGGTGGACTCCCACCAGGTGATGGACGTGTTCCTGGCCGACCGCAAACTGAACGTCAGCCCCGCCTACCTGCGGCCCGGCTTCGCCTTCGGCGGCTCCTGCCTGCCCAAGGACCTGCGCAGCCTGGTGCACGCGGCGCAGCGGGCCGACGTCTCGGTGCCCATCCTGGCCCATGTGCTGCCCTCCAACTCCGCCCATCTGCAACGCGCGGTGGAGCTGGTGGAGCGCACCGGCAAGCGCCGGGTGGGCCTGTTCGGGCTGTCGTTCAAACCCGGCACCGACGACCTCCGCGAGAGCCCGCTCGTCGAACTGGCGGAGCGGCTCTTCGGCAAGGGGTACGACCTGAAGATCCACGACGCCAACGTGAGCCTCTCCCGGCTGCTCGGCGCCAACCGCGAGTACATCGAAGACCGGTTGCCGCACCTCGCGCAGCTGCTCGCGGAGTCCGTCGACGAGGTGCTCGACCACGCCGAGGTGTGCCTGGTCGGCACCAGGGATCCCCATGTGCTGTCGGCGCTGCCCCACGGCGACGCCCCGCTGATCGTCGATCTCGTCCACCTTCCCGACGCCGAGACGCGCCGGACCGAACCGGGGTACATAGGCCTTGCTTGGTGACGCAACCAGCGGCGACCGGCCCGGCCGGCGCGCGCTGATCCTGGTGGAGAACCTGTCGGTGCCCTTCGACCGGCGGGTGTGGCAGGAGTGCACGACGCTGCGCGACGCGGGCTGGACGGTGCACGTCATCTGTCCCCAGGGCAGCAAACGGGACACGGAGCCGGAGGCGGAGATCGACGGGGTGCGGATCCACCGCTACCCGTTGCGCGCGGCCACCGGAGGACCGGCCGGCTACCTGCGGGAGTACGGATCGGCGCTGTGGCACACCGCCAGGCTCGCCCGCACGGTCGGCCCCGTGGACGTGGTCCACGCCTGCAACCCGCCCGACCTGCTGTTCCTGCCCGCGCTGTGGCTCAAGCGGCGCGGCGCGCGGTTCGTCTTCGACCAGCACGACCTGGTGCCCGAGCTGTACCTCTCCCGGTTCGGCCGCGGTAAGGACCTGCTCTACCGCGCCGTGTGCGCGCTGGAACGGCGGACCTACCGGGCCGCGGACATCGTGCTCGCCACGAACGAGAGCTACCGGGACGTCGCCATACGCCGGGGCGGCCGGCGGCCGCAGGACGTGTTCGTGGTGCGCAGCGCACCCGCGACCGACCGGTTCCGGCCGGTGCCGCCCGAACCGGAGTTGAAGCGCGGCAAACCCCATCTGCTGTGCTACCTCGGCGTCATGGGCCCCCAGGACGGCGTCGACTACGCCCTGCGCGCCCTGGCGAAGCTGCGCGACGAGCTGGGGCGCACCGACTGGCACGCGGTGTTCGTCGGCTCCGGCGACGCCTTCGAGGCGATGGTGGAGCTGTCCCGGCAGCTCGGCCTCTCCGACCAGGTGCAGTTCACCGGGCGCATCCCGGACGCCGACCTGGTGCGCTACCTGTCCACGGCGGACGTGTGCCTGTCGCCCGACCCGCGCAATCCGCTCAACGACGTGTCGACCATGAACAAGGTCCTGGAGTACATGGCGATGGGCCGGCCCATCGTCTCCTTCGACCTGAAGGAGGCGCGCGTCTCCGCCGGCGATGCCGCCGTCTACGCGCCCGCCGACGACGAGGCCGCGTTCGCCGGGCTCGTCGCGTCGTTGCTGGACGATTCGGACAAGCGGGCCCGGATGGGCGCGATCGGCCAGGAGCGGATCAGCGGGCCGCTGTCCTGGCGGAACTCGCAAGCGTCGCTGCTCGCCGCCTACGCCGCTGCCTGCGGTGACCGCACCGCGGTGACGGGCGACCGGTCCGCACAGGGAAGAGGCAGCACCATTGAGCGATGAAACGATCCGCCTGCTCACGATCGGGCGGATTCTCCGACGGCGGTGGCGGCTTCTCGCCGTCCTCGCCGTGACGGGCGCACTCGCCGGCTACGGCGCCTCGGTGGTGCTGTTCCCGCCGCGGTACACCGCCTCGGCGTCGGTCCTGCTGCCGGGGCAGTGGGAGGAGCGCGAGCTGCTGACCCAGGTGGACGTCGCGACCAGTTCGGCGGTGGTCGACCGCGCGGCCGCCGCCCTCGACTGGTCCGGCGTCAGCGGCACCGAGCTGCGCGAGCGCGTCAGCGCCAAGGCCGCCGACGGCAACATCATCACCCTCTCGGGCACGGCAGAGACCCCGGAGCGCGCCCAGCAGCTCTCCGACCGGCTGGCCGAACAGTTCGTCGGGTTCGCGGCGCGGATCGCGGGCGGCGGCACCGACGCGGGAGCCGCCACGCGAGCCGAGGCGCTGCGGCAGAAGGTGGAGGACACCAACCGCCGTATCACCGACCTGGCCAAGGCGGCCGACCCGGGGCGGACCGTGGAGAGCGTGCAGGCCCGCACCTCGCTGGAGCACCTGCGCACCTCGCTGGAGGAGGCCATGAAGAAGCTGGACGAGGCCGACCCGGCGAGCGACAGGGCCGGCATGGTCGTCATGGGCCCGGCCGCCCGGCCGACCGGCGAGGCGCCCCCGACGAGGGTGCAGCTCGTTGCCGCCGGGGCGCTGCTGTTCTTCCTGCTCGGGGTCGCCGGCCATCTCGTCGCCGCGCGGACGGACCGCCGGCTGCGCACCGAAGCGGAGATCGCCGCGGCGCTCGGCTCGCCGCTCCTCGGCACCGTGGACGTGCCCGCTGAACGCCACGCGCACCGGCCGCAAGGCGCGGGTGCACGCGCCAGGTTCCGCCGCCTTCTCGGCCTCGACACCCGGTGGAACGTACCGGTTGCGCACAAGTCCGGCGACGAGACCGGCAGACGGCTCCGCCACCGGCGGGTGTGCGGGCGACTGAGGGACCGGCTGCCGGGCGCCCGGCGGCTGCTGGCCGTCGTACCCGACGGCGACGAGATCGCCCGCCGGGCCGCGGGGCAGCTCGCCGCCGAGGCCGGGAACGGCCCGCAGCTGCGGGTGGTGGAGGTCGCGGTGGAGCGGCCGCTGGTGCCGGACCGCGACACCGAGTCCGGTGCCCTGGTGGTCGTCAGCGCGGGCAGCTGGACCGCTCAGGAGCTCGCCGCCGTCGCCGAGGCGTGCGCGGACGGCGGGCACGAGGTCGTCGGCGTCGTCGTCGCCGGCCTGGTCCAGGCCCGTCCCACGCGGTCCGCCGGCCGGATTCCGGACGACGCCACGCTGACGCTCGCGGTGCCCGGCCACGCGAGGGGAGGTTCGGCGTGACGACGACCACGACGACCACGACGCCGCAGGCGCCGGCCGACGCTGGGCTCCTCGACCTGCAGGCGCTGGTGGCGGCGGTGCGCAGACGCCGCCGCCTGTGGGGCGGCCTGGCACTCCTCGGCCTGCTGGCCGGCGTGGCGGTGGCGGTGCTGCTGCCGCCGCCGCCGAGCGCGGTGGCCAAGGTGCTGGTGGCGCACGAGCAGGACCAGCCGAACGACACCGGGACGCTGATCCGCACCGACGTCGCGGTGCTGCAGACCACCCGGGTCGCCGGCATGGCCCTGCGGGCCCTCGGCTCCCCAGAGAAGCCCGAGGACTTCCTGCGGGACTACCGGGGCACCGGCCTGACCAACAACGTGCTGCAGATCGACGTCACCGGCGACAGCGACGCGCAAGCGGTGGCCCGGGCCCAGGCGCTGGCCGACGCGTTCGTCACCGACCACGTCAGGCGCATGCGGGACACCGCGCGGGCCGAGGCCAAAGCCCTGCTCGACCAGCGCGACCGCATGCGCAAGGAGCTCGCCCAGGTCAACGAGGAGATCGGGGACCGGTCGCCGGACGACGACCCGGAGGCGGCGGCGAGCATCGAGTCGCTCTTCGCCCGCCGGGCCGAACTCAACTCCCGCATCGCCGACTTCGACCAGCGCGCCGCGGAGGCACGCACCGGCACGCCCGAGGTCGTCGCCGGTACGCAGATCGTGGACGCCCCGCGCGCGGTGCGGCACTCCCTGCCCAAGGCCGTCGCCACCGATGCCGCGATCGGACTCGTCCTCGGACTCGTGCTCGGGCTCGCGCTGGCCGCGGTCGGCACGGTGGTGGCGGACCGCCCCGTGCTGCGCCGGGACATCGCGGCGAACCTGGGCGCCTCCGTCATCGCGGAACTGCCCCGCACCGCCCTGACGACGCGCGGGCCGGGGCGGCGCCGGCGGACCCGGGTGGCACGCGAACGGCTCACCGCGACCCTCGCCCGGACCGTGCGCGGCTGCGCGGAACCGGTGTCGCTGCTGGAACTGGGCTGTGCGCGCACGACGAGCCAGATCGCCCTGGAGCTCGCCAGGGCCCTGGCGGCGGACGGGCCGGTGACCGTCATCGACGCCCTGCCCGGCCCGGAGCTCGCACACCGCCGCCCGCAGCCGGGAGACCCGCCCGTGGTCGGCGGCGAGCGGACCGTGGCCGTGGCGGCTCAGGAACGCCGGCTGGGGGTCGGTTCGGTGGCACCCGGCACCGCGTGGACCGACCTGCGGTACCTGGGCACCCGCACCGTGCTCGTCGTACGGGCCGGGCACGCCGGCGCCGCATGGCTGCACACCGTGGCGCGCCAGCTAGCGGACCAGCGCATACCGGTGATCGGTGTGGTGCTGATCGACCCCGACCCGCGGGACCGCACCGACGGCACGCTGTGGGACGGGCTGCACATCGCGCTGCGCGGCCACAGGGAGCGGACGGCCCGGCACAACGGTGGGGGCACCTCCCAGGCCGTTCAGGCAGTGGGGGAGGGCGCGCCGCGGGCGGAGCGGGTGCCGCTGTGGGCCGCACCGGTTGCGGACAACGACCAGGAGGTGCGGTAGGACATGTGTGGCATCGCGGGCACGTACCGATGGCCGGACGGGAAGGCCGTCACCGACCGGCTCACCGACACCCTCGCCCACCGCGGCCCGGACGGGGCGGGCCACTTCAGCCACCCCGTCGGCGACGGCGACGTACACCTCGGGCACCGCCGGCTCGCCATCATCGACCTGTCCGACACCGGCGCGCAGCCGATGGTCTCGGACGGCCTCGCCCTGACCTACAACGGCGAGCTGTACAACGCGCCCGAGCTGCGCGCCGAACTGGCGGCGGCCGGCGTGCGCTTCCGCGGCACCTCCGACACCGAGGTACTCCTGCAGGCCTGGCGGCGCTGGGGCACCGACTGCCTGCCCCGGCTGCGCGGCATGTTCGCGTTCGGCGTCTTCGACCAGCGCACCGGCGAACTGGTGCTGGTCCGCGACCAGTTGGGCATCAAACCGCTGTTCGTGCTGCGGCGCGGCGAGGGCCTGGTGTTCGCCTCCGAGCTCAAGGCGCTCGCCGCCGCGACCGGCGGACCGCTGGAGGTGGACCACGCGGCGCTGGTGGCCTCGCTGCTGTACTACTGGGTGCCGGACTCGCGGTGCGCGTTGCGCGAGGCGGAGAAACTGCCGCCGGGGAGCTGGCTGAGGTGCCGGCCCGACGGCCGGGTGGAGCGCGGCCGGTTCTGGCACCTGAAGGACGTCGCCGCGCAGGGCCGGGAGCGGGCCCGGGCCGGCGAGGGGCCGGACATCGCCGCCGTCGTCGAGGAGTCGACCCGGCGCCACCTGCTCTCCGACGTGCCCGTGGCGACCTTCCTCTCCGGCGGCCTCGACTCCAGCTACCTGACCGCGCTGGCGGCCCGTCACCAGCCCGGCATCTCCGCCTACACGATCGGATTCCGCGCCGAGGACGCCAGGTTCGAGGCGATGCCGGACGACCTGCGCTACGCCCGGCAGGTCGCCGAACGGTTCGGCGTCGACCTGCACGAGATCGAGATCGCCCCGGACGTGCTCGACCTGCTGCCGCGGATGACGTACCACCTGGACGAGCCGATCGGCGATCCCGCCGCGATCAACACGTACCTGATCTGTACGGCCGCCCGCGAGGCCGGGGTGAAGGTGATGCTCTCCGGGATGGGCGCCGACGAGCTGTTCGCCGGGTACCGCAAGCACCTGGCCAACCTGCTCGCGCTGCGCTACCAGCGCGTCCCGCGGCCCCTGCGGCGCGGCCTGTCCGCGGCCGTGGACCGGCTGCCCGTCGCCACGGCCCGCCGCGGCTACCGCTCGGTGCGCTTCGCCAAGCGGTTCCTCTCCTTCGCCGATCTGCCGGAGGAGACCGCGTTCCGGCGCAGCTACACCCTGTACGACCAGGACGAGCTGCTCGCCCTGATCGCCCCGGACCTGGCCCACACGGTCGACGACGTGCTGACCGAGCACGCGGACACCTACCAGGACAACGACCTCGACGACTTCGTCAACCGCATGTGCCTGGGCGACGCCCGGATGTTCCTGCCGGGCCTGAACCTCGCGTACACGGACCGCTCCAGCATGGCCGCGTCGACCGAGGTGCGGGTGCCGTACGTGGACGTCGAGGTGGTCGAGGCGGCGTTCGCCGTACCCGGCGACCGCAAGATCGTCGGACGGCAGGGCAAGGCCGTCCTGAAGGAGGCGGCCACCTCGGTCCTGCCCCGGGAGATCGTGTACCGGCCCAAGGGCCTGTTCAGCGCCCCGCTGCGCGCCTGGATGAGCCGGGATCTGGCGCCGCTGGTGCGCGAGGTGGTCAACGACGGAGAGCTCGTCCGCGCCGGGCTGCTGCGCCGGGACGCGCTGGCGCGGATGGTCGCCGAGGACGCCGCCGGGCAGCGGGACTTCTCCAAGCATCTGTGGCACGTGCTGACCCTCGAGTACTGGTACCGCGACGCGACCTCCCGGTCCGGCCAGAGCGCTCGGTTGACGGCTTAGGAATCTGAGGAGTTCGGGTGAAGCAGGTCGTACAGAACTACAAGAGCGGCGAGCTGGCCGTGCTCGACGTGCCGGTGCCGGGGTGCAAGCCGGGCGGGGTGCTGGTGCGCAGCGCCTACTCGCTGATCTCCACCGGGACCGAGCTGATGAAGGTGTCCGAGGCCGGCATGTCGATGCTCGGCAAGGCCCGCTCCCGCCCGGACCAGGTGGCCAAGGTCGTGCAGAGCGTGGCCACCAACGGCCTGCCCGCCACCTACCGCAAGGTGATGGGCAAGCTGGACTCCTACACGCCGCTGGGCTACTCGCTGTGCGGGGTGGTCGAGGAGGTCGGCGCCGGCATCGACGACGTGAAGGTCGGCGACCTCGTGGCCTGCGCCGGCAACGAGCACGCGTTGCACGCCGAGCTGAACTGGGTGCCGAAGAACCTGTACGCCCCGGTGCCGGACGGCCTCGCGCCCCGGCACGCCGCCTTCGGCACCGTCGGCTCGATCGCGCTGCAGGGCGTCCGCCAGGGCGAGCCGCAGCTCGGCGAAGTGGCGCTGGTCATCGGCCTCGGGCTGATCGGACAGCTGGTGGTGCAGCTGCTGGCCGCCTCGGGCGTGCGGGTTGTCGGAGCCGACCCCGACCCGGTGCGCTGCGAGCTCGCCGAACGCCTGGGCGCCGCGGCCTGCGGCGATCCCGCCTCAGCGGCCGTGGCGGCCGCCGTCGCCGAACTCACCGGCGGCCTGGGCGTGGACCAGGTGTACCTGGCGGCCGGCGGCGGCAGCAACCAGCCCGTCGAGCTGGCCGCCCAGCTCAGCCGCGACCGCGGCCGGGTCGTCGACATCGGCAAGTGCCGCCTGGACCTGCCCTGGAACGCGTACTACGAGAAGGAGCTCGACGTCCGGTTCTCCCGCTCCTACGGCCCCGGGCGCTACGACCCGGAGTACGAGCTGGAGGGCCGGGACTACCCGATCGGCTACGTGCGCTGGACCGAGCGCCGCAACCTGGCGTGCTTCCTCGACCTCCTCTCCCGCGGCAGCGTCGACGTGGAGCCCCTGATCTCCCACATCGCCGACTTCGACGACGCCGTGGAGACGTACCGGAGCCTGAAGGACGGCGACCTGAAGGCCGTGGCCGTCCTGTTCCGCTACCCCGAACACACGCCACAGGAAGCGGCAGCCCCGGTGGTGACCGTGCCCACCGTGCCCGTGCGGCCCCGTCCGGTCCGGTCCGCCAGGCCACCGGTGCGGCTGGCGTTCGTCGGCGCGGGCACCTACGCGACGTCGATGCTGCTGCCGCACCTCGCGCAGCGCGACGGCGTCGAGCTGTCGACGGTCGTCACCACCACGGCGCTGTCCGCGGCCAACGCGCGGCGCAAGTTCGGCTTCGCCCAGGCGACCACCGACCTCGACGCCGTGCTCGGCGACCCGTCCATCGACGCGGTGTTCGTGGTCACCCGGCACAGCTCGCACGCCGGCCTGACCCGCAAGGCCCTCCTCGCCGGCAAGGCGGTGTTCGTCGAGAAGCCCCTGGCCCTCACCGAGGAGGAACTCACCGGCGTCCTCGCGGCGGTGGAGGAGTCCGGCAACGACCGGCTCCAGGTCGGCTTCAACCGCCGCTTCGCGCCGCTGCTGCGGGAAGCCCGGCAGCGCTTCGGCGCCCGGACCGGTCCGGCGAGCCTGCGCTACCTGGTCAACGCGGGCCGGCTCCAGCAGGGCAGCTGGTACCTCCGGCAGGGCACCGAGGGCTCGCGGTTCGCCGGGGAGGGCGGACACTTCATCGACACGGCGAGCTGGCTGCTCGATGCCGACCCGGTCTCGGTGTACGCCGTCGCCTCGCCCGGCAACGAGGACCTCCAGGTCGTCCTGCGCTACCCGGACGGATCCACCGCCACCCTCAGCTACGTCACCACCGGCGCGCCCGGCTTCCCCAAGGAGACGCTGGACCTCGTCGCCGACGGCAAGGTGCTGCGGCTGGACGACTTCGTCCGCGCCTCCGTCTACGGTGGCCGGCGCAAGCGGTGGGTCAGTTCGCGGCTGCCCAAGGCCCGGGACAAGGGCCAGAACGCCGAGCTGGCCGCGTTCGTCAAGGCCGTGCGGACCGGCGGGCCGATGCCCGTCCCGCTGCAATCGCTGGTGGCCACCACGGCGGCCACCCTCGCCGTGCAGGCCGGCCTGGCCGGCGGCGCGCCGGTGACGCTGGCGGAGGCGCGATGACCATGAGCGCGGGCTGGTACCTGCGGCGGCTGTCCCGGATGGGACCGCGGGAGGTCGGCGGCCGGGTGGGCGACGCGGTGCGCCGGCGGCGGTGGCGCTCGGCGCCGCCCGACGGCCCGGTCGTGACCGGCGCCCGGTTCACCGCGGTCCTGCCCGCCGGGACGATCGCCGCGGTGCCCCCGGACGCCGTCAAACGCCTCCTGGCCGAGGCGGACCGGCTGATGGCCGGGCACGCCGAGTACTTCGGGGTGCACCGCGACGACCTGGCCGACCCGGACTGGTGGTACGACCCGAAGACCGGGCGCCGGGCCCCGGCGGGCTACGCCTTCGACGTGCCGTACCGCAGCGAGGACGCGGTCGGGGACATCAAGCAGATCTGGGAACCGTCCCGGCACCAGTACCTCACCGTCCTCGCCGCCGCCTACGCGGTCACCGGGGACGACCGGTACGCCGAGCGGGTGGCCGGGCACCTGCGGTCGTGGTGGGCGGCCAACCCGCCGCTGCACGGCGTGCACTGGATCAGCGGCATCGAACTGGGCATCCGGCTGCTGTCCTGGGTGTGGATCCGCCGGCTGCTCGACGGCTGGCCGGGCGCGGCCGCCCTGTTCGAGGACAACCCGGTGGCGCTGCGGCAGATCTGGCACCACCAGCGCTGGCTGGCCGCGTTCCCCAGCCGGGGGTCCTCCGCGAACAACCACGTCATCGCCGAGGCCGCCGGTCAGGTGGCAGCGGCCTGCGCGTTCGGCTGGTTCCCCTCCTCGGCGCGCTGGCGCGCCGACGCGCTGCGGTCACTGCAGCGGCACCTCAGCGCCAACACCTTCGCCTCCGGCCTCAACCGCGAGCTGGCCACCGAGTACCACGGACTCGTGCTGGAGCTCGGCCTGGCCGCGGTGGCGGAGGCGGATACCGCGGGCGTGCCGGTTCCCGCGTCGGTCCGACTGGTGCTGCTGCGGATGACCGACGCGCTCGCGGCCGTCGTGGACAGCCGGCTGCGGCCGCCCCGCCAGGGCGACGCGGACGACGGGCACGGTCTGGTCGTGGACGGCGCCGGCACCGACCGCTGGGCCTCGCTGCTGGCCACCGGGGAGGCCGTGTTCGGCCGGCTCGCCTGGTGGCCGGACGTCAACGGCACCGATGTGCGCACCCCGCTGCTGGCCGCGCTCATCAAGCCCGGTGGACTGTCCGTGACGCGCCCCGAGAACCGCCCGGCGCATTTCGCGGACGCGGGCATGACGATCCTGCGCGGCCCGGGGGAGATCTGGTGCCGCTGCGACGGGGGACCGCACGGCTTCCTGTCCATCGCCGCGCACGCCCACGCCGACGCGCTGTCGGTGGAGGTCCGGCACGACGGGGTCGACGTGCTCGCCGACCCGGGCACGTACTGCTACCACGGGCAGCCCGAGTGGCGGCAGTACTTCCGGTCGACCCTCGGGCACAACACCCTGCGGCTGGACGGCGCGGACCAGTCCGTCTCCGGCGGCCCGTTCCTGTGGACCCGGCAGGCCCGCAGCCGCGTCCTGGCCGTCGACACCTCCGACGCGGAGGTGGCCCGCTGGTGCGCCGAACACGACGGCTACCGGCCCTGCGTGCACCGCCGCCGGGTGGAACTGAGCGCCGCCGGCCAGGAGGTGCGCGTGGTCGACGAGGTGCGCGGCCCGCGCCGGGCCGTGCAGCTGGCGTTCCACCTCGGGCCGGCGATCGCCGCGCACCTGGTGGGCAGCCGGGCCGCGCTCACCTGGACCCGGGACGGCGAGGACCGCTCCGCCGTGCTCGACCTGCCCGGGCAGCTGAGCTGGCGGGCGCACCGCGGCGAAACCGACCCGCCGCTGGGCTGGTACTCGGCCGGCTTCGGGCGCAAGGAGCCCGCCACCACGCTGGTCGGCACCGGGTTCACCGACGGCCGGCAGGGGTTCACCACCGTCCTCGGGTTCCGCGGCTAGGAGGGCGCGTGGGGATCAGGAAACGACACTGGGCCTGGCCGGCGGCACCGCTGGCACTGGCCCTGCTGTCCGCGACCGGCTGTACGAGCACGCCGGACGCCCCGGCGAAGCCGGGCGCGGCCGGCGCGCCGTCCCCGTCCGGCGCGTCCGCCCCGCGCGTGGCCCGGGTGTGCGCCCAGCCCGCGGCAGGCCCGGCGAAGGCGCCGGCGGGCGCGGTGCCGGTCGACCCCGCGGTGGTCGGCGACCTGGCCGCGAAGACCAGGAGCAGCCCCGCGCACACCACGTTCTGGCTCCGCCCCGGCAGGCACCGGCTCGCTCCCGACCGCTACGCCCAGGTCGTCCCCAAGGAGGGCAACCGCTATCTCGGCGCGCCGGGCGCGGTGCTGGACGGCCGGAAGAAGAACCAGTACGCGTTCGGCGGCACCGCCAGGGACGTCACGATCCGCTACCTGACGGTGCAGGGTTTCGTCGCGCCGCAGGACGAGGGCGTGGTCAACCACGACTCGGCCGACGGGTGGGTGATCGAGCACGCGACGATCCAGGACAACTCCGGTGCCGGGCTGATGGCCGGCGCCCGCCAGCGGGTCCGGGCCAGCTGCCTGCGCGGCAACGGCCAGTACGGCATGAACGCCTACAAGGCCCACGGCCGGATCAGCGGCCTGGTCGTCGAGGGCAACGAGATCGCGGGCAACAACACCGGCGACTGGGAGCGGCGGCGGGAGGGCTGCGGCTGCACCGGAGGCATCAAGTTCTGGGCCGTCGACGGCGCCGACGTACGCGGCAACTGGGTGCACGGCAACCGCGGAGCCGGGCTGTGGGCGGACACCAACAACAACGACTTCCGCATCGAGGACAACCTGCTTGAGGCCAACGACGGCGCCGCGCTGATCTATGAGACCAGCTACAACGCGGTCATCCGGAACAACACCATCCGGCGGAACAACTGGGTCGAGGGCCGCAGGGCGGCCGACCGCGGCGACCCCTTCCCCTTCGCGACGGTCTACGTCTCCGAATCCGGCGGCGAACCACGGATCCGGGCCCGGACGGACAAGCTCGACATCTACCGGAACGTGCTGGAGGACAACTGGTCCGGGATCACCCTGTGGGAGAACGCCGACCGGTTCTGCAACAGCCCCGCCAACACCTCCTCCGGTGACTGCACGCTGCTGGTGAAGAACACCGAGCGCTGCGCACAGCCGGCGATCGCCACCGCGCCCCTGTACGCCGACTGCCGGTGGAAGACCCAGCGGGTGGACATCCACGGCAACCGCTTCCTGCTGGACACCTCCGTCGTCAAGTGCGCGGTGCAGTGCGGCCGTATGGCGGTGCTCGCCAACTACGGCACCTACCCGGACTGGTCGCCGTACAAGGGCGACCGGGTGGCCGAGGCGATCACCAGCGGGCAGCACAACCGCTGGCACGACAACGTCTACCGCGGACCGTGGAGCTTCGTCGCCCACGATCCGAGCCGGACGCTCGACTCCGGGCAGTGGCGCAGCACGCCGTACCGGCAGGACGCGGGCAGCACCTTCCGCGCAGGGGACGGTGGTTGAGATGGGCGTGGACCGCACGCCGAGGGCCGTCGGGACCGTCTGGGGACTGCTGGTCCTCAACACGCTCGGCTCGGCCGGCGCGCAGACCATCGTCCCGCTGCCCCGCTCCCTCATCCAGATGGTCACGATGGGCGCGCTGGTCGCCGCCTTCGCGCTGGCGCTCACCCTCAACCCCCGGCTGCGGGTCCGGCCGAGCGCCTACCTGTTCCTGCTGACCCTGCTGCTGGTGCCCAGCGTGATCTCCAGCGCGGACCTGGGGTCCGGGTTCGGCGCGCTGTTCCGCTGCGCCCGGCTGGCTGTCTTCGTCGCCACGCTGTGGTTGCTCAGCCGCTGGTGGGACGGCGGTCTGACGTTCGTGAGGCACCACGTCCGGATGTACTTCGCGGTGCTCGGGTCGGTGGCCGTCGGCCTGGCCGTCTCACCGGGCGCGGCCCTGCCCGAGCTCTACGGCGGACGGCTGGTCGGCGCGGTGTGGCCGCTCACCCCACCGCAGATCGGACAGTACGCCGCGGTGATCATCGGGCTGACCGTGCTGCTCCTGTTGGGCCGCCGGACCGACAAGGCCGGCGCGGCGGTGGTCATCGTGCCCTCCCTCGTCCTGCTCGCGCTGACCCACACCCGGACGGCCACGCTGGGCCTGCTCATCGGGCTGGTGCTGGCGATCGGCTCCCTGGTCCTGACCAGCGCCGCAGCCCGCCGGTTCTTCGCCTGGGCGGTGCTGTGCGCGGCGGTGGCCGCGGTCGCGCTCGGCTCCGCGCTGCAGGCGTGGTTCCTGCGCGGACAGAGCCAGGAGAACTTCTCCAGCCTCACCGGCCGGGCCAAGGTCTGGCACGCCCTGCTCGCGGCGCCGCGGACGACCGCGGAGCAGCTGTTCGGCGCGGGCCTGGGCGACAAGTCCTTCGGCGGGCTGCCCATCGACAACAGCTGGCTGGCCGTCTACCAGGAACAGGGCCTGCTCGGCGTCGCCCTGGTCGCGGCGTTCGTCGTCGTGCTGGGCACCGTCGCGCTGCTGCGGCCGCCGTCGCTGCAGCGGGCCTGCGCGGTCTTCCTGATCAGCTACTGCGGGATCGCGTCGTACACCGAGGCCGGACTGGGCGACGCCTCACCGTACCTGCTGCACCTGGCCGTGGCCGCCTCGCTGCTGGCGGCACCCGCCCAGGCCACGCCCCTCCCGGCGCCCGACGGGACGCGACGGCACATTCCGCGCTGGGCCCGGAGAACGGAGGTGACCTGAGCATGCACGTTCTGGTGGTGCACAACCGCTACTCCTCGGCGCAGCCGAGCGGCGAGAACAAGGTGGTCGACCAGGAGGTGGCGCTGCTGCGCGAGGCCGGCCACCGGGTCGGGGTGTTCGAGCGGCGCAGCGACGACATCGCCGCCCGGTCCCTGCCGGGCAAGGCGGCGGTACCGCTGCTGGTGCCGTGGAACCCGGCGGTCCGCACGGAACTCACCGCCCGGCTGCGCAGCGAGCGGCCGGACATCGTCCACGTCCACAACGTCTTCCCGCTGCTGTCGCCCGCGGTCCTCGCCGCCTGCGCCGACGCGGGCGTGCCCGCCGTCGCCACCCTGCACAACTACACCCAGGTCTGCCCGCCCGGCACGCTGCAGCGGGACGGCCGGCCGTGCACCGCGTGCGTCGGATCGGCGGTCCCGCTGCCCGCCGTCCGGCACGGCTGCTACCGCAACTCGCGTCTGGCGACGGTGCCGCTCGCGGTCAGCCTCACGGTCAACCGGCGGCGCTGGTGGTCCGGGGTGGAGCGGTTCCTGTGCATCTCCGCGGCGCAGCGCGATGTCCTGGTCCGGGCCGGCATGCCGGGCGAACGGCTCGCCGTGAAGCACAACTTCGTACCCGACCCGGGCGCCTGCCGGGCAGGCGGGGGAGAGCACCTGCTCTTTCTCGGCCGGCTCGCGCAGGCCAAGGGCGTACGGCTGCTCATGGCCGCCTGGGACGAGATCGCCGCGAGCGGCGGTGCGGGCGTACCGCTCGTGATCGCCGGGGCGGGGCCGCTGCAGCGGGAGGTGACCGCCTGGGCGGCGGGCCGGGACGACGTGCGCTACGCCGGCCTGCTGGACCCGGCGGAGTGCCGGCAGGCCGTCGCGCGCTCGGTCGCCGTGCTGGCTCCCTCGACATGGCTGGAGGCGTTCGGCCTGGTGGTCGTGGAGGCGATGGCGGCGGGGGTCCCGGTCGTCGCCGCCGGTCACGGCGCCTTCGTCGAACTCGTCGAGGAGGGGGTGACCGGGCTGCTGCACCGGCCGGGTGACGCCGCCTCGCTCGCGGCCTGCGTACGCCGGATCGCGGCCGAGCCGGACCGCAACCGGGAGATGGGCGAGGCGGCCCGGCGCCGCTACGAGCAGGGCTTCAGCCCGGCCGTCGGGCTGGAGCGCCTGGTGGAGGAGTACCGCACCGCGATCGCGGGTCGGACGGAAGCAATGGGGGGCAGGACATGACACGATGCCGACTGTGCGGCTCGGCGGCGCTGGCGAGCGTCGTCGATCTCGGTGCGACGCCACCGTGTGAGAGCTTTCTCGCCGCGGACCAACTGGACCAGCCGGAACCGGCGTACCCGCTGCACCTGCGGGTGTGCACCGACTGCTGGCTGGCGCAGATCCCGCCGCTGATCACGCCGGAGGAGACGTTCAAGGAATACGCGTACTTCTCCTCCTTCTCGACCTCCTGGGTGGAGCACGCCCGCAGGTTCGTCGCCGACGCCGTACAGCGGGTCGGTCTCGGACCAGGCGCCTTCGTGGTCGAGGTCGCCAGCAACGACGGGTACCTGCTGAAGCACGTGGTGGAGCGGGGGATCCGCTGCCTGGGCATCGAGCCGTCGGTGAACGTCGGCGCGGCGGCGCGCGAGGCGGGGGTGCCCACGCTCACGGAGTTCCTGTCCCCGGACACCGGCTCGGCCGTCCGCGCCGAGCACGGCCCGGCAGACCTGGTCGTCGCCAACAACGTGTACGCGCACATCCCCGACGTGATCGGGTTCACCCAGGGACTGCGCGCCCTGGTCGCCGACGACGGCTGGGTCTCCATCGAGGTGCAGCACCTGCTGACCCTCATCGAGGAGAACCAGTACGACACGATCTACCACGAGCACTTCCAGTACTACACGGTCGCCTCCGCGATCCGGGCGCTGGCGAGCGGCGGACTCACGCTCGTCGACGTCGAGTTGCTGCCCACGCACGGCGGCTCCATCCGGCTGTGGGCCCGGCCGGCCGAGGTGGCCGGCGAGCCGGCGCAGCAGGTGGCCGACGTACTGGCCCGCGAGAAGGCCGCCGGACTGCAGGAGCTGTCCGGGTACACCGAGTTCTCCGCCCGGGTGGCCAAGGTGCGCCGCGACCTGCTGAAGTTCCTCATCGAGGCGGCCGAGCGCGGCGAGACGGTCGTCGGCTACGGCGCTCCGGGCAAGGGCAACACCCTGCTCAACCACTGCGGCATCCGGCCCGACCTGCTGCCGTACACCGTCGACCGCAACCCCTACAAGCACGGCCGGTTCACCCCGGGCACCCGCATCCCCATCCTGCCGCCCGAGCAGATAGCGGCCGACCGGCCGGACTACGTGCTCGTCCTGCCGTGGAACCTGCGGCCCGAGCTCGTCGAGCAGCTGTCCTACGTGCACGACTGGGGCGGCCGGCTGGTCTTTCCCATCCCGGAACTGAGCATCGTCGAGGTCCCGTCCCGAAAGGTCACAGCATGAAGGTCGTTCTGTTCTGCGGCGGTTACGGGATGCGGATGCGCAACGGAACCTCCGACGACGTGCCCAAACCCATGGCGATGGTCGGCCCCAGACCGCTGATCTGGCACGTCATGCGCTACTACGCGCACTACGGGCACAAGGAGTTCATCCTGTGCCTCGGCTACGGGGCCCACCACATCAAGAACTTCTTCCTCACCTACGAGGAGACCACCTCCAACGACTTCGTGCTGCGCGGCGGGCGGACCGAGCTGCTGTCCACCGACATCGCCGACTGGACGATCACGTTCGCGCAGACCGGCATCGAGTCCCCCATCGGGGAGCGGCTGCGCCGGGTGCGCCACCACCTGGACGGCGACGAGATGTTCCTCGCCAACTACGCCGACGTCCTCACCGACGCCCCGCTGCCGGAGATGATCGACAGGTTCGCGCAGCGCGACGCCGGCGCGTCGATGATGGTCGTGCCGCCGCAGTCCTCGTTCCACTGCGTGGAGCTGGGCGAGGACGGCCTGGTCGGCGGCATCACCGCGGTGAGCGAACTGCCGCTGTGGGAGAACGGCGGCTACTTCGTGCTCCGCCAGGAGATCTTCGACCACATCCCGGAGAACGGGGACCTGGTCGCCGACGGATGCGCCCAACTGGCCAAGCGTGGCCGGCTGGTGGCCCACCAGCACCGCGGCTTCTGGAAGCCGACCGACACCGTCAAGGAGCGAGCCGCGCTCGACGAGGCCTACGCCCGGGGCGAGCGCCCGTGGGCCGTGTGGGAGCGGGACGGCGCGGCGGTGAGCGCGTGATCCGGCTCGGGACCGGGCGCGTGGACCGGATCGTCGCGGTGGGCGCGCACTGCGACGACATCGCCCTCGGCGCCGGCGGCACGCTGCTGACGCTGTGCCGCGCGCGGCCGGGCCTCCGCGTCGACGCGCTGGTGCTGACCGGCGGCGGCAGCGAGCGGGAGCAGGAGGAGCAGGACGCGCTCACCGCCTTCTGCCCGGGCGCCGACCTGCGGCTGACCGTGCACAAGCTGCCGGACGGCCGGCTGCCCGCCCACTGGGAGGAGGCCAAGGCCGCGGTCGAGGAGCTGCGCGCGGCGACGGAGCCGGATCTCGTGCTGGCCCCGCGCACCGCTGACGCGCACCAGGACCACCGCGGCCTGGCCACGCTGATACCCAGCGCGTTCCGCGACCACCTCGTGCTCGGCTACGAGATCGTCAAGTGGGACGGCGACCTCGGCCGTATGACGGCGTACCAGCCGCTGACGCCCGAGATCGCCGAACAGAAGGTGCGGCTGCTGCAGGAGCACTACCCCTCGCAGCGCCACCGGCCCTGGTACGACCGGGAGGCCTTCCTCGGGTTGGCCCGGATCCGCGGCATCGAATGCCACGCGCGCTACGCCGAGGCGTTCGCCGTCACCAAACTCACGCTCAACCTGGGGGGTTGACCCATGCGCGTACTGCTCACCGGACACCAGGGCTACCTGGGCACCGTGATGGCCCCGGTCCTCACCGCCGCCGGACACGAGGTCGTCGGCCTCGACTCCGGCCTGTTCGCCGACTGCGTCCTCGGCCCGGCACCCGCCGACCCGCCCGGGCACCGGGTGGACCTGCGCGACGTCACGGCCGGCCACCTGACCGGGGTGGACGCCGTGATCCACCTGGCCGCGCTCTCCAACGACCCGCTGGGCTCGCTGGCGCCGGACCTCACCTACGACATCAACCACGGCGCGTCGGTACGGCTCGCCCGGCTGGCCCGCGACGCCGGGGTGCGGCGCTTCCTGTACGCGTCGACCTGCTCGGTCTACGGCGCCGCCGGCGGCGACGACCTGGTCACCGAGGACGCCCCGCTGCGCCCGGTGACGCCGTACGCGGAGTCCAAGGTGCGGGTGGAGGACGACCTGCACGCGCTGGCCGACGGCGACTTCACCCCGGTGTACCTGCGCAACGCCACCGCCTTCGGCTACTCGCCCCGGCTGCGCGCCGACATCGTGCTGAACAACCTGGTGGGCCACGCGCTGCTGACCGGCGAGGTGCTGGTGATGTCCGACGGCACCCCCTGGCGCCCGCTGGTGCACGCCGCCGACATCGCGCGCGCCTTCACGGCCGCGCTGACAGCGCCGCGCGAGGCGGTCCACGACCGGGCGTTCAACATCGGCAGCGAGACCAACAACGTCACGGTCGCCGAGATCGCCCAGCAGGTCGCCGAGGCGGTGCCCGGCTCCGAGGTGGTGATCACCGGGGAGACCGGGGCCGATCCGCGGTCCTACCGGGTGGACTTCTCCCGGTTCCGCGCGGCGATACCCGGCTTCGACTGCGAGTGGACGGTCAAGCGCGGCGCGCTCGAACTCGCCGACGCCTACCGGGCACACGGGCTGACCAAGGAGGCCTTCGAACAGCGCTTCACCCGGCTGGCCGTGCTGCGCGCGGCGTCCGAGGCCGGTGCCGTGGACGACACCCTGCGGTGGCGCCCGTGACCACGCCCGGCGACGCGATGTACGCCCTGGTGGAGCGGCTGTACCCGCTGTGCCGGAGCATCACCGGCGACGGCGTGCGCGCCACCCTGGACATCGTCGGCGAGTACGTTCCGCTGGACGTGCACGAGGTGCCGACCGGGACCCAGGTGCTCGACTGGACGGTGCCGCAGGAGTGGAACATCCGGGACGCCTACATCGCCGACGCCTCAGGCCACCGGGTCGTCGACTTCGCCGCCTCCAGCCTGCACGTGCTCGGCTACAGCGTGCCGGTGTCGGCGACCCTGCCCCTGTCCGAGCTGCGCCCCCACCTGCACACCCTGCCCGACCACCCGAGCTGGGTGCCGTACCGCACCAGCTACTACAAGCCGGACTGGGGGTTCTGCCTCGCCCAGGAGACCCTGGACGCGCTGCCGGACGGCGAGTACGAGGTGCGCATCGACTCCACCCTCGCCGACGGCCACCTCACCTACGCCGAGCACGTGGTCCCCGGGCAGGTCCCCGACGAGGTGATCGTCTCCTGCCACGTCTGCCACCCCTCGCTGGCCAACGACAACCTGGCCGGCATCGCGGTGGCGACGTTCCTGGCGCGGGAGCTGGCCGAGCGGACGCCGTATTACACCTACCGGTTCGTCTTCGCGCCCGGCACCATCGGCGCGATCACGTGGCTGGCCCGCAACGCCGAGCGGGTGGAACGGGTCAGGCACGGGCTCGTGCTGGCCTGCGCGGGTGACCCGGGCGCGCTGACGTACAAGCGGAGCCGGCGCGGTGACGCGGAGATCGACCGGGTGATGCGGCACGTGCTGGCCGCCACCGAACGCCCGCACCGCGTCGTCGAGTTCACCCCCTACGGCTACGACGAGCGGCAGTACTGCTCGCCCGGGTTCGACCTCGGCGTGGGCTCGCTCACCCGCACCCCGTACGCGGGCTACCCCGAGTACCACACCTCGGCGGACAACCTGGAGTTCGTCTCCCCCCAGGCGATGGCGGACACGCTCGCCGTCTGCCGCGAGGCGTTCGCCGTACTCGACCGCAACCGGCGGTACGTCAACCTCAGCCCCTACGGCGAACCCCAGCTGGGGCGGCGCGGGCTGTACGACGCGCTCGGCGGCCGCAGCGACACCAAGCAGGCCCAGATGGCCCTGCTCTGGGTGCTCAACCTGTCCGACGGCGAGCACAGCCTGCTGGACGTCGCCGAGCGGTCCGGGCTGCCGTTCGACACGGTCGCCGCCGCGGCGGACGCCCTGCACGACGCCGGGCTGATCAAGGCATGACGCCGATGACCACCGGGGAGAACCCGCGGACCACGACGCCGAGGGCCGCATCCGGCCGGCGGGCCCTCGCCGGCCGGCTGTCCTGGGGACTGGCCGACCAGGCGGCCTCCAGCATGTCCAACTTCGCGGTGGGCATCTACGTGGCCCGCTCGCTCGGCGTGACCGCGTTCGGCGTGTTCAGCCTGGCCTGGGTCACCTACGGCGTGGTGCTCAACGTCTCCCGCGGGCTGGCCACCGACCCGCTCACGGTGCGCTTCAGCGGCGTGCCGGAGGCGTCCTGGCGCGCCGCGGTGGCCCGGTCGACGGGAACCGCGCTCGGCGTGGGCGCGGCCATCGGCGCGGTGTGCCTGGTGGCCGGACCGGCCCTCGGCGGCCGGGTGGGGCCCGCGTTCACCGCGCTCGGCGTCGTACTGCCGGGGCTGTTGCTGCAGGACGCCTGGAGGTTCTCGTTCTTCGCCGCCGGTGCCGGGCGCAAGGCGTTCGTCAACGACCTCGTGTGGTGCGTCGCGCTCGTCCCGGCCCTGCTCGCGGCGGCCCGCGTGGGCAGCGTGGCCGCCTTCGTGCTCGCCTGGGGCGCGTCCGCCGCGGTGGCCGCCGCCTACGGCTGCCTCCAGTCCGGTATCCGGCCCCGGACGGCCGGCGCGCGCGGCTGGCTGCGCGAACAGCGCGACCTCGGCTCCCGGTACCTGGTGGAGAACGTCAGCCTCAGCGGCGCGAGCCAGCTGCGGGCGTACGGCCTCGGTGCGATCGCCGGGGTCGGCGCGGTGGGCGCGGTGCGGGGCGCCGAACTCCTGCTCGGCCCGTTCCTCGCCGTGCTGATGGGTCTCTCCCTGGTCACCGTCCCGGAAGCGGCACGGGTGCTCCGGCAGAGCCCGCAGCGGCTAGAAACGTTCTGCCTCCTGCTGGGCGGCGGGCAGGCCGCCGCCGCGCTGCTGTGGGGCGCGGCACTGCTGCTGATGCCGGACCGCCTCGGCGAGCTGGTGCTCGGCGGCGTCTGGCACTCCGCCGCACATCTCATCGTGCCGGTCACCCTCGGCGTCGCGGGCGCCGGCCTCGGCACCGGCGCGGCGGCCGGGCTGCGCGCGCTCGGCGCGGCCCGCCGCAGCCTGCGCTGCCAGCTGTTCGCCTCCGCCGGGTACGTCGGCGGCGGGCTCGGCGGCGCGGCCGTCGCCGGCACCGTCGGCTCCGCCTGGGGCGTCGCCGCCGCGACACTCAGCGGCTCGGCCGTGTGGTGGCTGCAGCTGCGGTCCGCCCTGCGCGAGCACCGCCGCAACCCCGTCTGCGAAGTGAGGACCCCATGACCGACCGTCCCAGGCTGAGCATCGGCCTGCCCGTCTACAACGGCGAGGAGTACCTGGCCGAGTCGCTCGACGCCCTGCTCGGCCAGACCTACCAGGACTTCGAGCTGATCATCTCCGACAACGCCTCCACCGACGGAACCCAGGACATCTGCCGCACCTACGCGGCCGAGGACTCCCGCATCCGGTACCTGAGGCTGCCCCGGAACATCGGCGCCACACCGAACCACAACCGGGTGCTCGCCGAGGCCCGCGGCGAACTGTTCAAGTGGGCCTCGCACGACGACCTGTACGGCCGGGACCTGCTGCGGCGCTGCGTCGAGGCGCTGGACGAGCGGCCGGACGTGATCCTCGCCCACACCGACCAGGCGGTCATCGACGGCGACGGCCAGGTGAAGATCCCGTACGCGTACACGCTCGCCACCGGCTCGCCGCACGCGCCGGAGCGCTTCCGCAGCCTGCTGTTCGAGCCCGGCGGCGACGACTTCTACGGGGTGATGCGGACCGACGTACTGCGCCGGGTGAAGCCGATGGACAGCTACCACCACGCGGACCGCACCTACGTCGCCGAGATCACCCTGCACGGACGCTTCCACCAGGTGCCGGAACTGCTGTACTTCCGCCGCGACCACCCCACCCGCGCCGAGCGGGCGAACCCCTCCAAGCGCGCCCGGTGCGTCAACCTGGACCCGCGGCGGGCCGGCCCGCTGCACCCGACGCCCCGGCTGCTCGCCGAGTACGTCTGGGGCTTCGCCTCGGCGATCCGGCGGGCGCCGCTGTCCCCGGCCGACCGGCGCGCCTGCTTCCGCCACCTGGCCGCGTGGCTGACCAGCCGGGTCCGGCCGGGCACCGGCGAGCGGGTCGAGGACCGGGCCCCGGTCGACCCGGCCCTGCTCACCGTCTCCGTGGACGCCCTGGTCGCGGGCCGTGAAGGGCGGCGGGCATGAGCACGGCGACCCGGGTGGGGCTGTTCGGCCTGCTCGGGTCGGGCAACCTCGGCAACGACGGCTCCCTCGAAGCCGTGCTCGGGTACCTGCGCGCCGAGCACCCGGAGGCGGCCGTGGACGCGCTGTGCGGCGGACCCGAGGCCGTCACGGCCCGGTTCGGCATCCCCGCGACGCGGCTGCACTGGTACCGCGGCGAGTACCGGACCGCCTCCCGCGCGGGCGCGATCGCGGCCAAGGGACTGGGCAAGGCCGTCGACGTGTTCCGCACCGCCGCCTGGGTGCGCCGGCACGACGTGGTGATCGTGCCCGGCATGGGCGTCCTGGAGGCCACGCTGCCGCTGCGCCCCTGGGGCTTCCCGTACTCCCTGTTCCTGCTCTGCGCCTCCGGCCGGCTGTTCGGCACCCGGGTCGCGCTGGTCGGCGTCGGCGCCGCCCCGATCCGCGACCGGCCGACCCGGGCCCTGGTGCGCTGGTCGGCGCGGCTGGCCGCGTACCGCTCGTACCGGGACGTCCAGTCCCGCGACGCGCTGCGGGCGATGGGCGTGGACACCACGCGCGACGCGGTCCACCCGGACCTCGCCTTCGCCCTGCCGGCGCCGCGGGTGAGCGCGCCCCCGGGGGCTGCGGGCACGGTCTGCGTCGGCGTCATGGACTTCCACGGCGGCAACGACGACCGCGCCCGGGCCGAGGAGATCCACCGGCGCTACCTCGACGGGACGATCCGCTTCGTCCGCGCGCTGGCCGGGGAGGGCAGACCGGTCCGGCTGCTCACCGGCGACGCCTGCGACGCGCCGGTGGTCGCCGCGATCCTCGACGCGGTGGACTCGCCGCTGGTCACGGCCGCCGAGGCGCGCTCGCTGGCCGGCCTGATGAAGGAGACGGCGGCCGCCGACACCGTGGTGGCGATCCGGTACCACAACCTGATCTGCGCGCTGAGGACCGGCACCCCGGCCCTGGCCGTCAGCTACGCGGCGAAGACCGACGCGCTGATGGACCGGATGGGCCTCGGCGCGTACTGCCACCCGGCGCGCGAGGTCGACGCCGGCCGGCTGCTGGAGCAGTTCCGGGCGCTGGAGAAGCGGGCGGACGAGCTGCGGCACACCCTCGCCGAGCGCAACCTGACCGCCACCCGGCAACTGGAGCGGCAGTTCACCGCCTTGACCGCGGCCCTGTTCCCGGCGGCCGGCCGCGCCCGAACCCCTCAGGAGACCGCGTGAAAGCGACCGAAGTCCCCGCGATCGCCGGGGCGTACCTGTTCGAGCCGACGCCGTACGCCGACGAACGCGGCTTCTTCTGCCGCACCTTCGACGCCGACGTGGTCCGCTCGGTGGGCCTCGACCCGCACGCCTTCGTCCAGGACAGCGTGTCCCGCTCGGTCCGGGGCGTCGTCCGGGGCCTGCACCTGCGCTCCGGCTCCGGCGAGGCCAAGCTGGTGCGGTGCTCGTACGGGGAGATCTTCGACGTCGTCGTGGACCTGCGGCCGGACTCACCGACGTACCGGAACCGAGCCTTCTTCGAGCTGTCCGGCGAGACGCAGACGACCCTGTACATCCCGGCGGGGTGCGCGCACGGCTTCCAGGCGCTCACCGGCCCCGCCGACACCTCGTACCGGATCGACCGCCCGCACGATCCCGCCGAGGACGTCACGATCGCCTTCGACGACCCGGAGCTCGCCATCCCCTGGCCGCTGCCGGTCACCTCGATGTCCCCGCGGGACCGGGAGGCCCCGAGCCTCGCCCAGGTCCTGACACACATGGAAGGGTGAAGTCGCCTTGGACACCGAAGAGTTCCTCCTGCCCCGGTCGCGGGCGGCGAACGAGCGGCTGCACGCCCTGGTCCCCGGAGGCGCCCACACCTACGCCAAGGGCGACGACCAGTACCCCGAGGACCTGGCCCCGGTCATCAGCCACGGCCGCGGCGCCCACGTGTGGGACATCGACGGCAACCGCTACATCGAGTACGGCTCCGGTCTGCGGTCCGTCAGCCTCGGCCACGCCCACCCCCGGGTGGTCGAGGCGGTGCGGCGCGAACTCGACCGCGGCAGCAACTTCGTCCGGCCGTCCATCGTGGAGGTCGAGGCCGCGGAACGTTTCCTGGCGACGGTGCCGACCGCCGAGATGGTGAAGTTCGCGAAGAACGGCTCCGACGCCACCACCGCCGCGGTACGCCTCGCCCGCGCCGCCACCGGGCGCCCGAGGGTGGCCCTGTGCGCCGACCATCCCTTCTTCTCCGTCGACGACTGGTTCATCGGCACCACACCGATGTCCGCCGGCATCCCGGCGGCGACCACCGAACTGACCGTGGCGTTCCCGTACGGGGACCTGGCCGCCACCGAGGACCTGCTCACCCGGTACGAGGGCGAGGTCGCCTGCCTGATCCTCGAACCCGCCACCCACACCGAGCCGCCGCCCGGCTACCTCGCCGGCCTGCGGGAGCTGGCCGACCGGCACGGCTGCGTCCTGGTCTTCGACGAGATGATCACCGGCTTCCGCTGGTCGGAGGCGGGCGCCCAGGGCCTGTACGGCGTCGTCCCCGACCTGTCCACGTTCGGCAAGGCGCTGGGCAACGGGTTCGCCGTCTCCGCGCTGGCCGGGCGCCGCGAGCTGATGGAGCGGGGCGGGCTGCGGCACTCCGGCGACCGGGTGTTCCTGCTGTCCACCACGCACGGCGCGGAGACGCACTCCCTGGCCGCCGCGATGGCCGTGCAGACCACCTACGCCGAGGAGGGCGTCACCGCCAAGCTGCACGCCCTCGGCGAGAAGCTGGCCGCCGGGGTCCGCGACGCCGCGGCGAGCATGGGCGTCGGCGACCACGTCGTCGTCCGCGGCCGCGCCAGCAACCTGGTCTTCGCCACCCTCGACGAGAGCGGGCAGCCGTCGCAGCAGTACCGCACCCTGTTCCTGCGCCGGCTCCTCGCGGGCGGGGTACTGGCCCCGTCGTTCGTGGTGAGCAGCGCGCTCGACGACGCCGACATCGCGCACACCGTCGAGGCGGTGGCCCAGGCCTGCGCGGTGTACCGGAAGGCACTGGACGCCGGCGATCCCACGCCCTGGCTGGCCGGGCGGCCGGTGAAACCGGTGTTCCGCCGCCTGGTGTGACCGCTCGGTGTGACGTGCCCTCAACGGCCCGCACGCCGAAGGAGGGTGGCCGTCCGGTCGATCAGCCACGCGGTCGCCGGGATCACCGCCAGCGCGGTGCAGCAGCCGCCCAGGACGTCCGTGGGGTAGTGCGCGCCCAGGGCGACCTGCGCCCACCCCATGGCGGCGCCGGCCACCAGCGCCGCGGTGAGCACCAGTGACAGGCCGGCCGCCCCGCCGAGGCCGAGCCGGCCGGCCGCGAGCAGCGCCGCGATGAGGGCGACCGCGGTGAGGAAGGCGGTGTGCCCGCTCGGGTAGGACAGGTTGCCGGCGCCGTGGATGGTGCGCCCCACCAGGTGTTTGAGCAGCGTCGCCGTCCCCACGGCCGTGGCGGCGCCGGCGACGGCGAGCACCGCCGCGCGAGGACGCCGCAGCAGCAGGAGGCCGGTCACGGCGGCCATGACCAGCAGCGCCGCTCCGGCCGGCTCTCCCAGGAAGTCGACGGCCAGCGCGACGCCCCGCCACGGCTGCCGCACACGGTCCGCCGTCGGGTCGACGACCCACCGGTCCACCCTGCCGGGCTCACTGTGGCCGGCGTACAGCACCCCCAGCACGACCACCATCAGCGCGGCGAGGACCGCGACCAGCCCGAGGCACCCGCGCAGCGCCGCGGGCAGCACCGCGGCCGCGGGCCGGCCGGTCACCCGCCCACCGCGTCCGCCGACTCCCCGTTGCGCTGCGGCCGGGCGGTCCAACGCGAGCCCCCTGTCGTGTCGGCGTCGGGATCAGCCCCGACCCTAACAACCGCCGCTCGCGCCGGACCGCCCGCCGACGAACCGTGGCTAGAAGAAGCCCAGCTTCTTCGGCGAGTAGCTCACCAGCAGGTTCTTCGTCTGCTGGTAGTGGTCGAGCATCATCTTGTGGGTCTCGCGGCCGATCCCGGACTTCTTGTAGCCGCCGAACGCCGCGTGCGCCGGGTAGGCGTGGTAGCAGTTCGTCCACACCCGGCCCGCCTTGATCTCCCGGCCCAGCCGGTACGCGGTGCTCCCGTCCCGGGTCCACACGCCCGCGCCCAGGCCGTACAGCGTGTCGTTGGCGAGCTTGAGCGCCTCCTCGACCGAGTCGTACGTCGTCACCGACACCACCGGGCCGAAGATCTCCTCCTGGAAGATCCGCATGTCGTTGCTGCCGCGGAAGATGGTCGGCTCGATGTAGTACCCGCCCTCCAGCCCGGGCACCGTACGGGTACCTCCGCCCGTGACGAGTTCGGCCCCCTCCTGCTTGCCGATGTCGAGGTAGGAGAGGATCTTGTCGTACTGGTCGGCGCCGGCCTGCGCGCCGATCATGGTCGCCGGGTCCAGCGGATCGCCGCTGACGATGGCCCGGGTGCGTGCGACGCAGCGGGCCATGAAGTCGTCGTAGATGGCGGAGTGGATCAGGGCGCGGGACGGGCAGGTGCACACCTCGCCCTGGTTCAGCGCGAACATCACGAAGCCCTCGACTGCCTTGTCCAGGAAGTCGTCGTCGGCGGCCGTCACGTCGGGCAGGAAGATGTTCGGGCTCTTGCCGCCCAGTTCCAGTGTGACGGGGATGATGTTCTCGCTGGCGTACTGCATGATCAGGCGGCCGGTCGTGGTCTCGCCGGTGAAGGCCACCTTCGCCACCCGCGGGCTGGTGGCGAGCGGCTTGCCCGCCTCGACGCCGAACCCGTTGACGACGTTGACCACGCCCGGCGGCAGCAGATCGGCGATCAGGTCGATGACGTAGAGCAGGCTCACCGGGGTCTGTTCGGCCGGCTTGATGACCACGCAGTTCCCGGCGGCCAGCGCGGGCGCCAGTTTCCAGGCGGCCATCAGCACCGGGAAGTTCCACGGGATGATCTGGCCGACCACCCCCAGCGGCTCGGGGAAGTGGTACGCGACCGTGTCGGCGTCGATCTGAGCGATGCTGCCCTCCTGCGCGCGGATCACCCCGGCGAAGTAGCGGAAGTGGTCCACGGCCAGCGGGATGTCGGCGGCCAGCGTCTCGCGGACCGGCTTGCCGTTCTCCCACGTCTCGGCGACGGCGATCTCCTCCAGGTGCTGCTCGATGCGGTCCGCGATCCTGTTGAGGACGTGCGCGCGCTCGGCGGCCGAGGTGCGGCCCCACCGGTCGGCCGCCCGGTGGGCGGCGTCCAGGGCCAGGTCGACGTCGGCCGCGGACGACCGGGCCACCTCGCAGAAGACCTCGCCCGTCACCGGTGTCGGGTTGTCGAAGTAGCGGCCCTCCACGGGGGCGACCCAGTCACCGCCGATGAAGTTGTCGTAGCGGCGGGCGAAGGTGACGATGCTGCCGTCCGTTCCGGGCTGCGCGTACACCATGGCGGCTCTCCTCGGTGTTGAGCGGATGGTGACCGCCCCGACGACCCACGCCGCCGGGACGCCGCCCACTGTGCGCCCCGAAGGTTGGCGCGAGGTTGGTGTCCTCAGCCGCGCCTGCGGCCGCCGCTCAGTCGCGCAGGGCCGCGGTCAGGCGGCCGGCCGCGAGCGCCCGCCGGGTGTCGCCCGCAGGGAGCAGACGCAGCGCGTGCTCGTGGACCTCCGCGTCGTACGGGACGCGTTCGCCGTACCGCAGGGCGTGGTCCGGGCGGGCACTGGCCAGCACCGCCTCGCGTACGGCCACCTCGAGGCGGATCCGCCACTCCTCGATGCCGGGGGCCGTGGAGCGGGGGAGCAGCGGCCCGCGGTACAGGCGCACCGCGGTCTCCGTGTCGCCGTGCTCCAGGGCGCCCAGTACGTCCGTCGCGTCGCAGGAGACGGGAGCGGTGAGCGCGTACCGGCGGTGCGCGACGTCGCCGCCGAGGGCGCGGCGAAGGTGGGAGATCTCCGCCTTGAACGTGGACGCCGTGACCGGGCGGTCGCCGTACAGCGCCTCGCGCAGGCGCTCGGGGGAGAAGCCCTCCGGTTCCAGGGCGAGCAGGGTCAGGATCTCCAGCTGACGGGGGCGCAGCGGCAGAGCAAGCCCACCGCGTACCGCCCGTCCGGCACCGAGACAGGTCAGCCGCACCCGGGCCGAGCGGGGCTGCCGCGCGGCGAGCCGGGTCTCGATGGCGGACACCAGGGTGCGCACCGTCGACATGGCCAAGGGGTGCGAGCGGTCCCAGGTGGTGGACAGGTCCAGCACGCCCAGCACCCGTCCGTCCGGGCTGTGGACGGGGGCGCAGTAGCAGACCCAGCCGTGCAGGGCCGTCACCAGGTGCTCGGCCGAGAACACCGAACTGGGGCGGCCGGTGCGCAGGGCGAGGGACAGCGCGTTGGTGCCCATGGCCTGCTCGTCCCACCGGCCGCCGGGCGCGAAGTTCACGCCCTCGGCCCGGCGGCGCATGGTCCGGCCGCCGCACGTCCACAGGATCGTGCCGGACTCGTCGGTGACCGCCGTGACGAACCCGGCGTCCTCGGCGATGCTGTGCAGCTCGTCGGCGAGGTCGGTGACCGGTCCCCGCAGCGGCGAGGACGTCCACCGGTGGCGCACCGAACCAGGGTCGGCGACCGGGGCACAGTCCCGGCCGGGGTCCACGCTGCTCAGCGAGCGCACCCAGGACTCCGTCACCTCCCGGCGCAGCGCCCGGCTGCCGGCCGGGGCCCCGCCCGGTGTCCTCAGCCGCGGCACCCAGCGGGACCACTCCCGCTCCAGCGCGGCCCTGCGCTGCCGCAGGTCGGTGGCCTGTGACATGTCCTCCCCTGTCGTCGCACGGGTCCGGGAGCACGGGTCCCACGGGGCGGCCGCCGCGGGCCGGCGCGGCTTCCCACGGACGTCGGTGCCGTCATTGTGGCCGACACCGGCGACCGGCCACCAGCACCAGGAGCCCACCGGACGCACCACCCGCCGGCTCCGCGCGGCCGGGTCCGCGCCGGGCCGGTTCAGCCGGTCACCACCAGCCCTGTCCCTTCTGCTCCGCGCTGACCGGGGCCAGGACCGCGAGCGCGCCGGTGGCCTCCCGCAGCGCGGCCTCCAGCACGCCCGGACTGTGCAGGCTCCCGGCCCCGTCGGGCGGCACCAGCCACTCCATGCGCCCGGCGGGCCGGTACGGCGGCGGTACGGCGATCCAGGCGCCCCGGCCCACGTGCCGCACCCCGCTGCCGACCCACTCGCTGACCGGGTCGGGCGGCAGGAAGAAACCGACCCGGCGGGCCGCGCAGTCCACCAGGGTCGGCCCGGGCACGTCGAGCGGGTTGCGCCAGAGGATGTCCAGGGCGAGCAGGCCCAGGCGTTCGGGAACCGACAGCACGTCCCAGAACCGTCCGGCCTCCAGCAGGACGGTGCCCGTGCCGTGCTCCCACTCGCGCTTGCACTCCTGGGGGTCCGTGGCGGCCGCGGCGAGCCACTCGACGGCTTGCTTCCACATGTTGTTCGGCATGGTCCACCCCAGGCGCGGTCGGCCGCGCCCGGTGGGGCGCGCTGCACAGCGCCAGCGGACCCGCGGAGCCTTCGCACCCGGGCCGCCGACGAGGCCATGCTGGTAGATGTTTCTACGCGCCGGAAGGGGTGGCGCGGTCTGGCGTTTGCGGCACGGGCGCGCGCGACCGCGCAGGCGCCGTCACCGGCGCGGGAGCGGCGGCTCGTACCCGGGTGTCACCATGTCGGACGGGGTCGCGATTCAGTCCTGGCGTGCGGCCCGCTCCGCGTTCCGCTGCCTGATCCGCGCCTCCTCCTTGCGGACCTCCGCCTGCGTGGCCTGCTCCCGCTGCAGCCACTCGGGGCGCTCCCGCTTGAGCGCCTCGATCTGCTCCGTGGTCAGCGGCTCCGTGACGCCGCCGCGCGCCAGACCCGCGATGGACACGCCCAGCTTCGCCGCGACCACCGGCCGGGGGTGCGGGCCGTTGCGCCGCAGCTCGCGCAGCCACTCGGGCGGGTCCGCCTGGAGCGCGTTCAGCTCGGCGCGCGAGACGACGCCCTCCCGGAACTCGGCGGGCGTGGCCTCGAGGTACACACCCAGCTTCTTCGCCGCCGTGGCGGGCTTCATGGTCTGGGTGCTCTGGTGCGACGTCATGGTGTCCAGGGTATCGAGCGTGTGCGCGACCCCCGACCACGGCCGGTAGCCTGGCCAGGTGACAGGCTCGCAAGCACCCCCGCCCCAGGAAGCGTCCCCGTCCCCGGAGCTGCCGCCCTCGTTCCGGCTGGCGTACGTCCCCGGGGT
This sequence comes from Streptomyces sp. NPDC052682, assembly GCF_040678435.1. Lineage (NCBI taxonomy): Bacteria > Bacillati > Actinomycetota > Actinomycetes > Kitasatosporales > Streptomycetaceae > Streptomyces > Streptomyces sp. NPDC052682. Next base: position 151,855 of record NZ_JBFATS010000009.1, on the reverse strand, counting down.
GATGCCCGACAAGTGGGTGCGCGTCTGGCACGAGCGGCTGCCCGACGTCCCGCTGACCCTGGCGCAGGTGCCCGCCGGGGAGGCGTGCGACCTGCTGCTCGGCGGTGGTGCGGACGTGGGCTTCGTCCGGCTGCCCGTCGACCGGACCGTGCTGAGCGCGATCCCCCTCTACACCGAGCGGACGGTCGTCGTCGTCCCGAAGGACCACCTGGTCACCGCGGTCGACGAGGTGTCCCTCGAGGACCTGTCCGACGAGATCGTGCTGCACCCCCTGGACGACGTCCTCGACTGGGAGCGGCTGCCCGGCCGGCCCGCCTTCGAACGCCCCGCCACGACAGGCGACGCGGTGGAGCTGGTCGCGGCGGGCATCGGCGTCCTCGCCGTCCCGCTCTCCCTGGCCCGCCTGCACCACCGCAAGGACCTCACGCACCGGCCGCTCCTCGGCGCCCCCGAGTCCAGCGTCGCCCTGGCCTGGCCGCAGGACGCGACGACGGACCTGGTGGAGGACTTCATCGGCATCGTCCGGGGCCGGACGGTCAACAGCACCCGGGGCCGGCGGCCGGCCCAGCAGGAGGAGAAGTCCGGCCGGGCGGCGACCGGCAAGCAGAACGGTGCGACCCCTCGGCGCGGCTCAGGCACGGCCGCTTCCCGGCGGGGCTCGGGCGGGGCGCCCAAGGGAGCGAAGCGCGGCAGACCACGGCGCCGGTCGTAACCGACGGCGCGTCGGCCGGGCGCCAGGGGGCCCCGGGCTGTATCGGTGGTCGGCCGTCCGGGGGCCGTGGCCCTGGGGTAACGGTGGTCGGCCGTCCAGGGGGCGAGGCCGGGGCGTCACCGCCGTCGGCCGTGCCGGGCCGTGGCCGTGGGGCGTAACGGCGGTCGGCCGTCCGCGGGGCGTGACCTTGAGACCTAACGGCCGTCGGCCGTCCGGAGGCCGAGGCACGGGGCGTCGGCGCTGTCGGCCATCCGGGGAGCAAAACTCCGGGGCGTAACAACTGCCGGCCGCCCGGGGCGGTAGCCCCGGGGCGTCACGGTCGGAGAGCCGGACGCCCCGGGGCACGGTACGGCGGCGGCGCGCTCAGCCGGCCGACGGTGCCGGCGCCGGTGCTCCGTAGGACGGGTTCGGCGCCACCGTCTGCAGGTCCTTCAAGTCCTCCGGAATCTCCAGGACCCGGACCGGCGAGCCCGGCTGCGGAGGCGGCGGGGTGGTCTGGTCCTGGGGCAGCTTCGGCGGGTTCACGATCTGGTTGGTGACCTGCTCGTGGTTGACCATGCCGGTCTTCTCCAGGATCGAGATGTGGTCGAGCACGGTGTCGTTGGTCTGGTCGGCGAGCTCCCGGACGAGGCTGTTCCTCGTGGTGGCCCGGATCTTGGCCACGGTCGGGAAGATCGAGCCGTGCGCGACCCGCATGATGCTCACGGCCGTGGAGTCGAACTCCTTGCCGGTGGTGCCCTCACCGGTGGCCACGAACTGCTGCTGCTGCGGTGACGGCTCGTTGGGCAGAACGATGCCCAGCTCCTGGGAGATCCGGCGGCAGGTCGCGTCGAGCCGGCCGTGCCCGACGATCAGGTGCTTGCCCGCCTCCTTCATTGCCGGCGTCGTGCCCTTCTGCAGCACCAGGTTCCCCAGCGGGTACTCCCACAGCCCGGCCGCGCGCACCCTCACCACGAAGTCGCGGTCCGCCTCGGTCAGCGGACCGTACTTGGTGTTGGCGATGATGCGGTCCTGGCTGGTCGACGCGTTCTGCACGCCCAGCATGCCGGGGTAGGCGAGAGCGGTGAGGGTGAGGATCATCGCACCGCCCACGAACGCGGTTCCAACCGTGCTGCGCGAGATGCGCATCGTGCCTCCTGGGATATGAACGGCCCAACACCAGGAGATACGGATCAGAACGGCGAGCCAATCACCGTTCGGGCAAGAAATTTCGCACACCTTCGCGGCACCGGGGCAACGCAGTCGGTGTGCACCGCCCTGCCGGGTCAGCCGCGCCGTATCAGCCAGTCGTACACACCCTGGGCCGTGAACTCCCGCTGCCCGTCCCGCAGCAGCAGATCCGCCGTGCCGAACTCCGGCGCGTCGGCCTGCTCGGCGACGTACGGCAGGGCGACGCAGCGCATGCCGGCCGCGTGCGCCGCGGCGGCGCCCGGGGCGGCGTCCTCCAGGACCACGCAGTCGGAGGGGGCCGCGCCGAGCCGGCGGGCCGCCTCCAGGAAGACGTCGGGGGCCGGCTTGCCGCGGGCCACCTCCTCGGACGACACGACCGTGCGCAGGTACGCGGCCAGACCCGTGCCCGCCAGGACCACCCCGATCGCCTCGGGGGAGGAGCCCGAGGCCACGGCCATCGGGACACCCTCCGCGGCCAGCAGCTCCACGAACCTGCGCATCTCGGGGTACACCGGCGTGTGGGCGCGGGCGAGTTCGAGGTAACGCCGGTACAGCTCGGCGAGCAGCTCCTGCGCCGGGACGCTCAGGCCGAAGCGCTCCTTCCACAGGACGGTCGCGTCCTGGTTGCTGATGCCCACATAACTCTCGTTGTCCGCCCAGGTGTAGTCGCGGACGCCGTGTGCGGCCAGGGTCTGCCGGGTCGCCTCGTAGTAGTTCGGCTCGCTGTCCACGAGCGTTCCGTCGAGATCGAAGATGACCGCCAGGCCGCTGAGATCGCTCATGCCGTCAGCATCTCAGAGGTCATCTGCGGGCCGACCGCCCGACCGACTCCACCAGCGGCAGCAGCCGGTACGGGACGCGCTCGCGCAGCGCCACCTCGGTGCGGGTGCGGACCACCCCGGGCAGGCTGATCAGCTTCTGGATCACGTCCTCCAGGTGCGCGTTGTCCCGTGCCACCACCCGGGTCAGCAGATCCCCGCCGCCCGTGATGGAGAAGGCCTCGACGATCTCGGGCACCGCGGCCAGCGCGTCACCCACCTCGTCGAGGTGGCCCTGGGTGACCTCGACGTGCACGAACGCCAGCACCGGGTGGCCGAGCGCGGCGGGGGAGAGGCTCGGCCCGGTGCCGGTGATGACCCCCTCGCGCTCCAGACGGTCCAGGCGGGCCTGGAGCGTGCCGCGCGCGATCCCGAGGATGCGGGCGTACTCGCGCACGCTGGTGCGCGGCTGCTCCAGCAGCAGCCGCAGGATGCGGGTGTCGAGCTCGTCCACGGCCATGACGCCCGGCCTCCTCGTCCGTTGGCTCTCCGGCGACCGCCCGACGGCGGCCGATGCTGTACCAATGGCCCAGTGTAGAAGGAGCCTGTTGAGCCAGTGGTGGCAGAGATGCTGATATAGGGCCGTCGATGGCGCTGCGGACCCCCGCGGCGCCTTTTTCATGCCAGGTCACGCCGGTGTCCTGCCGGTCGTACGAAGGGGGCGGTATTCCGTGCTGAAGAGGGTGTTCGTGGCTCCGGACCCGGGCCGGACGCGGCTGCGCTTCGCCGCGCGCGCCGTGCTCGGTGTCGGGCTGGCGGTCGTCGTGTGCGGCCTGGCCGGACACTCCCTCGCGGGCACCGTCACCGGCGGCCTCGCCGCACTGCTCGCCCTGTTCACCGTCACCGACGCCACCGTGCGCGGCCAGGCGGTCACCACCGCCCTGCTGCCCGCCCTCGGGCTGCCCGTGCTCGCCGCCGCCGCCGAACTGCACGACCATCCCGTGGCGCGCGACCTCACCTTCCTCGCCGTGGTCGGCGCGGGGGTGTACGCCCGCCGCTGGGGCCCGCGCGGGCACAGCCTCGGCGTGTTCGCCTTCATGACCTTCTTCGTGGCCCAGTTCCTGCACGCCACCCCCGGCCGGCTGCCCGAGCTGTACGCCGCCGTCCTGCTCTCCGTGCTCGGCGCCGCCGTGGTGCGCTTCGGCCTGTGGTGCTACGAGCGCCGCCTGCCCCCGGCTCCCGTGCTCGCCCCGCCCGGCGGCACCGGCCTGGCCCGGGTGACCACCCGCCAGGCGATCCAGGCCACCGCCGGCGCGGGCTTCGCCCTGGTCGTGGGCCAGCTGGTGTCCGGCCAGCGCTGGTACTGGGCCGTCGGCGCCACGTGGTGGATCTTCGTCAACACCACCTCGCGCGGCGAGACCCTGGTCCGCGGCTTCCGGCGGCTGCTCGGCACGGTCATCGGCATCGGCCTCGGCCTGCTCGTCGCCCTGCCCCTGCACGGCGCCCCCGTCCCGACCGCCGTCCTCACCGCCGTGTGCGTCTTCGGCATCTTCTACACGGCCGCCGTCTCCTACACCTGGATGATGCTCTGGGTGACCCTCCTGGCCGGGCTGCTGTACGGCCTGCTCGGCGTGCTCAGCCCGGGCCTGCTCGCCCTGCGGCTCACCGAGACCGGCGTCGGGGCGCTCGGTGCCGCCCTGGCCGTTCTCTTCGTGCTGCCCGTGACCACGCACAGCGTCACCGACGCCTGGATCCAGCGGGCCCTGCGCTGCGTCCACGCCTGCACCGCGGAGACCGCCGCGCGCCTGGCGGGCGACGCCGCCGCCGACCCCGCCCCGCGGGTGGCCGAACTGGAGCAGCTCCTCGGCCGGGTACGGCTCTCCGTCGCCCCCCTCGTGCACCCGCTCAACCCGATGCTCGGCCGTAAGCGCCGCGCCCGCCGGGTGCTGGACCTGCTGGACGACTGCGCCCGGGAGATCCGCGGCCTGGTCGCCGTCGCCGCCGACCCGGAGGCCTCCCACGACGCCCGGCTGGCGGCGGCCTGCTGGCGTGTGGAGGCGGCGGTCGAGGCGCTCACCGGCGACGGTCCCCGGAAGGTCGCCGTCACGCCCGCCGAACCGTCGGTGACGGAACCCGTCCTGGCCCATCTGCACGGGCTGGAGCGGGCCCTGGCCGAGCTCGCCCAGCCGCTGCGCACGCCGTCCCGTTCCCCGCTGGCCAACGCGTAACCCGCGAGACCTGCCCTTGGTCTAGACCTCTCTGTTACCGTCGCCCTCGACGGCGGCTACGAGAGGGGACCAGCGGTGGCACACGGGAACGGACAGCGGGCGTTCATCGGGTCGTTCACGGCGGCCGGCGGCCCCGGCATCGTGACGGCGGCCGTGGCCCCCGCAAGCGGCGCGCTGACCCTCCTGAGCACCGTGAACGGCCTCCCCGACCCGTCGTACCTGGCCCTGTCACCCGACGGCGCCACGCTGTACGCCGTCAGCGAGACGGCCCAGGGCGCGGTGGCCGCGTACCGGGTGACCGGGGACACACCGGAGCCGGCCGGACCGCCGGTGCCGGTCGGCGGCAGCGGGCCGACGCACCTGAGCGTCTTCGCCGGTCACGTCCTGACCGCCGACTACGGCTCCGGCAGCGTCACCGCCGTCCCCGTCCGGCCCGACGGCACCCTCGCCCCCGCGCCCTCCAGCGTGCTCCGGCACACCGGCTCCGGCCCGTACGCCCCGCGCCAGCAGGGCCCGCACACCCACCAGGTGCAGCCGGACCCGACCGGGCGCTGGGCCGTCAGCGTCGACCTCGGCACCGACTCGGTGCGGGTGTGCGCCCTGACCGACGGCGTCCTGCGGCCGCACCGCGAGAGCGCGCTGCGCCCCGGCTCCGGCCCACGCCACCTGGCCTTCCACCCGGACGGGCGGCACGCGTACGTCGTCAACGAACTCGCCCCCACCGTCACCGTCTGCCGCTGGAACGCCGCCGCCGGCGCGCTGGAGCCGCTCACCGAGACCCCCGTGCTGCCCGGCGCCCCGGCCGGCGACGCCTATCCCTCGGGCATCGTCGTCTCGCCCGACGGCCGCTTCGTGTGGACCGCGACCCGCGGTGAGGACGTGCTGTCCGTGTTCGCCGTCGAGGAGGAGGCGCTGCGCCTGGTCACGACGGTGCCCTGCGGGGGCCGGTGGCCGCGCGCCCTCACCGGCTGGAACGGCTTCCTGTACGCCGCGAACGAGCGCTCGGGCGAGGTCACCTGGTTCGCCGTCGACCCCGACACGGGCGTCCCGCACCTCGGCGGCTCCCTCGCGGTGCCGTCGGCGTCCTGCGTGGTGATCGGCTGAGGCCGGTCCTCGACCGGCCGCAGACACCGGACGTACGACGCAGGGGCCCGCCTCCCTCTCGGGAAGCGAGCCCCTGCGTCCGTCCGTACGTGCGTGCGGTGCTCCGTGTCAGCGGGCCGGAGCGCCCTGCGGCTGCTGCGGGGCGATGCCCAGCGCGGTCGTGTACTTGGCCAGGGCGAGCTTGCCGATCGCCGGGTACGGGCCGAGCGCCTCCGAAGCGGGGCAGCCCGCCTCCTTGGCGGCCTCCTCGATCAGGCTCGCGTCGATCTCCGGGCCGATCAGGTACGGCGCCAGCGCCAGCTGCTGCGAGCCCGAGGAGCGCAGCTGCTCGGCCACCGAGGCGATCGAGCCCTCCTGGTCCAGGGCCGCCGCCATCACCGGCACGGCCAGGCGCGCGGCGAGCAGCATGCCGGTGATGCCGGCCGCCTGCACGGCCTCGTCACCGCCGACGGAGGCGAGGATGATGCCGTCCGCGGCCGTCGCCACGGTGAACAGCCGGGCGCGGTCGGCGCGCGCCAGCCCGGCCTCCGACAGACGCACGTGCAGCGCCTCGGCGAGCAGCGGGTGCGGGCCGAGCACATCGGTCAGCTCGGCGGCGACCCGGCTGTCCATCACGGCCTGGCGGACCTGGCGCAGCAGCGCGCTGTCCGGCCCGGCCAGCAGGGGCACGACGACGGCTACGGGGCCGTCGGGCTCCTTGACGTCCATCCCGGCGGCCCGCGCCTGCTCGTAGCGGGCGGTGCGCTCCTGGGCGGCGTGCGCGAGCACGGACTGCAGCGAGGAGAACTCGGCGTCGTCCCCGTCGAGGTACCCGATCCGCGCGTCGAGACCGGGCAGCTCGGAACGGGCGATGCTCACGACCTCCTCGGCGAGGCCGCGGGTGGCGCTACTGGGCGTGCCCGGCACGGCGAGGACGAGCGCGGGCGCGCCCTCGGGAGCCACCAGGGGTTCGGGACGGCGGTGCCGTCCGGGCTGGCGGGGGCGCGGCATTCGTACTGGCAGGCCGGACGCGGGCCCAGTGGGGGAGCTCATGGCGCCGCATGTTACTGGCTTCTTGGGCTCCCCTGTTCGGGGAGGGTGCAGGTGAGCGGAATCCGTCCGGTTTTGTCTGATGAGTCCTGCGCGGATCGGGTGACGAGATGGTGACGTACGACTCAAAGCCGATCCCTGTGCGAACCGTCCGGGGACACCGCACGGCGGTCGACCTGTCCCGGATGTCCGGGATTCAACCTCACGGGGAGGGGAGCCCACGCGGTGACGTCCCGTCACCCTCCCAAGGCACCGCCCCGGTCACGGCAGGCGCCAGTCCACGGGCTGGCCCCCCTGACGGATCAGCAGGTCGTTGGCGCGGCTGAAGGGGCGGGAGCCGAAGAAGCCGCGGTCCGCGGACATGGGGGAGGGGTGCGCGGACTCCACGGCGGGCAGGTCGCCGAGCAGCGGACGCAGGTTGCGGGCGTCACGGCCCCACAGGATCGACACCAGCGGCTTGCCGCGCCCGGCCAAGGCCCGGATGGCCTGCTCGGTGACCTCCTCCCAGCCCTTGCCCCGGTGGGCGCCGGGCTTGCGCGGGGCGGTGGTGAGCGCCCTGTTGAGCAGCAGCACGCCCTGCTCGGTCCAAGGGGTGAGGTCACCGGTGGACGGCTGGGGCACCCCCAGGTCGCTGGTCAGCTCCCGGAAGATGTTGATGAGGCTGCCCGGCAGCGGCCGCACGTCGGGCGCGACCGAGAACGACAGCCCCACCGCGTGCCCCGGGGTGGGGTAGGGGTCCTGGCCGACGATCAGGACGCGGACCTCGTCGAAGGGCTGCTGGAAGGCGCGCAGGACGTGCGGTCCGGCCGGGAGATAGGTGCGTCCCGCGGCGATCTCCGCGCGCAGGAAGTCGCCCATCGCGGCGATCCGTCCGGCCACCGGTTCCAGGGCTTTCGCCCAGCCCGCTTCGACGATCTCATGCAAGGGTCGTGGTGCCACGGGCGTCACCCTACTGCCGTACGGGCAGCGGAGATCAACCGGTGGCCAAGACCCTGACCGCGTCCGCTCCTTGGGCCCGGCTCAGCCGACGACCGCCGCCCGCACGCACAGCACGTCCGGCAGATGCGACGCCAACTGCCGCCAGGTGTCGCCGTCGTCGTCCGAGGCGTACACCTCGCCGTTGCGGTTGCCGAAGTAGACGCCCGCCGGGTCGGCGTCGTCGGTGCACATCGCGTCGCGCAGCACCGTGCCGTAGTGGTCGTCGTGCGGCAGCCCCGCCGTCAGCGGCTCCCAGCTCTTGCCCGCGTCCGAGGTACGGAAGACCCGGCAGCGGCGGTCGGCCGGCACCCGGTCCGAGTCGGCGTTGATCGGGAAGACGTACGCCGTGTCCCCGCGGTGCGGATGGGCGGCCACCGCGAAACCGAACGTGGACGGCAGGCCCGCGCCGATGTCGGTCCACTGCGCGCCCGCGTCGTCGCTGCGGTAGACCCCCCAGTGATTCTGCAGGTACAGCCGGTCAGGGGTGGCCGCGTCCCGCGCGACCTTGTGGACGCACTGGCCGAACTCCGGGTTCGGGTCCGGCAGGAACACCGCCGAGACACCGGAGTTGGAGGGGGCCCAGGTCGCACCGCCGTCGGTGGTGCGGAACACTCCGGCGGTCGACACGGCGACCGTCACGGCCTGCGGGTCCCGCCGGTCGGTGAGCACGGTGTGCAGCCCCTCACCGCCGCCGCCCGGCATCCACTGCGACCGCGTCGGGTGCTCCCACAGCGGCCGGACCAGTTCGAAGGACTCCCCGCGGTCCTCGGAGCGGTACAGCGCGGCCGGTTCCGTACCCGCGTACACCACGTCCGGCTCCGCGGCGGCGGGGTGCAGCTGCCACACCCGTTCCAGCGACGCACCGGTGTCCTGCGGGAACTTCACGGCCGGCCGGGCCGGTTCCGTCCAGGTCCGGCCGAGGTCGTCGGAGTGGAACACGGACGGGCCCCAGTGCGCGCTGTCGCCGCCGGCCAGCAGGCGCGGGGTGGTGCCGCGGGTGTCGAGGGCGACCGAATACACCGCCTGAGCGTTGAAGTACGGGCTCTCGTCCCACTCCCAGCCGCCACCCCCTCGCCGGCGCCCGATGAACAGGCCTTTGCGGGTCCCCACGGCGAGCAGTACCTCGGTCATGCCGATCACCTCCGCGGCGTCCTCGTCGACGCCTTCGTCCAGACACCGGCCAGTCTGCACCCCGCCACTGACAGTCACCCCCCGAGCGTGCCGCGTCGCAGGTCAGGGCGGTGTGGCGGGCCGGGGACCGGGGATCCCGGCCGGGCCCCGGGGCCGATGCGCGGCCTGTTTCGCGAAGACGCCCGCACGGGTGCGGGGAGCGTGGCACCGTCGGGTCGAAGGGCAGGTGCCGTGAGCATCGAAGGGCCGTCGTGCGTATGGGAGGGCGGTCCGGGACGGTGAGCGCTCATGAGGAGGAAGCCTTCGATGGCGTTGCGTGGTCCGAAGGTGTGGCTGTGGCGGTGGCGGCGCAACCCGCTCAAGCGCCGCGCCGACAGGGTGGAGGCCTGGGTGGTGCTCGGGGCCTGGGCGCTCACCGTCCTCGCCGGGGTGTTCGCCGGGACCGCGGTGAGCGGGGCGGTGGAGCAGGAACTGGCCAGGGAGCGCGCCGAGTGGCACCCGGTGGCGGCCCGGCTCACCGAGCACGCGCCGGGCACGGCCGCGCAGACCGCCCAGCGCTCCGGTGCCGGGCAGGTGTGGGCCGAGGCCCGGTGGACCGCAGCGGACGGCTCCCGGCACTCGGGCCAGGTCCGGGTCCGCGCCGGCAGCGCGGCGGGCACCCCGGTCACCGTGTGGACCGACCTGGACGGCCGCCTGGTGACCGAGCCGCCCAGCGCGTCCCAGGCCCGTCTGCGGGCCGCCCTGATCGGTGCGCTCACCGGCGCACTCGCCGCCGCCGCACCCTTCGCCACGGGCCGCGCGGTACGCGCCCGCCTGGAACGCCGCCGCATGGACCAGTGGGACACCGAGTGGGCCCGCTTCGGCCCGCAGTGGGGACGGACACTGGGGTGACGACGGGCTGTGAAGACGCCGGTGGGAGCCGGGCAGGCGCGCCCCCGGCACCAGCCCGCCCCCGTCCGGCCCCGTCACCAGCCTGGCGCCCCCCGCGCCAACCTGCCTTCGCCCGCCCCCGGCGTCAGCCCGACCCCCGGCCTACCCCCGCGCCAGCCCTTCCCTGCACAGCCGCACCAGCCGCTCGTCCTCGTGGATGTGGGGAATGTCCAGTCCGTCCGGGCCCGCCTGGTGGCGCCGGGGCGTCGCGAGCTCCGCGGCGAGCAGGTCGTGCACAGGCCCGGCCGAGGCGCTCATCGCCGCGGCGCACGTGGCGATCGGAAGGCGGATGTGGACGTTCTGCGACCAGGCGAAGCGCAGCGTCGCAAGAACGTGCCCCGGCTCCCCGGTGATGCGCCACACCGCGCACGCGGCCGCCGCCCGCTCCCACACGCCCAGCGTGTCGGGGGCCTCCGTCCGGCCGGCCATGCGGAGCAGCCCGGGCAGTGCGGGCCCGGCCGCGGGGCCCAGTCCGCCCAGCGCCTCGGCGGCCCGCCGGCGACGGAACGTGTCCTCGTGCGCCGCCTCCCGGAGCAGGACGGGCAGGGCGGCCTCCGGGTCCTGCTCGATCACCGCCAGCGCCTCGGCCGCCGGCCCGGCGTACTCGGTGTCCAGCAGCCCCCGCACGACCGGTGCCGCCTCGCGAGCTCCGGTCCCCAGCGCGCGAAGGGTGGCCAGCGCCTGCACCACGGTGGCGTCGGAGCGCCGCACCCCCTCGGCTGGGCCCTGCAGCAGCCGCAGCACGGTCGGGACGGACTCGGTGTCGCCCAGCGCGGCCAGCGCCGACAGCAGGGGCACGGCCCCGTCCTGCGTCCCGGAGGAGTCGAGCGCGATCTCCGCGAGCCTGCGCCGCAGCGCCGGGGCGAGCGGGGTGGCGGCCCGTCCCAGGTGGGGGACCACGTACCCCAGGTCGTAGGGCACGGCCGGACCGGCCAGGATCTGGCCGAGGACCGGTACCGCGCGGGCGTCTCCCGTCCTGGCCAGCGCCTTGAGCGGGTCACCCAGTGTCGGTGCCCCGTGCTCCCAGCGGTGTGTCCAGCCCTCGGGGCGGCCGGACACCAGCGCGTGCAGGTCGTCGGCGGCGGGTGCGGCCAGCTCGAACAGCTCGGACAGGACGAACGCCGCCGCTTCGCGCAACCGGTCCTCGGGCGCGGCCAGTTGGGCGCCGATCAGGGCGACGGGCTCGGCGTAGTCCGCCCGCCACTCGCGGAACAGGCCCGCCGACATCCACACCGCGTTGCACCGGTCCAGCGGGTCCGGGCAGCGCAACTGCCCGCACAGCAGGGCGATCCGGTCGCCCACCCGGTCGTCCAGCGCCTGGTGCAGGGTGCGCAGCAGACGCGAGCCCTCCTCGTCGGACGGGCGCAGCAGCCGCAGCCGGCCGATGAGCGTGTCCGTGACGAACGGCTGCTCCGTCGCGTCCGGTTCGCCGCGGCGCTCCTGCGCCCTGGCCCGCAACAGGCCCACGGCCGTCGGCACCAGATCCGCCGGAAGCCGCTCGGGCGCGTGGCTCGCGAGCTGACCCAGCGCGGCGAGCCGCAGTGCCGGGCCGTACGGCGGTGCGCTCCGCTCCGTCAGGAGGTCCAGCGCCTCGGCGGCCTGCCGGGGATGCCGCCGTGCGAACAGGCCCAGGCCCTCGGTCAGGGCGAGCTGCACCCTCTCGTCCCGCTCCCGCGCGATCCGCTGCCGCACCAGGCCGAGCACGCGCGCCGGTTCGTCGAGGAACCGCACGAGCGCGTCCACCGCCGTCCGCCGTACGTCGGCGTCCGCGTCCTGCGTGAGCCGGGCGAACACCTCTCCGCCCGCCCGGACCGCGGCACGGGCGCGCGCGGTGAGCGAGCCGGCCTCACCCCCGGCGTCCGCCTGCCCCGACTCCCCGTCGTGCTCACCGCCGATGCTCACCAGGAGCTCCACGATGCCCGCCCGGTCCTGGACCTCCTCGCGGGCGACGAGGTCGAGCAGGAACGGAACACAGGCGAGCGTCGCGTCGTACACGTCTCCTTGGTGGTGCACGGCGCCGTACATCCCGTCGAGCGCGGTCTCCCGCTCGGCGGGGTCGGCGGAGGCCAGTCCCCGCAGCAACCCGGGCACGTCCTTCGCGCTGCCGTACGCATGCCGCAGCGAGGCCCAGTCCACCTCGTCGATCCCCGTAAGCACGTCGTCCTCCCCAGCTCAGTGCCGTCTGACCCGGAGTCTGCACCACGGCACTGACAACGCGGCCGCTGGCGGCCGTGACAGGAGGCGGCGGTGCGCGAACCGTGCGGCTCCTGGCCGGAAGACGCCTCAGTGCCCGCCGGGCAGCGCGCGGTCCAGCACGGCGCCGCGGTCGGCCGCGTCGGGCAGCGTGCCGAACGCGTGCCCCCAGTCGCCGCCGAGCCGGGTCGCGCAGAACGCGTCGGCGACCGCCGCCGGGGCGTACCGGACCAGCAGGGAGGCCTGCAGGACCAGCGCCATCAGCTCCACCAGCCGGCGCGCCCCCGCCTCGGAGCCCTCCGCCAGCCCGCCCCTGAGCCGCGCCACGGCCGCGTCCAGCCGGGCGTCCGCCCCCCGCGCGAGGGCGAGTTCGGCGAACAGTGCCTCCACGACCTGTGGCTCGCGGTGCAACGCCCGCAGCACGTCCAGGGCGTTGACGTTCCCCGAGCCCTCCCAGATCGACAGCAGGGGAGCCTCCCGGTAGTGGCGCGGCATGCCCGACTCCTCGACATAGCCGTTGCCGCCCAGGCACTCCAGGGCCTCGGCGGTGAAGGCCGGGCCCCGCTTGGTGACCCAGTACTTGCCGACGGCGGTGGCGATCCGGCGGAACGCGGCCTCCCCGGCGTCCCCGCGCACCGCGCGGTCGGCGGCGCCGGCCAGCCGCAGCGTGAGGGTCGTGGCGGCCTCCGACTCCAGGGCCAGATCGGCCAGGACGTTGCGCATCAGCGGCTGGTCGATCAGCCGCGCCCCGAACGCGCTGCGGTGCCGTGCGTGGTGACCCGCCTCCACGAGGGTCTTGCGCATCAGCGCGGCCGACATCATCACGCAGTCCAGGCGCGTGCAGTTGACCATCTCGATGATGGTCTTGACGCCCTTGCCCTCCGGGCCGACCAGCCAGGCCACGGTGGCGTCGAACTCGGGCTCGCAGGACGCGTTGGAGCGGTTGCCCAGTTTGTCCTTCAGCCGCTGGATGCGGAAGGTGTTGCGGGTGCCGTCGGGCAGGACGCGCGGCACCAGGAAGCACGACAGCCCGCCCGGGGCCTGCGCCAGCACCAGGAACACGTCGCACATCGGCGCCGAGGTGAACCACTTGTGCCCGCGCAGCGTGTACACGCCGGGCTCGGCGGTGGGCGTGGCCGTGGTGGTGTTCGTGCGCACATCGGAGCCGCCCTGCTTCTCGGTCATCCCCATGCCCGCCAGCAGACCGCGCTTCTCGGCCGGCACCCGCAGGCCCGGCTCGTACACCCGGCTGGTCAGCAGCGGTTCGTAGACCGTGGCGAGGTCCGGCTGCCGGCGCAGCGCGGGCACGGCGGCGTACGTCATGGACGTCGGGCAGCCGTGTCCGGCGTCGGTGTGGCCCCACACCAGGCCGCCGGCGGTCCGGGCGACATGGGCGCCGGGCCGGTCGTCCGCCCACGGGGCGGCGGCCAGCCCCTCGGCCACGGCCGTGCGCATCAGGTGGTGCCAGCTCGGGTGGAAGTCGACCTCGTCGATGCGGTGGCCGTACCGGTCGTGGGTGCGCAGCACCGGCTCGTGGCGGTTGGCCTGCTCGGCCCACTCCTGCGCCTGGACGCTGCCGGACAGCCGCCCGAGCCGCCGCAGGTCCTCCTCGGCCCACCCGGCGCCCTCCCGCCGCAGCCCCTCCAGCAGGGCCGGGTCGTCGCAGGCGTCGTACGGGGCCAGCGGAGGGGGCTGGTTGGTGACCTGGTGCGTGGCGGGTGCGCCGTACCCCTGCTGCTCGTCCATGCGTGTCGGGACCATACCCCGAGTGTTGCACTACCGCTGCGGCCGCAGCAATCGTGCAACACGAGGTTCGCCGCGTACAGTACGGGGCCATGCGGACCCATGCGGCGGCCCACCACCCCGGCGACCTGGACCTGCGGCCGCTGTCGGCACGGTCGGTCGTGCTGAGTCTGCTGCTCGGCGCGCATCCCCCCGAGCTGCCGGTGAAGGAGCTCGTGCGGCTCGTGGAGGGCTTCGGCGTCGGCGGGTCCACCCTGCGGGCGGCGCTCAGCCGGATGGTCGCGGCCGGTGATCTGCGGCGCACCGGCACCGGCTACCGGCTCAGCGCACGGCTGCTGGAGCGCCAGCGGCGCCAGGACGAGGCGGTGCGCCCGCGCACGCGCGCGTGGGACGGCGACTGGGAGATGGTGGTGATCACCGCGACCGGACGCGGCCCCGCCGAACGCGCCGAGCTGCGCACCCACCTCGCGGCACTCCGGCTCGCCGAACTGCGCGAAGGCGTCTGGCTGCGCCCGGCCAACCTGCGCCGCACGCTCCCCGCCGGCCTCGACGAGGTGGCCCAGCACTACACGGCCCGCCCCGCACAGCCCGGGCGGCGGCTCGCCGCCACCCTGTGGCCCCTGGAGGACTGGGCGAGCACGGCCCGGGCGCTGCTCGCCCACCTGGCCCGCGCCCACGGCCCCGCCGAGCGCCTCACCGCCTTCGCGGCCGTCGTACGGCATCTGCTCGCCGACCCCGTCCTGCCCCTGGACCTGCTGCCCGGCGACTGGCCGGGCGCCGCGCTGCGCGCCGCGTACACGGACTACCAGCGGGAGCTGACCGGGGAGGTACGCGCACGCGTGCGCGGGAGCTGAACGACGCGGCGGCCGTGCGAAGCGCCGTGGGGGGAGCGCTTCGTACGGCCGCGTTCACCGTGGAGGGTTACGGGGGGCGCCTCCGGCAGGTGCCTGCGGGCTACTTGTAGACGAGGTCCGAGGAGGAGTACTTGCAGTAGGTCCCGTCAGGCCCGCTGCCGTTCGTGGTCGGCTCCTTGCCGGTGTTGTTGCCGATGTACTTCTGGCACGGCACGATCTTCTTGCTCGTGTCACCGATGATGGTGATGTTGCGCAAGGTGGCCGAGTCGCCGTAGTTGGTGTTGATCCCGACGAGCTTGTTGCCCTTCCAGTTCACCTCGATGGTGTTCAGGTTGATCGTCCGCTTGTACTGCGTCTTGCAGTTGCCGCACGAGCGGACGAAGGTCCCGAAGTTCTTCACGGCGAAGTTCGAGACGTTGAGCGTCCCGGCGCCGTTGAACTGGAACACCTTGTCGCTGGCCTCCTTCGCGCCGCCACCGGAGATGGTGTAGACGCTGGAGGAGGACGTGCCCTTGAACGTGGCGGCGTCCTCGCCGACGTCCTCCCACCACACGTTCTGCAGCGTGCAGCTGCCCTTGCAGTGGATGCCGTCGGCCGCCGGGGCGCCGATGATGACGTTCTTGAGGACCGCGCCGTCGGCGAGCTCGAGGATCGGGCCCTGGTCCTCGTCCTGGCTGCCGGAGCCGAGCGCCCCGGTACCGTACAGGCGCTTCATCCCGTAGTCCTTGGTGCCGGAGACCGGGATGGTGGCGGAGACGCCCTGGCTGCCGTTCGGGGTCGGCCAGGTGGCGGCCTCCGCGGCACCACTCATGGTCATGATCATGCCAACCGAAAGACCGAGGGAGGCCAGTGCCCCGGTCAGCGCGCGCCCGCGGGGGCGGGGGCGTGATGCAGAAGTCATGTTGTTTCCTTCTGTCTCAGTGGGGGGTTGGTGCCGCGGGGAGCACTCGCGTCGGGGTGCGTCGCGCTCGTGTACGTGGGGGGAGAGCGCGCATGCGGGTGCGTCCCTTCGGGAGCCCTTACTCGTGCATCTATGTGATCGACGGACGTGTTTCTGAACCCAATGCGTGACCGTAGTGGACCTTTCAGGCCCTGTACCGCTTGAGCCGGTCACGTCGCTGAACGTGGACGGTAGGGGGCAAGCGCTTTCTAGTCAACGGTTCGCGTAGGACACATTCGGCCGGCCATGAAAAGCCACAGGGGTGTGGGAGCGCTTCCATGAGCGGCATGCCCATGTCATCATGTGCCGCCTCGGACGCTTCCTTTTCCTGAGAGGGCGGGTCGATGAGGACTCCGCGTACGCGTACGTTCACCGGCGGGCTGGTGTTCATGGTCCTGGCCGCGCTGCTGCCGCTGCTCGCGATCGGGGGACCGGCCGCGGCGGCCCCTTCCCGGGCCGGTGCGGCCCCGACCGCGACGCTCAGAGAGGTCACGAACTTCGGGACGAATCCCAGCAATCTCCAGATGTACCTGTACGTGCCGGACCACGTCGCCGCGCACCCGGCGGTCGTGGTGGCCGTGCACTACTGCACCGGTTCCGGTCCGGCGATGTACAACAACACCGAGTACGCCTCGCTGGCGGACCGCTACGGGTTCATCGTCGTCTACCCCTCGGTGACCCGCGCGAGCAAGTGCTTCGACGTCTCCTCGCCGCAGGCGCTGCGCCGCGGCGGTGGCAGCGACCCGGTCGGCATCAAGTCGATGGTCGACTGGGTGGTGCGCACCTACGACGCCGACACCGGCCGCATCTTCGCCACCGGCATCTCCTCCGGCGCGATGATGACCAACGTCCTGCTCGGCGTCTACCCCGACGTGTTCGCGGCGGGCGCCGCCTTCGCGGGCGTCCCGTTCGGCTGCTTCGCCACCACCGACGGCTCCGAGTGGAACAGCGCCTGCGCGAACGGCACCGTGATCCGCACCCCGCAGCAGTGGGGCGACCTGGTCCGCGGCGCCTACCCCGGCTACACCGGCCCCCGGCCGCGGATGCAGCTGTGGCACGGCACCGAGGACGACGTGCTGCGCTACCCCAACTTCGGCGAGATGATCAAGCAGTGGACGAACGTGCACGGGGTGAGCCAGACCCCGGCCGCCACCGACTCGCCCCAGTCCGGCTGGACCCGCACCCGCTACGGCGGCACCGGTGACCGCGCCCCGGTCGAGGCGATCAGCCTCCGGGGCGTCGGCCACAACGTGTACGCGAACGGCATGGCCGCCCGGGTGCTCACCTTCTTCGGGCTGGACTCCTCGGGCCCCACGCCCCCGCCCCGGCCGGGCGCCTGCAAGGTGACGGTGAGCACCAACGCCTGGAACACCGGCCTGACGGCCTCCCTGACCGTCACCAACACCGGCACCACGACGATCAACGGCTGGAAGCTCGGCTTCACCCTGCCGGCGGGCCAGACCGTCACGGGCGGCTGGGGCGCCACGTACACGCCGTCGTCCGGTGCGGTGACCGCGACGAACGTCTCGTACAACGGCACGATCGCGCCGGGGGCGAGCGTGGGCCTCGGGTATCAGGCGAGCCACGGCGGCAACAGCTCGACGCCGACGTCCTTCACGCTCAACGGGACGGTGTGCGCGGCCGGTTGACACCTCCCGGGCCGCCGGCCCGGCTCACACCGACCGGTGGTACTGATCCGGAACCCGGACCTCCGCACCGAGCTCCCGGGCCGCGAGCCGGGCCCAGGACGGATTGCGCAGCAGTTCGCGGCCGAGCAGGACGGCGTCCGCCTCGCCGTTGGCGAGGATCTTCTCCGCCTGCTCGGTCTCGGTGATCAGCCCCACCGCGGCGACCGGCAGGGCCGTCTCCGCCTTCACCCGGGCCGCGAAGGGCACCTGGTAGCCGGGGTGGGTGGGGATGCGGACGCCGGAGGCGTTGCCCCCGGTGGAGACGTCGAGCAGGTCGACGCCGTGGGCCTTGAGGTCGGCGGCGAAACGGACGGTGTCGTCCGGGCTCCAGCCGCCCTCCTCCAGCCACTCCGTGGCCGAGATGCGGAAGAACAGCGGCTTGTCCTGCGGCCACACCTCCCGTACGGCGTCGACCACTTCGAGGGCGAAACGGGTGCGGTTCTCGTACGAGCCGCCGTAGGCGTCGGTGCGGTGGTTGGAGTACGGCGAGAGGAACTCGTTGATCAGATAGCCGTGGGCGCCGTGGATCTCGGCGATCTCGAAGCCGGCGGCGAGCGCGCGGCGGGCCGCGGCGGCGAACTGTCCGACGATCTGCTGTATCTGTGTCTCCGTCAGCTCGGTGGGCACCGGGTGCCGTTCGTCGAACGCGAGCGGGCTCGGCGCCACCGGCTGCCAGCCGTGTGCCTCGGGGCCGACCGGCGCACCGCCCTTCCAGGGCCGGTCGGTCGACGCCTTGCGGCCGGCGTGGGCGAGCTGGATCGCCGGGACCGTGCCCTGGCCGGCCAGGAAGCGGGTGATGCGGCGGAACGCCTCCACCTGAGTGTCGTTCCAGAGGCCCAGGTCGTACGGCGAGATCCGGCCCTCCGGCGACACGGCCGTGGCCTCGACGATGATCAGCCCCGTGCCGCCCGTCGCGCGGGCGGCGTAGTGCGCGAAGTGCCAGTCGTGCGGGGCGCCGGCGTCCGGGCCCTCCGGCGCGGCCGAGTACTGGCACATCGGGGGCATCCACACCCGGTTCGGGATCGTCACCCCACGCAGGGTGAAGGGCTCGAACAGCGCGCTCACGGCGGACTCCATTCGTCACGGGACCGGTGGTCGGGTAGTACGGTACGCATCGTAGTACGGAGGTTGTCAAACTACGATGGCTATCGAACCAATGGTTCGAGGTTCCTCGTACAATGGGAGCTCCCGGACGAATGTGGAGCCCCGCCGTGACGACCGCCGCCCCGACCCCCACCGGCCGCGACCTGCCGCACCCGGCGCGCGAGGACATCCGGCTGGAGGAGGTCCTGCACGCGCTCTCCGATCCCATGCGGCTGCGGATCGTGTGCGAGCTCGCCGCCGCGAGCGGCGAGCTGAGCTGTTCGCAGTTCGAGCTGCCGGTCACCAAGTCCACCACCACGCACCACTTCCGGGTGCTGCGCGAGAGCGGGGTGATCCGGCAGATCTACCGCGGCACGGCCAAGATGAACGGCCTGCGCCGGGACGACCTGGACGGCCTCTTCCCGGGACTCCTCGACGCCCTCCTCGCCGCCGCCGACCGGCAGGCCGCCCGCACCACCGGCACGGCCTGAGCCCGGTGCCGGGGACGGGGCGTCCGGTCCGTCCGCCGTCAGGCGGCCCGCCGCCTAACGGGCGCCGCCGTACGCGGCGTTCATGAGGGACTCCCAGTCGGGGAGCTTCACCACACCCCGGCCCAGCGACGCCCCGAGCTCCGCCTCGGCCCGTTCGATCGCCTGCCAGCCGGACCACTCGACCGGCCTCACCCCCTGGGCGCGCAGCACTGTGAGCGGGTCCTCGGGGATCTCCCGGCGCTCCAGGACGGGGGCGTCCTCCAGCAGGGACAGCACCGTCTCCTTCGCGCACGGCCGGTTCGTGCCGATGACGCCCGTCGGGCCCCGTTTGATCCAGCCCGCCACGTACTCGCCCGGGGTCACCACGCCCTCGCGCAGCACACGCCCGGCCAGGTTCGGCACGGTGCCGGTGGCCGCGTCGAACGGCAGCCCCTCCAGCGGCACCCCGCGGTAGCCCACCGAGCGCAGCACCAGCTGGGCCTCGATGTCCTCGAACCGTCCGGTGCCTGTCACGCCGCCGTGCCCGTCCGGCGCCGTCCGCTCGAACCGCACGGCCGCGACGCGCCCCTGGCCGGCGAGCAGTTCGACGGGGCGCAGGAAGAACCGCAGCCGGATCCGCCGCGGGGTGTCCCGGGGGGCGGCCTCGGCCCAGCCGCGCAGCACCTCGACGTTGCGGCGCTGCGCGGCCGGCAGCGCGGAGGGCTCCAGGTACGCCGGGTCCAGCGCCAGCTCCGCCGGGTCGACCAGGACGCCGGTGTCCGGCAGGGTGCCCAGCTCGCGCAGCTCCTTGGTGGTGAAACGGGCCTGCGACGGGCCGCGCCGGCCCACCATGTGGATGTCGGCCACCTGGCTGGCGCTGAGCGCGGACAGGGCTGCCTGCGGCATGTCGGTGGGGCTGAGCTCTGCCGGACCGCGGGCCAGCATCCGGGTGACGTCCACGGCGACATTGCCCACGCCGATGACCACGGCCGACCGCGCACCGCTCAGGAAACCGTCGTCGACGGCGTCGGGGTGCGCGCTGTACCAGGACACGAACTCGGTCGCCGACCAGCTGCCCGGCAGATCCTCGCCGGGGATCCCCAGGTGCCGGTCGGTGGCGGCGCCCACGCAGTACACCACCGCGTGGTACAGCTCCCTCAGCCGGGCTGCGGGAACCCCGCCCGGGCCGACCTGGACGCCGCCGAGGAAACGCACCCGGTCGTGCTCCAGGACGGTGCGCAGGCTGCTCTGCAGCGACTTGATCTTCTCGTGGTCCGGTGCCACGCCGTAGCGGACCAGGCCGTACGGGCACGGCAGCCGGTCCAGGACGTCGACGCGCACCTCGGAGTCCTGCTGGACCAGGCTCTGGGCGGTGTAGCACCCGCTCGGCCCGGAACCCACGACGGCGACACGCAGCACGGCGGAACTCCTCGGTCCTCAGGAGGTCGCTGATGTCTCCAGCATCGCACCGCCACAGCTCCGCTGACAGGGTGCTGTGCGCCGGACGGTCATGCGTGTCCGTTCGTATGGAATGTGATGATGCGGTTACGTTCCGTGTGTGCTAGAAGCAACTTTCCTTCATCTGTCGGATCGCTCTCCGGCCGACGGGTCGGTGTCCGTACGGGCCGCCTGGCAGGTGAGGGAGGGCCGGAACACGGCGCGGTGGTTCGAGGTGCGGCTGGCCTTCCCGGACGGCGCCCGGGTCGACGCGCTGGCCGTGGAGTACGGGGGAAGCGTCTGCGTGGAGGACGTCCGGGCGGAACCCGCCCTGTCCCTGGACGACCTGGCGGTGCTCGCCGAGTGGCTCGAGGGTCCGCTGGGCGAGGCCTGCGGCGCGGGCGCCGGACCAGGTGCCGAAGGCGGCGGAGCGCGCCGGGCCCGGCCGGACTGGCCGCGCGGCGCGGAGGGGCGGCTGCTGGCGGCACGGGAGTACCGCGCGGCCCAGGAACAGGGCGCGGACCCCGTTCTTGCGGTGATGCACGCGACCGGTCACAGCCGTCGCAAGGCCCTCAGGCTGATCGGCCAGGCGCGTGACGCGGGCTTCCTGACCCCCCGCCGCGCCCGCCGCTGAGGCGCCCGCCGGGGCGGGGTGGGGGTCCCCGGCGTCCTGGCCGGCATCGAACTGACACCGGCCGCGAAAGCCCCTACAGCATGTCCCGCATCCGGGTGATCTCGCTGGTCTGCTGGGCGATCACCTCGTCGGCCATCTCCTCGATCTGGATGTTGTTGCCCTGCGCCTTCACGTCCGTGGCCATGGTGATCGCCCCCTCGTGATGCGTGATCATGAGGGTGAGGAAGAGCTGGTCGAAGGCCTTCCCGTGCGCCGCGCGGAGCTTCTTCAGCTGGGCCTCGCTCGCCATGCCGGGCATCGCGGCGTGGTCGTGCCCGTGCCCCTCGGCCTTCTCGCTCTTCCCGTGCGCCTTCAACCAGCCCTTCATCGCGTCGATCTCGGGCCGCTGAGCGGCCGTGATCCGCTGGGCCAGCCGCTTGACCGGCGCGGACGCCGCACGCCCCGGGGCCAGTTCGGTCATCTCCAGGGCCTGCGCGTGGTGCTCGATCATCATCCGCGCGTACGAGACGTCCGCCGAGTTGGGGGAGTCGTCCTGGGCGCGCCGCTCGGAGGCCTCCTGCGGGGACAGGGTGCGGTTCTCCTCGCCGGGCTTACCGGGGGCGATGACCGAAGGCCCGCTCCGCCCGGCGGACCCGGTGTCCGAGCCGGAGTCGCAGGCCCCAAGTCCCAGCAGGGCGAGGGCGGTCAGCCCGCTGGCGACGAGGGGCGCGCGTGACGCACGGCGGAAGAGCACAACGACCTCCTGTGGCAGGCGGGTTGAGGAAAACACCTCGTGGGTGTGGGGGAAGTCCTAGCACGCTTCCGGGCGTTGCCGATCCGAAAACTTGATTGCGAGTCTGTTGCCCACTGTTGGAATGTGCATGGTGAAGACAATACTTCGGGGTGCCTGCACAGCTCCGAGGTGAACGGAGCAGAGGGAGGAAACAGTGATCCTGTTGAACGACCCCCGAACACGGCGCAGACGCCTGGGAGTGGCAGCGGCGGCGGGCGGGCTGCTCGCCGCGCTCCTGACGGCCGCCCCGGCCGCCGCGATCCCCGACCCCGGGGACACTCCGGCCAAGCCCAAGGAGGTCTCCAAGAGCGCCCGTGCCGAGGCCCGGGAGGCCATCGAGAGCGGCGAGATACCCGGCCAGGACGAGATCGTCCACTCCGCCAACATCAAGCACCTCGCCAACGTCCCCAAGGACGTGCTCCCCGGCACCAACTCGGACCTGGCCTTCCAGGGCAGGTACGCCTTCGCCGGCAACTACGACGGCTTCCGCATCTTCGACATCAGCAACCCCAAGGCGCCGAAGACGGTCGCCCAGGTGCTGTGCCCCGGCTCGCAGAACGACGTCTCCGTCTCCGGCAACCTGCTGTTCCTGTCGACCGACTCCTCGCGCAGCGACAGCAGTTGCAACAGCACCACGCAGCCGGCGACCGAGAAGTCCTCCTGGGAGGGCATGAAGGTCTTCGACATCAGCGACAAGCGGAACCCCAAGTACGTCGCGGCCGTCGAGACCGCCTGCGGCTCGCACACCCACACGCTGGTGCCCGAGCGCAGGAACGTCTACATCTACGTCTCCTCGTACTCGCCGAACGCCGCCTACCCGGACTGCCAGCCGCCGCACGACGGCATCTCCATCATCAAGGTGCCGCGCAGCGCTCCGGAGAAGGCGGCGGTCATCGACTTCCCGGTGCTCTTCCCCGGTGAGGGCCCGGACGGCGGCGGCAACCCGGGCGCGCCCACCAACCCGGGCGTGTCCAAGACCACCGGCTGCCACGACATCACCGTGCTGCCCTCCGAGGACCTGGCCGCCGGCGCCTGCATGGGTGACGGCATCCTGATGTCCATCAAGGACCCGGAGCGGCCGAAGATCATCGACCAGGTCCAGGACAACGTCAACTTCGCCTTCTGGCACTCGGCGACCTTCAACCAGAAGGCGAACAAGGTCGTGTTCACCGACGAGCTGGGCGGCGGCAGCGGCGCCACCTGCAACGCGGCCACCGGCCCGAACCGCGGCGCGGACGGCATCTACGACATCGTCGGCAAGGGGGACCAGCGCAAGCTCGTCTTCCGCAGCTACTTCAAGATCCCCCGCCACCAGGCGGACACCGAGAACTGCGTGGCCCACAACGGCTCGCTGATCCCGGTCAAGGGCAAGGACCTCATGGTGCAGGCCTGGTACCAGGGCGGCGTCTCCGTCTGGGACTTCACCGACTCCGCCGCCCCCAAGGAGATCGCCTACTTCGAGCGCGGCCCGCTGAGCACGGACGCGATCACCACCGGCGGCTCCTGGTCGGCGTACTACTACAACGGCTACATCTACTCGAACGACATCGCCAAGGGCTTCGACGTCCTGAAGATCGACGACCGGCGCACGGACCCGGCCAGGTGGGTCCACCTGCGTGAGCTCAACGTGCAGACGCAGCCGGACTACTTCGACTGACCCTCGGGCCCGCACCCCGGTGCGGCCCCGGTCGCGAAGAACCGCGACAGATCCGTGTCGCACGTCCCGCCGGGCCCTTCGGCGTCCGGCGGGACACCCATGTCCCAGTCCAGCCGGTAGCGCTTGAACAACTCGGCGCGCAGCACCGGCAGCGGCATCGGCACCCCGGGCACCAGGGCGGTGTACACGGCGCCCATCAGCAGTGCGCGCAGCATCGGGTAGTCGCTGTCGACGTCCCGGGAGCCCTGCCGGGCCACGGTGTCGCGCAGCAGCTCGGCCAGCCGCCGCTGCTCGGGACACGGCACGAACCCCTCGGCCTGGAGGAGCCCGGCCATGTGCTGGCGCATCAGCACGGGATAGTCCCGGGCCAGGCCCAGGATCGCGTCGACGGCCCGGGCCAGCCGCTCCCGGCCGTCCTCGGTGCGCGGCTCGCGCTCCAGCGCCTCCTCCAGGGTGCGGTGCATCAGCCGGTGCACGGCGGACTGCACCAGCTGGCGCTTGCCGGGGAAGTAGTACGACACCAGGCCGCGGGCCGAACCCGCCCGGTCGGCGATGTCGCCGAGCGTCGTCGCCTCGTAGCCGTGCTCGCTGACCAACTCGACCGCCGCCTGGAGGAGCCGTTCCTTGGAACGCCTCCGCAACTCTTCGTTGACCGAGGCGCTGCGCGGGGACATTGTCGAACTCCTCGTTGGCTGGCTGCCAGCCAACTATACTCAGCGAAGTCCGGCCAGGGCTCTTGGAGGCCTGTCGCGGGCTGTTGTCTGCCTCGGGCGACGCGGGGGATCGTCCGGGGCGGACGCTTTGCCCCACTGGTGGCCTCAGGCTACTTCTCGGCTCCGCCCGGACCCGTCGGCCGCTCGGCACAAACGGGTCAGCCGACCCGGTCCAGCACCGGCCGCAGCCCGTCGGGCCGGTCGGTCACCGGCAGGTGGTCCACGAAGTGCACCCCGCAGCCCAGCGCGGCGGCGCCGCCGTCCGCGTGCCGGTCGTCGCCCACCATGAGCGTGGCGCGGGGATCGACGCCCAACTCCTCGCAGGCGGTGGCGAACAGCCGCGGGTCGGGCTTCTGGACCCCGTGCTCGTACGACAGGACGTACGTGTCGACGTACGGGTCCAGGCCGTGCGCGCGGAAGACCGGACGCAGGTCCCAGCCGATGTTGCTGACGACCCCCACGCGCACGCCCCGCTCGCGCAGTGCGCCGAGCACCTCGGCGGCGTCCGGGTACGGCGCCCAGGCGGCGGGGCTCATGTGCCGGTCGTAGAGCGCGTCGTACAGCGCGGGGTCGGGCAGCGGGACCCGGCGGGCGGCAGCGGTGTAGGCGGCCCGGTGCAGCTCGGCGCTGCGGTCCCGGACGCGCCACAGGGCAGCGAGCTCCCCGGGCAGCTCCACCGGATGGGCCCCGCCCGGCAGCGCCCCCGCCCGCTCCAGCGCCTCGGCCGCCGCCGACACCTCCGGCGCGGGCAGCTCCACCCCGCGCTCGGCCAGCACACCCCGCAGCCAGGACTCGGCGGACTCGATACGGAAAAGGGTCCCGGAGAAGTCGAACAGCACGGCGGTCACGGGGAGATCCTATGAGCCGGCCGCGCCGAGGAGCCACGGCACCTCGCCGGCCGGCCAAACCCCTGCGGGCCGCGCCCGGACGCGATCCCGCCCGCGGTGAGGACGGCAGGTCAGCCCGCGCACACCATGTGCTCGCTGCGGCGCGGGGCCAGGCGCAGCAGGCCGTCCGGCCCGGCGACGCCCGGGAACGGCTCCCGGCCTCCTCGGCACCGCGCTCGCCCGCCCGGAGTCGAGCTCCGCCCCGGCGCCGAGCTCCGCGCCGCGCCGGATCACCCGGCCCCCGGCCCCCGTACCGGGCGGCGGCCGCGGCTCGGCCGGTCCGGCGCAGGCGCGGCGGCGGCCCTGGAGGTCCCGCAGCGCGCGGTCACGGCCGCCGCAGCCGGTACACCCACACCGCCAGCGACACCACCAGGGCGCCCAGCAGCCAGCCGCCGAGGACGTCCGTGGGCCAGTGGACGCCCAGCCAGACGCGGGTCAGACCCACCCCGGCCACCGAGACGACGGCCACGGCCACGGCGGTGTGCCACACGGCGCGGGTGACGCCCCCGCGGTGCAGCAGCCACAGCAGCAGGCCGAGGACGACCGTGGCGGTCATGGCGTGACCGGACGGGAAGGCCGCGTAGTGGGCGGAGTCGACGGGGTCGGGGAAGACCGGGCGGGGCCGGCCCACGGCCGCCTTGAGGCTCTGTTGCAGCAGGGTGCTCAGCGCGACACTCGCCCCCAGCCACAGCGCCGTCCAGCGGGCCGCGCGACGCCAGATCAGCCACACCACGACCACGGCGCACAGCAGACGCATCGTCCAGGGGTCCCACACCCAGTCCGTCAGGACACGGCACACCTGGGTGATGCCGGGCTCGCCGACCGCCCACCGGTGCGTGGTGCGGGAGACGTCACCGTCCACCACGATCAGCGGGCGCCACCGGGCCGCCACCAGGACCAGCAGCAGCAGGGAGCACACGGCCAGGACCCCGGCGGACCGGGCGGCCGTGCGGTGGGTCGGCGGACGGGGCGGGGCGTCGAGGGTCGGGGTGTGCATGGTGTGATCCTCGCTGACGCGGAGGGTCCGGTTCCAGCTCCGGGCGGCCGGCGGCTGCGGCTCCCCGGAGGCTCGCTTCGCTACCCGAGTGCCCGCAGACCCGGAACGAACGCCACCAGGACCGGGATCACCGGCACCAGCGCGGCCGCCGCCGTCAGCCGCAGGCGCCGCAGCGCCGGCAGCCGGTCCGGCGGGGTGAGCAGCCGGTGCACCCGCTGCGGCACCTGGGCCTGCGGGGTCGGGCAGGGGCCGAACACGCCGCGGTGCTCGTTGAGTTCGACCAGCGCCAGCGCGGTGGTCAGCCGGCCGAAACGGCGGGAGGCCATGTCGTCTGCGGCGAGTTCGACCAGCCGGTGCATCTCGTCGCGGAACGCGGCGAACACCGGCACCTGCGGGAACCCGTACGCCAGCGCGGCCGAGCAGTGCCGCAGCCACTCGTGCCGCGCGAGCGCGTGCCCCTCCTCGTGGGCGAGTACGGCGTCCAGCTGCCGCCCCTTGAGCCGGCGCACCGCGGCGGTGGTGACGACCAGTCGGGGCGGGGTGCCGGGCAGCCACCAGGCATCGGGCCGCTCGCCCTCCAGCACGACGAGTCGGCTGACAGGCTTCTCACCGGGCAGCTGCGGGGCGCGCAGCAGGAGTTCGGCCCGGCCGCGCCGGCGCCGGACGCGTGCCCGGACGACCTCCCGGACCAGCATCGTCGCGCTCCACAGCCCGGCGCAGGCCAGCACGACCGCCGTGGCCGCCGCCCAGGGGCCGGCCGTGCCGAGGGCGTAGGCCTTCACCACCGGGCTCGGCGCCGACGCGAAGACCTGGCCGCCCACCGCCCGCCAGGCGGCGGCCGCGCTGAGCGTCATCGACAGGGCGCAGCACAGCAGCACGGCCGCGACCACGCACTGCCACACCCACAGTGCCAGTACCGGTTCGCGGTCCACCCAGTCGGCCCGGGCGAGCAGCCGGGGACCGGCGACGGCGGTGAGGACGCCGAGCAGCAGCAGGGCCGCGGGGAGCATCATGCGCGCAGCATATGAGCGCGGTACCGCTCAGGGGTACGGCCGCCGGCCGTGAAGTGACGCAGACAACGGACCCGTACGGGCCTGCGTCACAGTGCCCGGCGACGGGTCGGACCGCGCTCGGGTCACAGGGTCAGCAGCATCGCCAGCATCGCGATCCCCATGGACAGCCGGCACGCCCGCGCCAGTTCCGGGTCACCCCAGGCGGCCGTCCCGCCCCGGGCTCCGCCGCCCCCGGTTCTGCCTCGGACCCCGTTGGGGACCGGCACCAGGCGCACTCCGGTCAGCAGCACGTACCCGGTGAAGTAGAGCAGGAGTGCCCCGGTGAGTGCGGGAAGGCCGGACGGGCCCGAGGTGTGCCCGTGCGCGGGGGAGCCGCCCATCACCAGTGCCATGTAGACCATGGTCGTCGCGCCCACCAGGTGGTGGAGGTGGTGGGCGCTCGTCCGCAGCGCCCACAGCGCCCGCGCCGCCGCCGCCCCGAACACCACCGCGTATCCGGCCCAGGCCCACCCTGGCGGGGTGAACACCGCCGCGGGCACGGCCATCACGGCCATGCCGAACCCCATGAGCGCCTCGCCGCCCGCTGCGCTGCGCTGCTCCTCGACCCCGCTGCGCATCCGCAGCAGGCAGTAGGCGCCGGTCGCCGCGCACAGCGCGACCAGCAGCCAGCCGGACGCCGCCGGTCCGTGCACCCCGCACCTCCCCCTCGACCCGCTCCACGGTCGGTCCAGAGATGCCCTCGGGCGGCGGCGCGCACGCGAGCGCAAGGGAGTGCACGGGAGCGTTCGACGGAGCAGCGCAGGTCAGACGCTCTGTTTGACGAGTAGACCACCCTGCTGACGTCGCGCCTCATGAGCAGTGCGCCCCCCGCCCCCGCCGGCCGGTCCGGCGAGCGGGCTGCTCCCGGACCGGGGCCCGGGCCCGGACACGAGAACGGAGGACGTACGGGGGAGCGGTCAGAGCACGTCGTGCACCGTGCGGCGGTGGGTGGAGCGGCGGTCGTCGATGTCCTGCCAGCGGTCGCCGTAGACGTTGCGCGTGACGGCCGGGTCACGCAGGAAGTCGTGCGGGAAGCCCAGCGGCACCGCGCTCACCTCGTCCAGGCGGGCCAGGGCGTCCGCGTCCAGGCGGACGTCGACGGCAGCCAGGTTGTCGGCGAGCTGGCTCTGCCGGGTGGCCGCGATGATCGGGACGACGTTGCCGGGCCGGGACAGCAGCCAGGCCAGCGCCACCTGCGCCGGGCTCCAGCCGCCCTGCTCGGCGATCTCCAGCACGGCGTCGATGACGGCCTCCTCCCGCCGGTCCTCCTCCGCCGAGCCGAGCCGCCCGGGCTCGCCCCGCCGGTACTTCCCCGTCAGCTTCCCGGCCGCCAGCGGCGCCCAGGCCAGTACGGCCATGTCGAACGCCCGCGCCTGCGGCAGCAGTTCGCGCTCCGGTGTGCGCTCCAGCAGGTTGTAGCGCAGCTGCGACCCGGCGAACGCGGTCCAGCCCCTCAGCTCCGCCAGCGTGTTGGCCTGCGCGATCTCCCAGGCGGGCCAGTCCGAGACACCCACGTACAGCACCTTGCCGGTGCGCACCAGGTCGTCCAGGGCCCGCATGACCTCCTCGACCGGGGTGAAGTTGTCCCGCGCGTGCACCCACAGCACGTCCAGCCGGTCGGTGCGCAGCCGCCGCAGGCTGGCCTCCACCGACTGGACGAGGTTCTTGCGGTGGTTGCCGGCGGCGTTGACGTCACCCGCGCGGATGCCGCAGGTGTACTTGCTGGCCAGGACGAACGCGTCGCGCCGCCCGTGGAGCAGTTCGCCGAGGACGTTCTCGGACTCGCCGCCGGTGTAGATGTTGGCGGTGTCGACGAAGTTGCCGCCCGCGTCCGCGTAACCGCCGAGGATCTTCCCGCTGGTCTCCTTGTCGGTGACCCGTCCCTGGTCGCCGCCCATGGTCATGGCGCCCAGGCTCAGTTCGCTCACGCGCAGACCGGTCTTGCCGAACAGTGTGTAACGCACAGTGTTGTCCCCTCCGGGCAGGTCGTACGGACGACGCTAGGAGGTGGAGCGCGCTCCAGCGCAACCGTTTCCCTGGGTCAGTCCTCCTCCCCGGCCCGGTACACCCCGAACATGGCGCCCTGCGGGTCCCGCAGCACCGCGATGCGCGGCCCGTCGGGCACGGTCGTGGGCACCATCAGCGCGTCCCCACCCGCCCGTGTGGCCGCTCCGGTGGTGCCGTCGACGTCCTCGGTCGCGAAGTACGGCAGCCAGTGCGCGGGCACCTCGGGCGGGAACTTGTCGTCCATCGTCACCATGCCGCCGAACTCGGCGTCGCCGAGACGCCACCGGGTGTAGTGGCGCCCGGCGTCGACGTCCCAGCCGAACACCGTCGTGTAGAAGGACACGGCCTGTTCGGGGGAGCGGGTCAGCAGCTCCACCCAGCCCAGCGAGCCGGGCGCGTCGGACAGCCCGGCGCCCGGGAAGGTACCGGCCTGCCACAGCTGGAAGACGGCGCCGCCCGGATCGGCCGCCACCAGGAAACGGCCCATGTCGAACACGTCCGCCGGCCCGGACAGCACCTGCCCGCCCGCCGCCGTCACCTCCCGGGCGGCGGCATCCGCGTCGCGCACCGCGAACGACACGGTCCACGCCACCGGCTGCGACGGCTGGTACAGCGGCGTGAGCCCGGCGACGGCCGCGTCCCCGAGGTGCGCGACCGTGTAACCGCCGACCTCCTGGCGCGCATCCCTCTCGGGCCGCCAGCCGAACAGCCGGGTGTAGAACCGTGCGGCGCTTTCCAGGTCGCTGGTGCCCAGCTCACTCCAGCAGGGCCCGTCGGTCACCGGCGCGTCGAGCTTCATGGCGTTCCCCTCATGGCGCGTGCCGTGTCCCCCTCCAGCACGTTAAGCCGGGCCCCGGCCCCCGGCCATCCGGTGGAACCCCCTGGTGTACGGCACCGGCCCCCGGACTCTCGCCCCGCACCACACTGACCCGGACCGCCGCCCGGCGCGGCGAGCACCGGCTCGGAAGAGGCAGCGGCCTCTCAGATCTCCGGCCGGTACCGCAGCGGATGATCCGCGGGCACCTCCACCAGCACGATGGGCGTTCCGTCCGGGTCGGCGATCCACATCTCGACCAGGCCCCACGGCTCCTTCACCGGCGGACGGACGATCTCCACCCCCTTCGCCCGCAGTTCCTCGTGCGCCGCGGCCACGTCCGCGACCTGGAGCCACAGCCGCACGTCCGCGGCGGGCGCCGTGTCGGACCGGCCCGAGACCTCCAGGAAACCGCCGCCGAGGAAGTAGACGGTGCCGCGCTCCGGGCCCGTACCGAACTCCCGGTACACGGCGAGGCCCAGGTGCTCGCCGTAGAAGGCGCGGGAGCGCTCGGGGTCGGTGGGGCGGAGCAGGATCCGGCTGCTGAGAACATGCACCATGCACCCGGAGCCTAGTGGCAGGGTTACCCTCGTCGTTGCTTTCGTCTCGCCCGAACCCTCCAGCACCTGGGAGTGCCCTCATGGAGACCTCCGTCACCGGACTGACCTTCCGCGACGCCACCGACGCCGACGTGGACGAGCTGGTCGCGCTGATCGAGTCGGCGTACCGGGGAGAGTCCAGCCGGGCCGGGTGGACCACCGAGGCGGACATCCTGGACGGGCAGCGCACCGACCCCGAGGGCGTGCTGGAGGTCGTCAAGTCGCCCGACAGCCGGCTGCTGACGGCCGAGCGGGACGGCCGGATCGTCGCCTGCTGCCAGCTCGAACACCGCGGCGACCACGCCTACTTCGGCATGTTCGCGGTCAGCCCGACCCTGCAGGGCGGCGGGTTCGGCAAGGCCGTCCTCGCGGAGGCGGAGCGGCAGGCCCGCGAGAGGTGGGGTGCGGCGCAGATGCGCATGACGGTGATCTCCGTCCGGGAGGACCTGATCGCCTGGTACGAGCGCCGCGGCTACCGCCGTACGGGAAAGACGACCCCCTTCCCGTACGGCGACGAGCGCTTCGGCATCCCGCGCCGCGACGACCTGCGGTTCGAGCTGCTGGTGAAGGACCTCGCCTGACCGGCCTCGTCACACGGCGGCGATCGCCTGCCTGATCTCGGGGTAGTCGGTGGTCGCGCCGTCCAGCCCGAACGCCCGGGCCAGCCGCACGTCCTGCTGCGTGTTCACCACCCAGCCGATGATCCTCAGGTCCGCGCGGCGCACGTGCTCCACGACCTCGAGGGAGAGCCGTCGGATGTTGAGGCAGACGGTCTCCGCGCCGGCCTCCACGGCGCGGTCCGCGATGTCGAGGCCGTACCGGCCGGCGATGAGCGCGGTGCGCACGCCCGGCACCAGACGGGCGATCTCGGCGATCGCCTCGTCGTGGAACGAGGACACCTCGATACGGCCGGTCAGGTCCCGTTCCCGGATGACCTCGGCCAGGGCCCGCGCCGCGGCCACGTCCTTGATCTCGGCCTGCAGCGGCGCCTGAACGGCGTCCAGCACCTCCTCGAACACCGGGATCCGCTCGCCGTCGCCCGCGTCCAGGGCACGCAGTTCCTCGAGGGTCTTCTCGACGATCGGCCCGGTGCCGTCGGTCGTCCGGTCCACGTCGGGGTCGTGCATGACGACGAGCGCGCCGTCCTTGCTCAGGTGCAGATCGAGTTCGATGGCGTCCAGACCCGCCTCCTGGGCGGCGACGAACGACCGGAGGGTGTTCTCCGGTGCCACACCCATGACTCCACGGTGACCGATGGTGACGAAGTTCAAGACGGGACTCGCTTCCGTCGACGCTGCGCTGTGAGCGGGCCGCGGCCCTGCGGCCCCCGTGGACCGTATGGCTACGGCCCCTGTGGACCGTAACCGCTGCGGCCCTGTGTGGACCGTATCGCCTGCGCCCGCGGCGACGCGCCGGGCGTGACCCGTTTGGCCTAGTCGCGGCAGGGCAGGTGTCCGACAGGAAAAAGTGCGGCGTGGGTGGGGGCTGCGCAGGATGATTTCCTGGGGCTCCCCTTGCTGGAAGAAACCTCGTGTGTATACGGTCTCCATACGCGAGGTTCTCCTGTGGAGGATGGGACATGACGGAAATTCTTGTGCAGGTGGGTGCGGAGAAGCAGGTTTCTCCGGCAGGCAGGGTGGTGGAGCACCCGGCATGGCCCGTGCTCAAGGATGCCGTGGAGCGGATCCGGCCCTGGCAGTCCAAGGACGGATCGATCGACTTCGACGCCGAGGGCGCCCCGGACCGCGCCGACGCCGAACTCGCCGTACGCCAGGTCGCCGACGCCGTCCAGGAGCTCTCCCCGCTGCTGCCGCACGACCACGACTACCACGAGGCCCTGGTCAAGGACCTGCGCCGGTGGGCGGAGGGCGGCTTCGAGGTGCCCGACTTCCTCGACTCGCTGCTGGCCTTCCAGCCGGCCCGGAACCGCCAGGACGGCCTGCAGCACCTGGTCGTCTTCCCGATGTACACGCAGAACGGCAACCCCAACCGCAACCTCGAGGCGGTCGTGCTGCGCATGGTCTGGCCCGACTGGCTGGCCGAACTGGAGCGCACCCGCTACGACAACCCGCTGTTCTGCGGCATCACCTTCGAGGACTTCACGGCCGGGTACGACACCAACTCCGCCGTCCTGTTCCCCGAGACGATCGCCGTGCGCGAGGCCCCCGAGCGGTTCACCTGGGGCGGCATCTTCTGCGACCGCGAGGCCGCCCGCTTCCGCCGCGTGACCGCCGCCGCCGTCGACATCCTGGGCCTGGAGCTGCCCGAGGACGTCGCCGCCATGGTCCACGACCAGAAGCGCTGCGAGGAGGCCTTCGTGCTGTGGGACATGGTCCACGACCGCACCCACAGCCACGGCGACCTGCCGTTCGACCCGTTCATGATCAAGCAGCGCCAGCCGTTCTGGATGTACGGCCTGGAGGAGCTGCGCTGCGACCTCACCGCCTTCAAGGAGGCCGTGAAACTGGCCAAGGAGGGCGTCCCGCAGGCCCGTGACGTCCAGGTCGCGGTGCTGTTCGACCGCATGTTCCGCTTCCCGGTCACCGGCGAGCGGGTGCGCAACTACGACGGCCTCGGCGGCCAGCTGCTCTTCGCCTACCTGCACAAGCACGACGTGGTCCGCTGGACTGACAACAAGCTCTCGATCGACTGGGAGCGCGCCCCGCAGGTCACCAACCAGCTGTGCGCCGAGATCGAGAAGCTGTACCGCGACGGCATCGACCGCCCCAAGCTCGTCCACTGGTTCGCCGGCTACGAGCTGGTCTCCACCTACCTCGCCCCGCACCCGGGCTCCAAGTGGGCCAAGGGCCCGGACGCGCTCGACCTGACGCAGCCGCCGCGCAAACTCGTCGATGACGTGCTTCCGGACGAGTTTCCGCTGAGCATGTTCTATGAGGCACTGTCCAAGAAGCTGAAGCACGTGATCGCCTCCACCAAGGGCATCACGGCGGACGGCGCCGAGCGGGTCGCCGCGTGAGCGACCGCGACAACACCACTGCTCAGGAGGCGAAGATCATGGCGGGCAACGGGGCGCTCAGCGGTGCGGTGATCGCGGTGGCCGGCGCGGGCGGACCCGCCGGCCGGGCGGCGCTGGTCAGGCTCGCCGAGGCGGGGGCGACCGTCGTCGGCGCGGACAACGACCCGGAGCGGCTGGCCGAGGCCGTGGACGCGGCGCGCTACGGGCACGGCGGCGCCACCGTCACCGGCGAGACGGTCGACCTGCTCAACCTCCAGGCCACCCGCGACTGGGCCGCTCGCACCGAGAAGGAGTTCGGCCGCGTCGACGGGCTCGTGCACCTGGTCGGCGGCTGGCGCGGCAGCGAGACCTTCACCCGGACCAGCCTGGACGACTGGGACTTCCTGGAGATGCTGCTGGTACGCACCGTCCAGCACACCTCCCTCGCCTTCCACGAGGCGCTGCAGCGCAGCGACCGCGGCCGGTACGTGCTGATCAGCGCGGCCGGCGCCAGCAAGCCCACCGCGGGCAACGCCTCGTACGCCGCCGCCAAGGCCGCCGCCGAGGCGTGGACGCTGGCCCTGGCCGACTACTTCGGCAAGGCCGGGGGAGAGCAGGGCCCGAGCTCGGCGGCTGTCATCCTGGTGGTGAAGGCGTTGGTGCACGACGCGATGCGCGCCGATCGCCCCAACGCGAAGTTCGCGGGCTTCACGGACGTCAAGGACCTCGCCGAGGCCATCGCCGAAGTCTGGGAGAAGCCCGCCGCGGAAGTGAACGGAAACCGTCTGTGGCTGACCGAGAAGCCGTGAACCCCCCGAAGACCGACGCGCGTCGCCACCACGACCCCGAGGTCCGCGGTTTCGCCAGTGACAACTACGCCGGGACCCACCCGGAGGTGCTCGCCGCCCTGGCCCTGGCCAACGGCGGGCACCAGGTCGCGTACGGCGAGGACGCCTACACCGAGCACCTCCAGCAGGTCGTCCGCAGCCACTTCGGCGCCACCGCCGAGGCCTTCCCGGTCTTCAACGGCACCGGCGCCAACGTCGTCGCGCTGCAGGCGGTCACCGACCGCTGGGGCGCGGTGATCTGCGCCGAGAGCGCGCACATCAACGTCGACGAGTGCGGGGCGCCGGAGCGGGTCGGCGGGCTGAAGCTGCTCACCGTCCCGACGCCCGACGGCAAGCTCACCCCGGAGCTGATCGACCGGCAGGCCTACGGCTGGGACGACGAGCACCGCGCCATGCCGCAGGTCGTCTCGATCGCCCAGGCCACCGAGCTGGGCACGGTCTACACGCCGGACGAGATACGGGCCATCTGCGAGCACGCCCACGCGCACGGCATGAAGGTGCACCTCGACGGCTCCCGGCTGGCCAACGCCGCCGCCTTCCTTGACGTGCCGATGCGGGCGTTCACCAACGCGGCCGGCGTCGACCTGCTCTCCCTGGGCGGCACCAAGAACGGCGCCCTGTTCGGCGAGGCGGTCGTGGTCATCAACCAGGACGCCGTGCGCCACATGAAGCACCTGCGCAAGCTGTCCATGCAGCTCGCCTCCAAGATGCGCTTCGTCTCGGTGCAGCTGGAGGCCCTGTTCGCCCGGGACCTGTGGCTGCGCAACGCCCGGCACGCCAACGAGATGGCCCAGCGCCTCGCCGAGGGCGTACGCGCCGTGCACGGCGTGGAGATCCTCCACCCGGTCCAGGCCAACGCGGTCTTCGCGCGCCTGCCGCGCGAGGTGAGCGAACGCCTGCAGAAGCGGTTCCGCTTCTACTTCTGGGACGAGGCGGCCGGCGACGTGCGCTGGATGTGCTCCTTCGACACCACCGAGGACGACGTCGACACGTTCGTGAGCGCCCTCAAGGAAGAGATGGCGCGCTAGCGGCATCGTCCCTGCGATTGCAGGTATGCGGCTGATCGGAAAGCCATTGGCTGCCGATCGGCGCATACTCTCTGACGAGGTGCGCGCGCTCGCACCCGGCTTCACCCACGTGGCCGTCGAGGCGTACGGCCTGGTCAACGGTCCCAGCACGGCGGCCGGTTCGGCGCTGCTGGACGAGGCGGCCCGGCGGCTGGCCGCACGCCTGGACGGACGCGCCCCGCACGAGGATCCGCACATGGCCGCGTGGCGCGAGGTCTACACGGCGTTCGGGGCGAAGCCGAGCGGGTCCTGTCCGAGACGGGCCTGCCCCGCATCAACCTCCTCGTCGACCTCTACAACGCCGTCAGCGTCGCCCACTTCGTGACCGTCGCCGCTGGTGCGGAGGTCGTCGAGCACCCCGACGCCGGGGAGTTGGTCTGGCGCGACGACGCGGGTGTGACCTGCCGCCGCTGGAACTGGCGCCAGGGCCCGCGCACCCGGCTCACCGAGCAGACCACGTCCGGCGTCTTCCTGCTGGAGGGCATGGCGCCGATGCCGGCCGGGGACCTGGTGTCGGCCGCCGCCGAACTGGCCGAGCTGCTGGAGAAGTTCAGCCCGGGCGCACGGATCGCCGTGCACGACCCGGCCCCCTCCCGGGCCTGACGGGCCGGCCGCCCGGGCCGGGGAATAGCCCCCGCCCGGGCGGCGTTGCAGCCGGTATGACCAGCCATACGACAGCCCAGGTCCTGCGCTACACGGCCTTCTCCAGCGATCCGGCCGGAGGGAACCCGGCCGGGGTCGTGCTCGACGCCCGTGGCCTCGACGACGCCGCGATGCTGGCCCTCGCCGCCGAGATCGGCTACTCGGAGACGGCGTTCCTGACCGCCGCGCCGGAGCACGCGGGCGGCACACCGGGCCGGGTCTTCGACGCCCGCTACTTCAGCCCCAAGGCCGAGGTGCCGTTCTGCGGCCACGCCACGGTCGCGACCGCCGTCGCCCTCGCGGAACGCATCGGCCCCGGCGATCTCCTCTTCCACACCCCGGCCGGGCCCGTCCCGGTGTCCGTGACGGACGACGGCACCGGCGCCCCGCAGGCCACGCTGACCAGCGTGGAGCCCCAGGTCACCGACGTCGAGGACGCCGACGTGGCCGAGGCGCTGGCCGCCCTCGGCTGGCAGGCCGCCGAACTGGACCCGGCGCTGCCGCCCCGGATCGCCAACGCCGGTGCCCGCCACCTGGTGCTCGCGGCCGCCGGCCGGGCGCGCCTGGCCGACCTGGACTACGACTTCGAGCGGCTCGCGCGCCTGATGCGGCGCCTGGACCTCACCACGCTCCAGCTGGTGTGGCGCGAGTCCGAGACGGTGTTCCACGTGCGCGACCCGTTCCCGGTGGGCGGCGTGGTGGAGGACCCCGCCACGGGCGCGGCCGCCGCCGCGTTCGGCGCCTACCTCCGCGAGCTGGGAGCCATCACCGCGGACGCACGCCTGACCCTCCATCAGGGACACGACCTGGGCCGCCCGTCGACCCTCACGGTGGACGTGCGCGCCGGTGACCCGCGCATCCGGGTGAGCGGTACGGCGGTGCCGCTGCCCTGACCCGGCACACGGCGGCCGGGCGGGCCCGGGCCGGTGTTCTACCGCGCCTCGGCCTCCCGGACCGCCTCCGGCGTCGGGGCCGTGCCGCCCAGGTGCGCCGGCATCCACCAGGTGTCGTCCGGGCCCTTGGGCCGCACCGGGTAGGCGCGCTGCGCCGCCTCCAGCAGCTCCTGCACCCGATCGCGCAGCTGCCGGGTGATCGCCCCCGCGTACTTGTCGCGGGAGGCCTCGATCGCCTCGCCGACCCGGATGGTGATCGGGATGTGGCTGCGCTTGAAGTTGCGCGGCTGCCCCTTGGTCCACAGCCGCTGCGTGCCCCACACCGCCATCGGGATCAGCGGCACGCCGGCCTCCTGGGCCAGGCGCGCGGCACCGGACTTGAAGCTCTTCAGCGTGAACGACTGGGAGATCGTCGCCTCCGGGAAGACCCCGACGATCTCCCCGGACCGCAGCGAGTCCAGGGCGTGCGCGTACGCCGCCTCCCCCTGCTCGCGGTCCACGGGGATGTGCTTCATCCCGCGCATCAGCGGCCCGGAGATCCGGTGCCGGAAGACGGACTCCTTCGCCATGAAGCGCACCAGACGCTTCTGCGGCAGCGCCGCCAGACCGTTGAAGACGAAGTCCAGATAGCTGATGTGGTTGCTCACCAGCACGGCACCGCCCGAACGCGGGATGTTCTCCGAACCCCGGCAGTCGATCTTGAGGTCCCACACCTTGAACAGGGTGCGGGCGAAACCGATGACGGGACGGTAGACGAGTTCGGCCATGGGCGAGGTGGAACCCTTCCTGCTCTGTCTGGGAAGGGGGCTCCCAGCGACGACAAGTTACGCAGCCGTAGGTTTGCGGCTTG
This sequence comes from Streptomyces sp. NPDC052682, assembly GCF_040678435.1. Classification (NCBI taxonomy): domain Bacteria; kingdom Bacillati; phylum Actinomycetota; class Actinomycetes; order Kitasatosporales; family Streptomycetaceae; genus Streptomyces; species Streptomyces sp. NPDC052682. Next base: position 114,019 of record NZ_JBFATS010000009.1, on the reverse strand, counting down.
TCGCAGATCGTGCCCCAAGAACGCCCGGGTAGCCAGCCCTGGTGCCCGCACGCGGCGAGATTCTCGTCACGTCGAACCGCTGACCGACCTCGGGGTTTTGCCCCGCCGTTACTCCGCCCGCACCGTCACCCGCCGTACCAGCACGTACATTTCGCACCCCAGGCAGTACCCGAACACCGCGTTGAGGAAGGCCGCCGCGAGCGCGGCCCCGGTCGCGGCGAGCCCCAGCCACCTGGGGCCCAGCGTGTAGCCGGCCAGCCCCAGGCCGGCGAAGACGAGGCCCACCGCCTGCGCGAACCGCGGCGCTTCGGGCGCCTCGAACGCGACGGGCGGCCCGAGCCGGGGCCGTACGGCCGTCCGGAACAGCCAGCCGTACGGCGAGCGGCTCACCCCGCCCGCCGCGCCCAGCGCGAACACCAGGGTCTGCCACGCCAGCAGCCACGCGCTGCCCGTGATCAGCACCAGCGCCAGGACCACGGTCGTCACGGCCGCCCCGAACCGCGGCCCCCTCACATCGATGTCCATGGAGCAAGGATTCCGCAGCGGCGCGGCTTCGGGGAGGCGGGAATCTTTGCGGTCTCGTGAACGCTTGCAGGAGGTGATGACCGGACTGATGGTGTGCGTGCTGGTGCTCGCGGCGGCGAGCGCCTGCGGAGTGCTGCAACGGCGGCGGAACGGGAGAGTGCGGGTGCGCGGGCGGGACGACGGCAAGCGGCTCGGTGCGGCCGACCTCGGCACCGACCTCGGCGAGCGCGCCACCCTCGTGCAGTTCTCCAGCGCGTTCTGCGCACCCTGCCGGGCCACCCGGCGGATCCTCGGCGAGGTCGCCGCCGTGGTCCCGGGCGTCACCCACGTCGAGATCGACGCCGAGGCCCACCTGGACCTCGTACGGCGCCTGGACATCCTCAAGACGCCCACGGTGCTGGTCCTGGACGCCGACGGCCGCGTCGTACGCCGCGCCACCGGACAGCCCCGCAAGGCCGATGTGATCGCCGCCCTGGGGGAGGCGGTGTGAGCGACGGGACCCCGGGCTTGTGGGCCGTGAGCCATCTCCCACATCACGGAACCGGCTTGACTGTGCCTGCCATCTATCGTCAGCCTGACGTCATGCCTTCGGATCTTCTTCCGCCCGGGCGGGGCACCCGTCGGGCCGTGGCCCCCGTCCGTACCGCGCGCGTGCGCTGTCCGGGCCGGTGACCAGCCGCGTACCCGATCGTCACCTCCTGCGGAAGGACAGTTCCATGACGGCCCCGACCGGCCTGACCGCCGCCCGGCTCGCCACGCCCGAGCTGCTGCGCTCCGTCTTCCGCCGCCACGCGGCGGGCGTCGCGGTGATCACCGCCCGCGGCGAGCGGGGCCCGGTCGGCTTCACCGCCACCTCCCTCACCTCCGTCTCCGCCGAGCCCCCGATGCTCTCGTTCGGCGTCGGAACGGGCGGCTCCAGCTGGCCGGCGATCGCGGCCACCGAGCACGTCGGCGTGCACATCCTCGGCGAACACCAGCAGGAGCTGGCCGCCACCTTCGCGCGCAGCGGCGCGGACCGCTTCGGCCCGGCCACCTCCTGGCGCGAGGGCCCCGAGGGCGTGCCCGTGCTGGACGACGTCCTCGCCTGGCTGGTGTGCCGGGTGGTCGCGCGCGTGCCCGCCGGGGACCACCGCCTCGTGCTCGCCGAGGTCCTGCTCGGCGACCCCAGCGGCACCGGCCGGCCCCTGCTGTACCACCAGGGCCGCTTCAACGGGCTGCGCGACTGATCCGTCCCGCCCTCCTGCTGCGCGGCCGTCGAGTTCCGGTTACGCTGCGTTGCGAAGGTCACAGTTCAAAGCGCTTGCTTAGCGGGCACGGACTGTATGTACTGACGAGTAATATTTCGCTCGGAGCGCGGGTCGCCCCGACCGGGATGGGCCGCTTGAGGCGCCTATGCTGCCTCGAGGCAGGCAGCCGAGAAATGACGATGCAGTAGGAGAGCCGGCGTGAGCTTGAGGATCGTTGTCACTGTGAAGTACGTGCCCGACGCCACTGGCGACCGGCACTTCGCCGATGACCTGACCGTCGACCGGGACGACGTGGACGGTCTGCTCTCCGAGCTGGACGAGTACGCGGTCGAGCAGGCGCTCCAGATCTCCGAGAACTCCGACGACGACGTGGAGATCACCGTCCTGACGGTGGGCCCCGAGGACGCCAAGGACGCGCTGCGCAAGGCGCTGTCCATGGGCGCCGACAAGGCCATCCACGTCGAGGACGACGACCTGCACGGCACCGACGCCATCGGCACCTCCCTGGTCCTGGCCAAGGCCATCGAGAAGGCCGGCTACGACCTGGTCATCTCCGGCATGGCCTCCACCGACGGCACCATGGGCGTCGTACCGGCGCTGCTCGCCGAGCGGCTCGGCGTCCCGCAGGTGACCCTGCTCTCCGAGGTCTCCGTCGAGGACGGCACGGTCAAGGGCCGCCGCGACGGCGACGCCGCCTCCGAGCAGCTCGAGGCCTCCCTGCCGGCGGTCGTGTCCGTCACCGACCAGTCGGGCGAGGCCCGTTACCCGTCCTTCAAGGGCATCATGGCGGCCAAGAAGAAGCCCGTGGAGTCCTGGGACCTGTCCGACCTGGAGATCGACGCCGAAGAGGTCGGTCTCGAGGGCGCCTACACCAAGGTCGACGCCGCGGCCGAACGCCCGGCCCGCACGGCCGGCACGATCGTCAAGGACGAGGGCGAGGGCGGCAAGCAGCTCGCTGAGTTCCTCGCGAGCCAGAAGTTCATCTAAGGCTCACCACCTTCACCGCCCCTCAGACTTCGCAATCCGCAGGAGTGCAATCCCATGGCTGAAGTTCTCGTCTACGTCGACCACGTGGACGGTGCCGTCCGCAAGCCCACCCTGGAGCTGCTGACCCTGGCCCGCCGCATCGGCGAGCCGGTCGCCGTCGCGCTGGGCAACGGCGCCGCCGGCACCGCCGCCACGCTCGCCGAGCACGGCGCCGTCAAGGTCCTCACCCACGAGGCGTCCGAGTACGCCGACTACCTGGTCGTGCCGAAGGTCGACGCCCTGCAGGCCGCCTGTGAGCAGGTGTCCCCGGCCGCCGTCCTCGTTCCGTCCTCCGCCGAGGGCAAGGAGATCGCCGCGCGTCTGGCGCTGCGCATCGGTTCCGGCATCATCACCGACGCCGTGGACCTGGAGGCCGGCGACGAGGGTCCGGTGGCCACCCAGTCGGTGTTCGCCGCGTCCTACACCACCAAGTCCCGCGTCTCCAAGGGCACCCCGGTCATCACGGTCAAGCCGAACTCGGCCGCCGTCGAGGCCGCCCCGGCCGCCGGCACCGTCGAGGCCCTGAACGTGTCCTTCTCCGAGAAGGCGACCGGCACGAAGATCACGGGCCGGACGCCGCGTGAGTCGACGGGCCGTCCGGAGCTGACCGAGGCCGCGATCGTGGTCTCCGGTGGCCGTGGTGTCAACGGCGCGGAGAACTTCGCGATCATCGAGGCGCTCGCCGACTCCCTCGGCGCGGCCGTCGGTGCCTCGCGTGCCGCGGTCGACGCCGGCTGGTACCCGCACACCAACCAGGTCGGCCAGACCGGCAAGTCGGTCTCGCCGCAGCTGTACATCGCCTCCGGCATCTCCGGCGCGATCCAGCACCGGGCCGGTATGCAGACCTCGAAGACCATCGTGGCCATCAACAAGGACCCCGAGGCCCCGATCTTCGACCTGGTCGACTACGGCGTCGTCGGCGACCTGTTCGACGTCGTCCCGCAGCTCACCGAGGAGATCAAGGCCCGTAAGGGCTGATCGGCCCCAAGCCGTCCGAGGCCCCCGTGACCGCGCACCGGTCACGGGGGCCTTCGCGCTGTCACAGGCTCAGGGAGGCCTGCACCGGCAGATGGTCGCTCGGGAACTGCCCGTTCACCGCGAACGTGTTGATCGCCGCCCGGCGCACCGTGACATCCGGCGTGGCGAGGATCCAGTCGATCCGGGCCCCGCCGGGCACCAGCGGCATGTAGCCGTGGAACGTCCCGTAGGGCTCGCTGCGCTCGGCCGCCGCGTCCCAGGTGTCGACGAGGCCGGCCCCCAGCAGGGTGTCGTAGACGGGGCTCCGGTGCGCCGCGACGTTGAAGTCGCCGGTCACGATCAGCGGCAGCGTCCGGTCCAGCCCGGCGATCCGGTGGGCGATGAGCGAGGCGGCACGCGCGCGTGCGTACTGGCTGGCGTTGTCCAGATGGGTGTTGAGGACGTACAACTCCCGCCCGCCGGCGCGCAGATCGCGGAAACGGACCCAGGTGACCATGCGGATGGAGCCGCCGCTCCAGGTGTTGGAGCCGACCATGTTCGGCAGGTCGGAGAGCCAGAAGTGGTCGTACTCCAGCGGGACGAGCCGGCGGGTGTCGTAGAAGACCGCCGTGAACTCGTCGCGGCTGCCGCCCGCGCGCCCCGTGCCGATCCAGTCGTAGGGCGTCGCGAGGTCGGCCTGGATGTCGCGCAGTTGCTGGTAGAGGCCCTCCTGAGTGCCGATCACGTGCGGGCGCTCGCGGCGCAGCAGCTCGCGCATCACCGGTCGGCGGGCCGCCCAGCTGTGGGGCTCGGCGGGGCTCGCGTAGCGCAGGTTGAACGACATGACCTCCAGCAGCCGGTCGCCGGGGTGTTCGTCGGCCGAGGCGGGCGCGGGGGAGAGGGCGGTACTGGAGAGCGGGACGGCGGCCGCGGCCGCCAACGCGGTCTTCAGGCCCAGGCGGCGCGTGACTCGGCTGTGGATCGGCACAGGAGCTCCTTCTGTGGCACGTGTCGCTGTGGCGGGTTTCCTGACCAGTCGTACGGATGTCGCGGGCTTCTGCGGGAAACGGTGCCAGATGGACGTGAACATGCCGAGATGGGGGAGTGGATCGGGACGCAAGAGGGTGTTGACCAGCGGGAAGACGCCCCGATAGCTTCGCTTCACGGATTGCTGATTCCGTGGAGCGGAATACAGGAGGGCGCAACGATGGGGCAGGGCCGGCAGGAGACCGTGGCGACCAGCCTCACGGGCGCCGTCAGCGAGGAGATCGGCGCCTCCCTCGCGCCGGTCGACGCCGAACTCGCGCGCCGCTACCCGGGAGACCCCGGCACCCGCCAGCCCGTCCACACCGTCTACGTCCCCGGCGACACCTTTACCGCCGGCACGATCCGCTCCTGGGGCGACCAGGCGCTCGCCCTGCTCGACGCGCACGCCCCGGACGCGGCCTCCTTCGCCGCCGTCCTCGGCCTGCCCGACGATCTCGCGGAGCCCGTGTACGCGCGCGTGCGGGCCAAGCTGGAGCGTGAACCGGTCGAGGACCTGCGCGTCGACTTCGAGGACGGCTACGGCAACCGCCCGGACGCGGAGGAGGACGAGGCGGCGGCCCGCGCGGCCCGGCTGGTCGCCGAGGCGTACGCCGACGGCACGGCCGCCCCCTCCATGGGCATCCGCATGAAGTGCCTGGAAGCGCCGGTACGCGACCGGGGCATCCGCACCCTCGACATCTTCCTCACCGGCCTGATGGCGGCCGGCGGCCTGCCCGGCGGACTCGTGCTCACCCTGCCCAAGGTGACCTACGCCGAGCAGGTCAGCGCCTTCGTCCGGCTGCTGGAAGCCTTCGAGAAGGCGCACGGGCTGGAGCCCGGCCGGATCGGCTTCGAGATCCAGATCGAGACCAGCCAGGCCATCCTGGCCGCCGACGGCACGGCGACCGTCGCCCGCATGATCCAGGCCGCCGAGGGCCGCGCCACCGGACTGCACTACGGCACCTTCGACTACAGCGCCGGCCTCGGTGTCTCCGCCGCGTACCAGGCGAGCGACCACCCGGCCGCCGACCACGCCAAGGCGGTCATGCAGGTCGCGGCGGCGGGCACCGGAGTCCGTGTCTCGGACGGCTCCACCAACGTCCTGCCGGTCGGCCCCACCGAGAAGGTGCACGCCGCCTGGCGTCTGCACCACGGCCTCACCCGCCGGGCCCTGGCCCGCGCCTACTACCAGGGCTGGGACATGCACCCCGGCCACCTCCCGCCCCGCTACGCGGCCGTCTTCGCCTTCTACCGCGAGGGTTTCGAGGAGGCCGCCGCCCGCCTCACCCGGTACGCCCACCGCACCGGCGGCGACGTCATGGACGAGCCGGCCACCGCCAAGGCCCTCAGCGGCTACCTCCTGCGCGGCCTGGACTGCGGCGCCCTCGACACCGCCGAGGTCGCCCGCCTCACCGGGATGACCCGCGCCGACCTGGAGCGCTTTGCGGCACCGCGCCGAGACACCTGACGACGCCGGCTGACGGGCCCGGCCGGGGACGGCAAGGATCCGGGCACGGACGCACGGGCGGATGAGGAGCCGGGTTCCGGGCGCTGGCTCACGCCAGCGGGGGGGGGCTGGCTGTGGTGCCTGGAGTGGCGTGGTTTCGGGTGTCGGTGTGTCTCGGGCAGCCGCTGTTTCCGAATACCGCGGGTGCGGGGCTTCGGCGCCCCTGGTGACGAGGCCTCCGGGATCGGGACTCGCTCCTCGGGCCAGGCGGCCTCCAGGTGCAGCCCGGGCGTCTTCGCTCAACGGCGTCTGCATCCAGGCCGGACGACAACGCCCGCCTCCTGGTCTCCCGGTCTCCGGGTCCGCCGGGCAGCCCGGCGCCCCGCTCAGTCCGCCGGCGGCAGTTCGCCCGAGCCGCGGGTGATCAGCCGGGTCGGCAGCTCGATGCGCTCCGGGGTGATCAGGTCACCGTCCAGCTGGCGGAACAGCCGCTCGGCGGCGGTGCGCCCGAGGGCCGCCGCGTCCTGCGCGACGACCGTGACGCCCGGCTGGAGCAGGTCGGCGAGCTCGATGTCGTCGAAGCCGACCAGGGCGACCCGGCGGCTCTGTTCGGCCAGCACCCGGACGACGGTGACGGTCACCCGGTTGTTGCCGGCGAAGATCGCGGTGACCGGCTGCGGGCCGGAGAGCATCTCCTCGGCGGCCCGGCGCACCCGCTCGGGGTCGGTGACGCCCAGGGACATCCAGGACTCGGCCACGGGTATGCCCGCGTCCTCCATGGCCGCCCGGTAGCCGCGCAGCCGCTCCGCGGCCGTGTGGATGCGGGGCATGTCGCCGATGAACCCGATCCGCCGGTGCCCGTGCGCGATCAGGTGGGCCACGCCGTCGCGCGCGCCGCCGTAGTTGTCCGACAGGACCACGTCCGCGTCGATCCTCCCGGCCGGCCGGTCCACGAACACCGTGGCGACCCCCGCCTTGAGCTCGGGCTCCAGATACCGGTGGTCGTCCCCGGCCGGGATCACCACCAGCCCGTCCACGCGCCGCGCGCACAGCGCCAGGACCAGCTCCTGCTCCCGGTCCGGGTCCTCGGCGCTGGAGCCGTTGATGAGCAGCGAGCCGTGGGCCCGGGCCACGTCCTCCACCGCGCGGCTCAGCGGCCCGTAGAACGGGTCGGCGAGGTCCTCCAGGACCAGCCCGATGCTTGCCGTACGGCCCTTGCGCAGCACCCGCGCGCTGTCGTTGCGGCGGAAACCGAGCGCCTCGATGGCCTCCTGGACCCGCCGCTCCGTCTCCGGGGTGACCCCGGGCTCCCCGTTGACCACGCGGGAGACGGTCTTCAGCCCGACACCGGCCCGGGCGGCGACATCCTTCATGGTGGGGCGGTTGCCGTAACGAGTTCCGGGGAGGCGGTCTGCGCTGCGCGCGGTCTCGGGCACGGTGCGGTGTCCTGTCCTGTCGTCGTCCGCGGGGATGCGGCGGTCCGTGGTCTTGTATGAGGATGTGGCGTCGAGCATAGGCCCTGGACAACGTTGTCACCCGCGAGAGAGACTGTCCGCACATCTCCGGCCCACGTCCCCCACCGCTGGACCGGCCAGCCCTTTTCTCGAGGATGACGGGGAGATCCGACACTGATGCACACCGACCTCGTGGCCGCGCTCGACATCGGCGGCACCAAGATCGCCGGGGCCCTGGTGGACGGCCGGGGCCGGATCCTGGTCCGCGCCCAGCGTCCGACGCCCGCGCAGGAGGACGGCGAGAGGGTGATGCGGGCTGTCGAGGAGGTGCTCGGCGAGCTCACCGCCTCGCCGCTGTGGGGAAGCGCCACCGCCGTCGGGATCGGCAGCGCGGGTCCCGTGGACGCCTCCGCCGGCACGGTGTCCCCCGTCAACGTGCCCGGCTGGCGTGACTACCCGCTCGTCGCGCGCGTCCGCGCCGCCGCCGGGGACCTGCCCGTCGAGCTGATCGGCGACGGTGTGGCGATCACGGCGGCCGAGCACTGGCAGGGCGCCGCACGCGGCCACGACAACGCGCTGTGCATGGTCGTCTCCACGGGCGTCGGCGGCGGTCTGGTCCTCAACGGCCGGCTGCACCCCGGCCCGACCGGGAACGCGGGCCACATCGGCCACATCAGCGTGGACCTGGACGGCGATCCCTGCCCGTGCGGTGCGCGCGGCTGCGTCGAGCGCATCGCGAGCGGCCCCAACATCGCCCGGCGCGCCCTGGACGACGGCTGGCGGCCCGGGCCCGACGGCGACACCTCCGCCGCCGCGGTGGCCGCCGCCGCACGGGCCGGCGACCCGGTCGCCGTGGCCGCCTTCGCACGCGCCGCCCAGGCCCTGGCCGCCGGCATCGCGGCCACCGCGACCCTCGTCGAGATCGACATCGCGGTGATCGGCGGGGGAGTGGGCAAGGCGGGCGACGTCCTGTTCGCACCGCTGCGCAGGGCCCTCGCCGACTACGCCACCCTGTCCTTCGTGCGGGGCCTGACGGTGACGCCGGCTCAGATGGGGACCGACGCGGGCCTGGTGGGCGCCGCGGCGGCCGCCCTGTCCCGACGCCCCGACGCGGCCGCCGCGGGGGTATGAGGGGCGCCGAACAACAGCAGGAACGTTCACTCGGACCTCCTGCCCGCTCACGCGTGTGCCGCGGCGATGACGCCGGGCCGTCACCGGCGTGAGGTGCACCGGCTCCGGGACGGGTGGTCCTGCCGTGTGAGTGGTGCGTGACCCCGGACCGCCCCCCGCAGTTGTGTCAGGCATGAAGAAGCGCAGCATGCTCGCCATCGCCTCTCTCGCCACCGGTTTCGTCGTCGCGGCGGTCACCCCGTCCCACGCCCTCGGCGGTGACGGGCTCGGCTCCCTCAACGTCGGCGACGCCATCGGCACCCTCGACAAGACCGTCGTCAAGGACGCTCTGGCCCTGGACGGCGCCAAGCCGGGCAAGGGCGGCAAGCACGCCAAGCCGGGCAAGAGCGACAGCAAGCCCGCCAAGCGGGGCAAGAACGGCTGACGGAACCGCGCCGGACCGCACGGCGCCGGCGCCCCCGTACGAAGGGGCGCCGGCGCCGTTTCGTGCGCCCTCAACTGGAGCTGGTTTCCGTGGCAGGGTGGAGCGGGCAAGCCACAGGGGGCCAACAGAAGAGGGGGACCTGTGACCGTCGTCTGGATCAACGGTGCGTTCGGTGCGGGGAAGACCACCACCGCACGGGAACTGGTCGAACTGATCCCGAACAGCACGCTCTTCGACCCCGAGGTCATCGGCGGAGCGCTGCAGTACCTGCTGCCGGCCAAACACCTCGCCGAGGCCGGTGACTACCAGGACCTGCCGATCTGGCGACGACTCGTGATCGACACGGCGGCCGCCATGCTCGCCGAGCTGGGCGGGACCCTGGTGATCCCGATGACCCTGCTCCGCCAGGAGTACCGGGACGAGATCTTCGGCGGGCTCGCCGCGCGCCGCATCCCCGTCCGGCACATCCTGCTCGCCCCGGCCGAAACGATCCTGCGTGCGCGCATAGCGGGCCGGGAGGTGCCGCAGGACCTGCCCGACGGCGAGATACGCATACGGCAGTGGTCCTACGACCACATCGAGCCCTACCGCGCGGCCCTCGCCTCCTGGCTCACCACCGACGCCCACCTGGTCGACACCAGCGCGCTGACCCCGTACGAGGCCGCCGCCCGGATCGCCGAGGCGGTCGGCAACGGCTCCGTGCCGGTCTGCGACATCGTGCAGACGCCCGAGCCGACCGCCGAGACGCTCGCCGCCGGTGTGCTGCTCTTCGACGAGCGGGACCGCGTCCTGCTCGTCGACCCCACCTACAAGGCCGGCTGGGAGTTCCCCGGCGGTGTCGTCGAGCCCGGTGAGGCACCCGCCCGGGCGGGGATGCGCGAGGTCGCCGAGGAGACCGGGATCCACCTCGACGACGTACCGCGGCTGCTCGTCGTGGACTGGGAACCGCCCGTACCGCCCGGATACGGCGGTCTGCGGCTGCTCTTCGACGGCGGCCGGCTCGATGCCGCCGAGGCCGGGCGGCTGCTGCTGCCCGGGCCCGAGCTGCGCGGGTGGCGTTTCGTCACCGAGGAGGAGGCCGCCGGCCTGCTCCCGCCGGTGCGCTACGAGCGGCTGCGCTGGGCCCTGCGGGCACGCGAGCGCGGGGCAGCTTTTTATCTGGAGGCGGGAACACCGGTCGGCTGACACCCCGCGAGAGGTGGCCCGCTTTCGCTTTTTTACCTTCGGTCGCGCTTTGCTTTGCCCGGCGCGGGGGATTCCGAGAGAAGAACGAGAGCGAACCGTCGCCGTCCCGACATCACCGGGAAACAGTCGCACACCGCAGGGCGTCATCGCTGGTCAACGCCAATCCCGACCCAAGGGATCTCCCGCGGTCATTCACACGCCGGCTAATCACACACCCCGTTCTCGTCAACACTCTCCCACGAGCGCAAACAATCCCTTTTCTGCCCCTGACTCGGCTTGACCGGACTCGCACGGCATTGCGAAAGTCCGCAGAGTCTCACGGCGGCCACGACGGCCGCCACCCAATTTCCTTTCTCAGGGGCAGATACGGGATGTCCGTACGATGACCACGCAACACGAACCGGTCGCGACCGGCAGCGGCACGATGCTCGTGGCCGAGGCGCCGACGCAGGACCCCGGCGCCGGCGGCACGGTCGTCGCCGGCCGATCACCGGCCCGGATGGCCTGGCAGCGCGTCCGGCGGGACAGGATCACCCTGGCCGCGCTGGTGACCACCGTCCTGTTCGTCGTGATCGCGCTGCTGGCTCCGGTGCTCACCGCCCTGACCGGCTGGGGGCCGATCACCCCCGACAACAAGGCGATCAACCCGGACACGGGCAACTTCCCCTACGGCTCCCTCGGCGGCGTCAGCCTCACCCACCTGCTGGGCGTGGAGCCGGGCACCGGTTACGACCTCTTCGGCCGGATCGTCTACGGGCTGCGCACCTCGCTCTTCGTCGGATTCGCCTCCGCGGTGCTGTCCACGGTGGTCGGGGTCGTGGCGGGGCTCGCGGCGGGCTACTTCGGCGGCTGGGTCGACTCGCTGCTGTCCCGGGTGATGGACGTGATGCTGGCGTTCCCGCAGCTGCTGTTCATCATCGCGCTCACCCCGGTGATCCAGAACGCCCTCCAGACCAACCGCCACGGCGGCACCGACGAGAACCTGCGGCTGCTCGTCCTGGTCCTCAACATCGCGGTGTTCGCCTGGGCCTACACCGCCCGCCTGGTGCGCGGGCAGGTGCTGTCGCTGCGCGAGCGGGAGTTCGTCGACGCGGCCCGGCTGATGAGCGCCGGACGCCGGCACATCCTCTTCCGCCAGCTGCTGCCCAACCTGTGGGCGCCGGTGCTGATCTCCTTCGCGCTCGCCGTGCCGCAGAACATCACCACGGAAGCGGCCCTGTCGTACCTGGGGGTCGGCGTCATCCCACCGAACCCGGACTGGGGCGCCCTGCTCTCCGACGCCTCCCAGTACTTCCTCCAGGACCCGATGTACCTGTTCGTCCCCGGTGTCCTGCTCCTCGTCCTGGTCCTGGCGCTCAACCTCCTCGGGGACGGCGTACGGGACGCCCTCGATCCCCGCGCCCGCCGCGGCTGATCCGCACCCCTTCCCCGAGTGTCGGCCCGGCGGTCCCACGAACGGCCACCGGGCCCGTAATCAGAACGGAGTTTCCTCAATGACGCGCAGAACGCGCAGACTCGCTCTCACGGCGTCCGCCGTGGCGATCGCCCTGGGGGCCACCGCATGCGGAGGGTCCACCGGCAGCAGCTCCGCCGGCGGCGCCCCCACCAAGGGCGGCACGCTCACCATCCTGAACAAGGCGGACTTCGACCACCTCGACCCGCAGCGCGTCTACACGACCGAGGGCACGAGCATGGACGAGGAGCTGGTGCGCACCCTCACCGGCTGGGACGAGAGCGGCTCGAAGCCGAAGCTGGTGGGCGACCTCGCCACCGACACCGGCACGCCCAGCAAGGGCGCCACGGTGTGGACCTTCCACCTGCGGCACGGAGTGAAGTACCAGGACGGCGCCGAGGTGACCGCCCAGGACGTCAAGTACGGCGTGGAGCGCTTCTTCTCGCCCGACATCAACGGCGGCCCGCCCTACGCCTCGCAGTGGCTCGTCGGCGGCTCCGGCTACAAGGGCCCCTTCAAGGGCAAGGAGCTCGACTCGATCCAGACGCCGGACAAGTACACGATCGTCTTCCACCTCGACCAGCCGGTGGCCGACTTCAACGAGACGACCGCCATGCCGGGCTGGTCGGCAGTGCCCAAGGGCCACGACACCGGCTCGACGTACGACACGCACCTGTGGTCCGACGGACCGTACATGATCAAGTCGTACACCAAGAACAAGGAACTGGTCCTCGTCAGGAACAAGTACTGGTCCCAGTCGACCGACCCGATCCGGCAGCAGAACGTCGACGAGATGGACGTCAAGTTCGGCCAGGACGAGGCGGCCATCGACCAGCAGATCAAGTCCGACAGCGGCGTGGCCCAGACCGCGATCCAGCAGTGGCCGATCGCCGGCTCCGACCTGTCGCAGCTCGCCGGCGACCCGGCGCTGAAGTCCCGCTACTACAAGATCCCCGCCCCGGGCATCAACTACCTGGCCATCAACACCAGCCGGGTCAAGGACGTCCGGGTCCGTCAGGCGATCGAGTACGGCCTCGACAAGACCACCATCCGCGGCGCCTTCGGCGGCTCGGCCTACGGCGACTACGCCACCACCATGCTGAACCCGGGCATGGGCGGCTTCAAGAAGTTCAACCTGTACAGCAGCAACCCGGCCGGAGACCTGCCCAAGGCCAAGGCGCTGATGAAGCAGGCCGGCAACCCCAAGCTCACCATGTCGCTCGCGGTGGAGAACACGCCCACCCACGAGCACTTCGGCGAGGCCGTCAAGACCGCGCTCGCCAAGATCGGCATCACCGTCAACATCAGCCCCATCGACGCGGCGAACTACTTCAGCACGGTCGACAACGTCAAGAACCAGTACGACCTGACCTGGGGCGACTGGATCGCCGACTGGCCGAACGCCTCCACGGTGCTGCCCGTCCTCTTCGACGGACGCCAGATCAAGAAGCTGCCGCAGTCCAACCAGGACCTGTCGTACCTGAACGACCCGGCGGTCAACGCGGCCATTGACAAGGCCGCGAAGATGACGGACATCGACCAGCGCAACGCCGCCTACGGCGCCATGGACCAGCAGATCATGAAGGACGCCGCCGTCGTCCCGCTGATGTACATGAAGTTCAGCGACATGGCCGGCTCCAAGGTCGGCGGTGTCATCCCCGACCCCATCCTGGCCGAACCCAGCCTGGTGCACGTCTACATCAAGCACTGACGCAGCCCTCCTGGGGCCCGCCGGCCGCTCCGGCCGGCGGGCACCGCGTCCACGTCAGGTCTCCGCACTCACGTCAGGTCCCCGCGCGACATGCTTCGTTATCTCATCCGGCGCCTGCTGGCAGCCGCCCTGATCATGCTGGTGATCACCACCGTCACCTTCTTCATCTTCTTCGCGCTGCCGTCCAACCCCGCACTCCTGGCCTGCGGCAAGACCTGCTCCCCGTCCCGGCTGGCGGAGATCAGGCACTCACTGGGCCTCGACCAGAGCTATGTGACGCAGTTCTGGGAGTTCTTCAAGGGCCTCTTCGTCGGCCGCGACTACGGCGACCAGAGCGTGCGCATCCACTGCGGCGCGCCCTGCCTGGGCATCTCCTTCCAGACCGACACGCCCGTCCTGACCACCCTGCTCGACGACTTCCCGGCCGACCTCTCCCTCGGCCTGGGCGCCGCGGTGGCCTTCCTGGTCCTGGGCGTCGGCCTCGGGACGGTGGCCGCCGTCCGCCGTGGCCGGGCGGCCGACAAGGCGGCGGTCGGACTGGCGCTGCTCGGTGTCTCCGTGCAGATCTACTTCGTCGGCCTGCTCCTGCTGTACCTGTTCGTCGACAAGTGGCAGATCCTGCCCGCCTCGGGCTACACCCCGATCACCCAGGACCCGGCCGCCTGGTTCAAGGGGCTGCTCCTGCCCTGGGCGACCCTGGTCATCGTCTACCTCGCGATGTACACCCGGCTCACCCGCTCCTCCATGCTGGAGGTCCTCGCCGAGGACTACATGCGCACCGCCCGGGCCAAGGGGCTCAGCTCCCGCTCGGTCGTCCTCAAGCACGGGCTGCGGGCCGCGATCACCCCGATCATCACCATCTTCGGCATGGACGTCGGCTCCCTGATCGGCGGCTCCGCGGTCATCACCGAGTCCGTCTTCGGCGTCAACGGCATCGGCAAGCTCGCGGTCGACTCGGTCCAGAACTCCGACCTGCCGGTCATCCTCGGCACCACGCTGTTCGCCGCGACCTTCGTCGTCCTCGCCAACGTCGTGGTGGACCTGGTGTACGGCCTCGTCGACCCGCGCGTCCGCCTCGCCTGAGCCCTCCCTCGTCCCTAGGAACACCCGTGTCTGTGCAGACCTCACCGCAGCCCGCGGACCTCGCGCCCGCGTCCTCCGCCTTCCTCGACGTACGGGACCTGCGGGTGCACTTCCCGACCGAGGACGGCCTCGTCAAGTCCGTGGACGGCGTGTCGTTCACCCTGGAGAAGGGGCAGACCCTCGGCATCGTCGGCGAGTCCGGCTCCGGCAAGTCGGTGACCTCACTCGCGCTGCTCGGGCTGCACAAGGGCACCCGCGCGCAGGTCTCCGGCGAGATCTGGCTGGAGGGAAGGGAACTCGTCGCCCTGCCCGAGCACGAGATGCGTGCCCTGCGCGGCCGGACCGTCTCGATGATCTTCCAGGACCCGCTGTCCGCCCTGCACCCGTTCTTCACCGTCGGCGCCCAGATCGCCGAGGCCTACCGGGTGCACCACAAGGTCTCCCAGCGGGAGGCCAGGGACCGCGCGGTGGAGATGCTCAAACGCGTGGGCATCCCGCAGCCCGAGCGCCGGGTGAAGGACTACCCGCACCAGTTCTCCGGCGGCATGCGGCAGCGCGCCATGATCGCCATGTCCCTGGTGTGCGACCCCGCGCTGCTCATCGCCGACGAACCCACCACCGCCCTCGACGTCACCGTCCAGGCGCAGATCCTGGACCTGATCCGCGACCTGCAGGAGGAGTTCGGCTCGGCGGTCGTCATCATCACGCACGACCTCGGCGTGGTGGCCGACGTCGCCGACGACATCCTGGTGATGTACGGCGGCCGGCGCATCGAGTACGGCAGCAAGCACGACGTCCTCAAGACGCCCGAACACCCCTACACCTGGGGCCTGTTGCAGTCGATGCCGCACCTGACCGGCGACGTCGGCGAGCGGCTGAACCCGATCCCCGGCTCCCCGCCGAGCCTGATCAACCTCCCGGCCGGCTGCGCCTTCCACCCCCGCTGCGCCTACAAGGGGTGGGTGCCGGAGGGGCGTTGCACCGTGGAGCGGCCGGAACTGCGGTCGGTGCCCGGCACCGACCGGCACATCGCCGCCTGCCACCTCACCGAGGAGGCCAAGCAAGAGATCCACGGCGGGGGAACCGCCCGGGCCGCGCGGTGACGGCGGCGGACGAACAGGAGCATGCCGTGAGCACCACCCAGACCAGCACCGAGCAGACCGGCGACGACGTCCGGCCCGCGCAGGACCTCCTCGAAGTCCGCGGCCTGCGCAAGCACTTCCCCATCCGGCAGGGCATCGTCTTCCAGCGGCAGATCGGCGCCGTGCACGCCGTCGACGGCATCGACTTCTCGGTCGGCGCCGGGCAGTCGCTCGGCCTGGTCGGCGAGTCCGGCTGCGGCAAGTCGACCACGGGCCGCCTGGTGACCCGCCTGCTGGAGCCGACGGCCGGCAGCATCGTCTTCGACGGCGAGGACATCACCCACCAGTCCCCGGCACGGATGCGGCAGGCCCGCCGCAACCTCCAGATGATCTTCCAGGACCCGTACTCCTCGCTGAACCCGAGGCACACCGTCGGCACGATCATCGAGACACCGATGAAGCTCAACGGCATCAACCCGCCGCAGGGACACAAGAAACGCGCCCAGGAGCTGCTGGAGACCGTCGGCCTCAACCCCGAGCACTACAACCGCTACCCCAACGAGTTCTCCGGCGGCCAGCGCCAGCGCATCGGCATCGCCCGCGCCCTGGCCCTGCGCCCCAAGCTCATCGTGGCCGACGAACCGGTCTCCGCTCTGGACGTCTCCATCCAGGCGCAGGTCGTCAACCTGCTCCAGGACCTGCAGCGGGAGTTCGGCATCGCGTTCGTCTTCATCGCCCACGACCTGGCCGTCGTACGGCATTTCTCGCAGCGGGTCGCGGTGATGTACCTGGGCAAGATCGTCGAGGTCGCCGACCGCGAGACCCTCTACACCCGTCCCCGCCACCCCTACACCCACGCGCTGCTGTCCGCGGTGCCGGAGGCCGACCCGGAGGCCACGGAGCGGCGGGAGCGGATCCGGCTGGCCGGTGACGTGCCCTCGCCGATCGACCCCCCGTCGGGCTGCCGCTTCCGTACCCGGTGCTGGAAGGCCCAGGACAAGTGCGCGGCCGAGGAGCCGCCGCTGGTGCGCCTCGACGGCAGCCCCGCAGGGCACCTGACGGCCTGTCACTTCCCGGAGGCGCCGACCGTCGAGGCACGCGAGGAGGACATCATCCTCGACCCGGCGCTCAAGGACTCCGGCTCCTGACCGGCGCTCACCCCAGTGCCGTGCGGGGCCGCATAGGCATGGCACGACCGTGGAAAGACCCCCGCCCGCGGGCAGGGGTCCTCGGCCGTCAGCGGAACAGGGCGGCCTTCGCGAGTGCTCAGCTCGCCGCGTAGGTGCGCAGGAACAGCGCCTCCGCCACCGACAGCCGCTCCAGCTCCTCGGGGGACACGCTCTCGTTCACCGCGTGGATCTGCGCCTCCGGCTCGCTGAGGCCGATCAGCAGGATCTCCGCCCGCGGGTAGAGTGCCGCCAGGGTGTTGCACAGCGGGATGGAGCCGCCCTGGCCGGCGTACTGCATCTCCTGGCCCGGGTACGCCACCGCCATCGCGTCGGCCATCGCCCGGTACGCCGGGCTGGTGGTGTCCGCGCGGAAGGCCTGGCCCTGGCCGATCTGCTCGGTGCTGACCCGCGCGCCCCACGGCGTGTGCGCCTCCAGGTGGGCCTGGAGCAGCTTGGTCGCCTCGGCCGCGTCCACCCCCGGCGGCACCCGCAGGCTGATCAGCGCGCGGGCACTGGCCTGCACGGACGGCGTGGCGCCCACGACCGGCGGGCAGTCGATGCCGATCACCGTGACGGCCGGGCGCGCCCAGATCCGGTCGGCGACCGTGCCCGAGCCGATCAGCTCCACACCGTCGAGCACCTTGGCGTCCTGGCGGAACTGCTCCTCGTCGTACGCGAGGCCGTCCCACGCGGAGTCGGCGGTCAGCCCGTCCACGGTGGTCGAGCCGTCCTCCGCGCGCAGGGAGTCCAGGACACGGATGAGCGCGGCCAGCGCATCGGGAGCGGCGCCGCCGAACTGGCCCGAGTGCAGGTTCCCGGCGAGGGTGTCGATCCGGACGCGGACCAGGGTCATCCCGCGCAGGGTCGAGGTGACCGTCGGCAGGCCGGCCCGGAAGTTGCCCGCGTCGCCGATGACGATCGCGTCGGCCTCCAGCAGCTCCGGGTGCTCCTCCGCGTACCGCTCCAGGCCGCCCGTGCCCTGCTCCTCCGAGCCCTCCACGATCACCTTGACGTGGACCGGCACGCCGCCGTTCGCCTTCAGGGCGCGCAGCGCCAGCAGGTGCATGATCACGCCGCCCTTGCAGTCGGCGGCGCCGCGCCCGTACCAGCGGCCGTCGCGCTCGGTCAGCTCGAACGGCGGAGTCGTCCAGGCGGCCTCGTCCAGCGGCGGCTGCACGTCGTAGTGGGCGTACAGCAGGACCGTCCTGGCGCCCGCAGGGCCGGGCAGGTAGCCGTAGACCGACTGGGTGCCGTCGGGGGTGTCGAGCAGGGCCACGTCCTCGAAGCCCTCGGCGGTGAGCGCGTCCATGATCCAGCGGGCGGCGCCCTCGCTCTCGCCGCGCGGGAACTGGTCGAAGTCCGCCACCGACCGGAAGGCCACCAGTTCGGCGAGCTCCGCCTTCGCCCTCGGCATCAGGGAGGCGACGGTCGCGGCGACCGGATTCGACGACATGGGCACGCTCCTCGTGGGTGCGACGTTGTACGGGTGCGTACTTCTGTGTACGCGGTGATCGTGCGGCGCGGGCGCGACCCGGCGTAGGGGGCACCCACGCTGCCGATCCTCCCACAGTGGCCTGCGCGGATCGCCGCCGTAGGATGCGGGAGACAGCACAGGCAGGCGGCGTGATCGGGAGCAGCGGACCATCGTGAGCAGCGAGAACTCTTCGGCGGACGACGTGCGGCAGGTGTGGGACGTCGTCGTGGTGGGCGCGGGACCCGCGGGGGCCTCGGCCGCCTACGCGGCGGCGGTCACGGGGCGGCGCGTGCTGTTGCTGGAGAAGGCGGAACTGCCCCGCTACAAGACGTGCGGCGGCGGCATCATCGGCCCCTCGCGCGACGCGCTCCCGCCCGGCTTCGAACTGCCGCTGAAGGACCGGGTGCACGCGGTGACGTTCTCGAACAACGGCCGCTTCACGCGCACCCGCCGCTCCAAGCAGATGCTGTTCGGGCTGATCAACCGGCCCGAGTTCGACCAGCAGCTCGTCGAGCACGCGCAGAAGGCGGGCGCCGAGCTGCGTACGGGCGTCACCGTGCAGCGGGTCGAGCAGCACGGCTCCGCCGTGCCCGACCGGCGGACGGTCGCCGTCGTCCTGCAGGGCGGCGAGGTGCTGCTCGCCCGGGCCGTCGTCGGCGCGGACGGCAGCGCCAGCCGGATAGGAGCGCACGTCGGGGTCAAGGTCGACCAGGTGGATCTGGGCCTGGAGGCGGAGATCCCGGTGCCGGAGACGGTCGCCGAGGACTGGAAGGGGCGGGTGCTCATCGACTGGGGCCCGATGCCCGGCAGTTACGGCTGGGTCTTCCCCAAGGGAGACACGCTGACGGTGGGCGTCATCTCCGCGCGGGGCGAGGGCGCCGCGACCAAGCGGTACCTGGAGGAGTTCATCGGGCGGCTCGGGCTCGCCGGCTTCGAGCCGGCCATCTCCTCCGGGCACCTGACCCGCTGCCGGGCCGACGACTCGCCGCTGTCGCGCGGGCGGGTGCTGGTGTGCGGGGACGCGGCCGGGCTGCTCGAACCGTGGACACGCGAGGGCATCTCGTACGCGCTGCGGTCGGGGCGGCTCGCGGGGGAGTGGGCGGTGCGGATCGCCGAGGCGCACGACGCCGTCGACACCCGCCGGCAGGCCCTGAACTACGCGTTCGCCGTCAAGGCGGGCCTGGGCGTCGAGATGGCCGTCGGCAAGCGGATGCTGGCGGTGTTCGAACGCCGCCCCGGGCTGTTCCACGCGGCCCTGACCGGCTTCCGCCCGGCGTGGAACGCCTTCCGCGACATCACGCGGGGCGCGACGTCGCTGGGTGAGCTCGTGCGCAGCCATCCGATGGCCCAGCGCGCCCTGACCGCGCTGGACCGCCGGCCGGTGGCGGGCGGTGAGGCCCTCAGTGAGGCCCCGGGCGAGGTCAGCTCGTCACGGTGATCTCGAAGACCGGGTGATCGGGGGCGATACGGCGCAGCTCGGCCTCGGGGGAGTCGGGGCCGACGCCGTTGAAGAAGACCCCGACCTCGGCCTTCCAGCGCTTGAGGTAGGCGCGCAGGAGCGGCGGCTTGTCGTCGTCGGACACCTCGGTCGCGGTGAACACGTCGACGCGCTTGCCCAGGTGCAGTTCGCCGCCGCCGGCCGCGCGCATGTTGTGCGTCCACTGCACGTGGCCGCGTGGGGCGACGAGGTACTGCCTGCCGTCCATGGTCAACAGGTTGACGGGGGTGGTACGCCACTGGCCGCTCTTGCGGCCGCGGACGGCCAGCACCCGGGAGCCCCAGACGCTGACGCCCCGCCGGGTCAGCCAGGCGACGAACCGGTTGAAGACGTGGACGGTGAACCAGCCGGGCTTCTGGACGTGCGTGGACATGGGGCCCCCAGGTGTGTGGGAGAGCGATGCTCTCTTTTGTGAGCAGTGCTCTCGCTTGTGTGGTTCCCAGTCTGCACCAGCGTGGCGATGTCAGCAAGAGCGGTGCTCTCGTTTCTGTGCACTGATCTCGTGAGGGAGCGATGCTCTGGAGTGTGCGCACCGCTCTGGACTGCGCGCAGCGCTCTGCACTGCGTGCACCGCTCTCGCGCATGGGACACTTCCCCGCATGACCATCGCACACGGCGCCCGCGCCCGGGCGCGGATCGAAGTGACCGCGGCCATCAAGGACGCGGCCCGCAGACAACTCGCGGCGGACGGAGCGGCCAAGCTGTCGCTGCGCGCCGTGGCCCGCGAGCTCGGCATGGCGTCGTCCGCGCTGTACCGCTACTTCCCGAGCCGCGACGACCTGTTGACGGCCCTCATCATCGACGCGTACGACTCCCTCGGCGAGGCGGCGGAGGCGGCACACGACACCGTCGCCGAGGCAGGCCCCGTGCAGCGCTGGACCACGGTCTGCGAGGCCGTACGCGCCTGGGCACTCGCGCATCCGCACGAGTACGCGCTGATCTACGGTTCTCCCGTCCCCGGCTACACCGCCCCCGACTCCACGGTCCCGTCCGCCGCCCGGGTCGGGCTCCTCCTGATCGGCATCGTCCGCGACGCCTACCGGGGGCTCGGTGTGGCCAGGCCCCCGCTGCCCGCCGGTCTGCGCCCGGAGGCCGAGCGGATGGCCGCCGACCTCGCGCCCGACCTTCCTCCCGAGACCGTGGCGGCGCTCGTCGCGGCCTGGGCCCAGCTGTACGGCCTGGTCGGCTTCGAACTGTTCGGCCAGTTCCACCGCATCGTGGAGGACCGTGCGGCGTTCTTCCGGCACGCGGTGGCCCAACTCGCCCACACGGTGGGGCTGGTGTACCCGCAGAAGGGACGCTCCTGACCGATGCGGGGGCTGTACGGGCGAGGTTCGCTGGGCGCGCTCCGGCCCGGCGCCCGGGACGATCACGAGTCACGAAGACCCGGGCCGCTGCAGGAACGCCCCGGCCGAGGACGTACTTCCGCGGGAGTACGCGTGATCACCCCGTGCGGGTGACGCCGCCCGGGGCCCCCGGCGTCTAGCGTGGCCGTCATGGAGGAGCAGGGCGTACGCGGGGCCGGGCCGGTGGGGCGGGGGCGGCACGGGCCCGCGTGGTGGGGCCGGGGGGAGGGGGAGGGCGGCCGGCGGTGGCCCGTGCGGTCCACCGTGGTGGTGACGGCGTTCGTGCTCGCCGGGTCCACCTTCGCCGCGCACGGGCAGCAGGGGGAGCGGGCCGCGCTGGACCCCTTCGCGCGGGTGCTGGTGCTCGTGGCCGGGGTTCTGCTGCTGTGGCGGAACCGGTACCCGGTGCTGGTCGCGTTCGGCACGGCGGGCGCCGTCATGCTCTACCTGGGCGCCGGATACCCGTACGGGCCGGTGTTCCTGACCGTGGCCCTGGCCTGCTTCAGCGCCGTCGTGGCGGGGCACCGCACCGCGGCCTGGGCGGCCATGGGCACCCTGTGGGCCGGGCACGTACTGGTGGCGCACTGGCTGTACCGCTGGCTGCCGCCGTCCGGGGACGCGCCCGCGCCCTGGACGCAGGAGATCGTGGTGGCTACCTGGGTCGTGGCGATCACGGCGGTGGCCGAGCTGGCCCGGGTGCGCCGCGAACAGTGGGCCCGGGAGCGCGCCGAGCGTGCCCGGGCGGCGCGGCGGCGGGCCGACGAGGAGCGGCTGCGCATCGCCCGGGAGCTGCACGACGTCCTCGCGCACAGCATCTCCGTGATCAACGTGCAGGCCGGGGTGGGTCTCGCGCTGCTCGACAGCGACCCCGAGCAGGCGCGTACCGCGCTCACCACCATCAAGGCCAAGAGCAAGGAGGCGCTCGGCGAGGTGCGGCAGGTGCTCGACACGCTCCGCGCGCCCGGGGACGCGCCGCGCGCTCCGGCGCCCGGGCTGGACCGGTTGCCGGAACTCGTGGAGCAGGCGGCGAGCGCGGGCCTCACGGTGGAGGTCCGGGGGCAGCCGCCCCGGCTGGCCCCGGGCACGGACCTCGCGGCGTTCCGTATCGTCCAGGAGGCCCTCACCAACGTCGTACGCCACTCGGGATCACGGCACGCGCGCGTGCACCTCGACCACGACGACCGCGCGCTGCGGCTGCGCATCGACGACGACGGGCCCGCCACCGGCGCCGACGCGGGCGGCAGCGGCAACGGGCTGGCCGGGATGCGGGAGCGGGCCGCCGCGCTGGGTGGCACCGTCGAGGCGGGCCCGCGCCCCGACGGCGGCTTCCGGGTGCTCGCCACACTGCCGCTGACCACCAGGGAGGACGACCGGTGATCCGTGTACTGCTCGCCGACGACCAGTCGCTGGTCCGGGCCGGGTTCCGGGCGCTGCTCGACGCGCAGCCTGACCTCGAGGTCGCCGGGGAGGCGAGCGACGGCGAGGAGGCGCTGCGCCGGGTCCGGGAACTGCGGCCCGACGTCGTGCTGATGGACATCCGCATGCCCCGGCTGGACGGCCTGGCCGCGACCCGCCGTATCACCGAGGACCCGTCGCTGGCGGACGTGAAGGTGGTCATGCTCACCACGTTCGAGCTCGACGCGTACGTCTTCGAGGCGATCCGCTCCGGCGCCTCGGGCTTCCTGGTCAAGGACACCGAGCCGGAGGAACTGCTGCGTGCCGTACGGGCGGTGGTGGCCGGGGACGCGCTGCTCTCGCCCGGGGTGACCCGCAGGCTGATCGCCGAGTTCGCGGCCCGCTCCAAGGAACCCGCGGCCGCCGACGCCCTCGCCGGGCTCACCGAGCGGGAGCGGGAGGTGATGGCGCTGGTCGGCATGGGCCTGTCCAACGAGGAGATCGCCCGCCGCCTGGTCGTCAGCCCGCTCACGGCGAAGACCCACGTCAGCCGCACCATGGTGAAGCTGGGCGCCCGGGACCGGGCCCAACTGGTCGTCCTCGCCTACGAGTCGGGGCTGGTACGGCCAGGCTGGCTGGGCTGACCCCGGCTGCCGGCCGCCCCGCGTGAGGCCGTCCCCGGGACGTACCAGCACGCTGACGACCCGCGCGAAGACATCGGCAGCACGTCAAGCAGGCATGCGCCCGGCGGGGCAAACGGCCCCGCCGGGCGCACCATCAGGAGGTGGTCCCCCTAGTCGCGGACCGGTACCCGTTCCGCTTCCACCTCCGGCGCAGTGGACTTGGCGACGATCACGGACGGCCGCGGCCGGCGGGTCCGCAGTCCGGTGAGGCTGAGCAGCAGGCCGGCGACGGCGATGAGCGCCACGACCACCAGCCCGGGCCGGTAGCTGTCGAGGACGGCCTGCGGGGTGGCCTTGTCGGGGGCGTGCGCGGTCACCACCGCCGTCACCACGGCCAGGAAGATCGCACCGCCCACCTGGACCGAGGTGTTCAGCAGACCGGAGACCATGCCCTGCTCGTGCTCCTCCACCCCGTTGGTGGCCTGCACGTTGAGGGACGGGAAGGTCAGCGCGAAGCCGGCGCCGACCAGCAGCATGGTCGGCAGGATCACCGCCGCGTACACCGGGTCGAGGTCGGTGCGCAGGAACAGCACGTAGCCGGTGACCATGAGGGCGAAGCCGAGCACGATCAGCCGTGCCGTGCCGAACCGGTCGATGACGGCGCCCACCTTGGTCGCGGACAGGGCCACCAGCGCGCCCGCCGGCAGGAAGGCCAGCGCCGTGTGCAGCGCGGACCAGCCGAGCAGCTGCTGCATGTACAAGGTCACCAAAAACTGGAAGCCGATGTAGCTGCCGACGAACGTCAGCGCCCCCACCTGGGCCCGCAGCTGCGGGCCGGACCGCAGCACCCCGAGCCGGACCAGCGGGCTGGCGCTGCGCAGTTCGACGGCCACGAAGGCGGCCAGCAGCACGCCGACGGCGGCGAACGACAGGATCGTACGGGCCGAGCCCCAGCCGGTCTCGGGTGCCTGGACGACGGTGAAGACGAGCAGGAGCATCGAGGCGGTGCCGAGGACGGCGCCGGGGATGTCGTAGCCGCCGCCGGTGCGTTCGCGTGCGGTGCGCGGCAGCAGCTTCAGGCCGAAGAGCAGCGCGACCAGGGCGATGGGCGCGGGCAGCAGCATCGTGAACCGCCAGCTCGCCTCCGTCAGCAGGCCGGAGAAGACCAGGCCCATCGAGTAGCCCGTGGCGCCGCAGGTGGTGTAGATGGACAGGGCGCGGTTGCGCAGCGGGCCCTCGGGGAACGTCGTGGTGATGATCGACAGGCCGGCCGGTGCGGTGAAGGCCGCGGCCAGGCCCTTGATGAAGCGGCTGGCGATCAGCAGCGGGCCCGAGTCCACGAGCCCGCCGAGCAGGGAGGCGACCGCGAAGACTCCCAGCGCCACCAGGAAGACCTGACGTCGGCCCAGCAGGTCGGCGGCGCGTCCGCCGAGCAGCAGCAGGCCGCCGTAGCCCAGGATGTAGCCGCTGACGATCCATTGCAGGGTCGAGGTGGACAGGCCCAGGTCGGCGCCGATCGACGGCAGGGCCACGCCGACCATCGACACGTCCAGGGCGTCCAGGAACATCGCGGCGCAGAGCACCAGCAGGGTGCCCCACAGCCGGGGAGTCCAGCGTCCGCCGGACGCGGACGCGGAGGTGGTGAGCGGAGAGGTCATGGCCGAGAGAATTGCATGCACCCGCATGAGATGCAAGCGCATTTAATTCACGTGCAATAAAAGCTCCGCTCTGCTACGGTGCGGCCATGGCGGCGGAGCAGGGCGAGCGAGCCCTCGTGGCACAGTGGCGGGACATCCTGGCGCTGCACGCGCGCACCCAGTGCGAACTGGACCGCGCGCTGAGCGGCCACGGCCTGTGCGCCAGCGACTTCGAGGTGCTGGACGTCCTGGCCGAGTGCTCCGCGGCGGACGGTGTGCCGTCCTACCGCGTCCAGGAGATCTCCGAGCGCGTGCACCTCAGTCAGAGCGCGCTGTCGCGGCTGATCGCCCGTCTGGAGAAGGACGGGCTCGTCCGGCGCTGCGTGTGCCCGGAGGACCGGCGGGGCGTACGCGTCACCCTCACCGGCAAGGGGCGCGCGCTGCACGGCGAGGTGCGGCCCGTGCAGCGCGCGGTGCTGACGCGGATGCTGGCCGACGGCTGACCGCCCGCCCCCCGGCAGTTCTCCGGCCGCCCTGTGCTGCGCGGGCCTGCGGAGGCGGGTGTCAGATTCCGCCCGCCGTCCGCCACAGGCCGGCCAGCGCGGGGTCGCCGGTCACGGTCGGCACCGGCAGGCGGTTCCACAGGGCGAGGTACAACTGCCCGGCCGGGCCGGCCAGTTCACAGTCCGCGTCCCCGGAAGCGCCCCGTACGGCCACGGGCGGCTCCTGGGACAGCCGTACGGTCCACACCGCGTCCGCGTCCTCGGCGCGCACCCGCAGGACGCGGGGCTCGCTGGTGCGGACACGGCTCCTGGGACGGGCGTGGAAGCCGCGCAGCAGTTCGTCGATGCCGTCGACGGCGACATCCGGGGCGATGTCCGGGGCGGACGGGGTGCGCGCGCGGCCGTCGCGTGCCGCCTCCGCGTCGCACCGGTGCACCGCCGTCTCGTGCGCCTGGCGCCGGGTCCAGAAGGCCAGTGGTGACGGCGCGGGCAGGAAGGTGAAGCACGCGACGTCGGGCGGCGCGCCGGTCAGCGTGTCCACGAGGTGGCGGTGGCTGTCCCGGTACCAGGCCACGAGATCCGTCCCGTCGAGCTCGGGCGGCTCGGGCAGCGGACGGCGCTCGGTGTGCCCGTCCGTGACGTAGGCGGCGGCCCAGCGGTGCACCGCTCCGGTGTGCCGCAGCAGATCGCGCACCCGCCAGCCGGGGCACGTCGGCACCTCGGCGCCGGCCCCGGCCTCCTCGGCGGCCGAGGCCAGCAGCTGCCCTTCCTTGTCCAGCACGTCCAGTAGCCGGTCGGTGTCCATGGCGCCGAGTCTGCCGCATGGAGCGCGCTCCAGGGCGGCCGGGCACGGCGGCCCTACGGCAGCGGGGTCCCGCCCGTCGCGTTGACGATCTCGGCGGTGATGTAGGACGCCTCCTGGGAGGCGAGGAAGACGTACGCGGGAGCCATCTCGGCCGGCTGGGCGGGCCGCCCGATCGGCGCCTGCTTGCCGAAGCTCTGCGTGTCCGGCATGGTCGCCGGGATCAGCGGTGTCCACACCGGGCCCGGCGCCACCGCGTTGACCCGCACGCCCCGGTCGATCACCATCTGCGCCAGCCCCTGCGTGAAGGTGACGATCGCGCCCTTCGTCGTCGCGTAGTCCAGCAGGTGCGGACTGGGCTTGTACGCCTGCACCGACGTGGAGTTGATGATGCTGCCGCCCTCCGGGATGTGCGGCAGGGCGAACTTGCACAGCCAGAACATGCCGTACAGGTTGGTGCGCATCACCCGGTCGAACTGCTCGGTGGAGATCGCCTCGATGCCGTCCGGCTGCGACATCTGGTACGCGGCGTTGTTCACCAGGACGTCGATCCGGCCGAACTCCTCGACGGCCCGGTCGATCAGCGCCCGGCAGTTGCCCTCCTCGCGCACGTCGCACGAGACGGGCACGGCACGCCGTCCGGCCTCCTCGACCAGCCGGGCGGTCTCGGCGGCGTCGTCCTTCTCGTCCTCCAGGTAGGTGAAGAGCACGTCGGCCCCCTCACGGGCGAACGCCAGCGCGACCGCGCGCCCGATGCCGGAGTCTCCGCCGGTGATCACGGCCTTGCGGTCCGTCAGCCGGCCGCTGCCCCGGTACGACTCCTCACCGTGGTCCGGCGGCGGGTCCATG
Source organism: Streptomyces sp. NPDC052682 (assembly GCF_040678435.1). Taxonomy (NCBI): domain Bacteria; kingdom Bacillati; phylum Actinomycetota; class Actinomycetes; order Kitasatosporales; family Streptomycetaceae; genus Streptomyces; species Streptomyces sp. NPDC052682. The sequence goes on along the minus strand of NZ_JBFATS010000009.1, from coordinate 86,972 downwards.
GGGCCGGTCCAGCCCGGGTGCGGCTGGTCCTGGGAGGGGAACTCGGGGGTCGGGTGCTGTTCGGTGGGGTTCTGCTGCTCGGTCACGTCTGCCTCCTTGTCCGTGGGGGGCGACCGGTGGGTCACCGGTGCTCGAGGGCGTGGGGCCGAGTACCCCAGGAGTCGCGTTGTCGATCAGCCGACATGTGCCGGTGCGCTCGTCCGGCGCAACGCGTGCGCTCCCGTCCGGAACGCGCTGCCGCCCCGAAGGTGCTCGCGCCCGAGCCGTGGTCGCGCCGGACAAACGGCCGTGCTGGCGCCCCCCTAAGCGGTTCCGCGGGCGGGCACCTGTCTTCCCGCGGACCGTCAGGGCGCGCGGCGCGTCACCACCCCGACCGCCGCCGCCAGCGCCGCGAGTACCGCCACGCTGGTCAGCGCGGCCGGCAGGGTGAACCAGTCGGCCATGAAACCGATCGCCGGCGGCCCGAGCAGCATGCCGCCGTAGCCGAGCGTGGAGGCGACGGCGACCCCGCTCGGACCGGCGAGCGTCCCGGCGCGTTCGACGGCCACGGGGAAGAGGTTGGCGAGGCCGAGCCCCGTGACGGCGTACCCGAGCAGGGCCGCCCACAGGGAGGGGGCCAGCGACCCGAGGAGCATCCCCAGGGCGGCGGTGGTCCCGCCCGCCACCACCGTCCGGGTGCGGCCGAGCCGCTCCAGCAGGGCCGTGCCGGTCAGCCGCCCCACCGTCATCGCCAGCGCGAAGCAGGAGTAGCCGAGGGCGGCGGCCCCGGGCGAGGCCCCGAGGTCCTGCTCGAGGTGGAGGGCGCCCCAGTCGGCCAGGGCGCCTTCACCGTAGGCCGTGCACAGGGCGATCAGCCCGAAGACGATCACCAGGGGGCGGGTACGGCGGTCCGGGCGGGGCCGGTCACCGGTCGCGGTGGGCCGCAGCCGCTCCGGCGGCGCGGGCGGCTCCTGGCGCAGCAGCGCCCGCCCGGCGACGGCGGTCACCAGCAGTCCGGCGACGGCGAGGCCGAGCAGATGCCGGGCCGGGGAGAGCGCGCCCGCGACGAGCCCGCCCAGTCCCGCGCCGACCATGCCGCCGAGGCTGAAGGCGGCGTGGAAGCTCGGCATGACCGGCCGCCGCAGCGCGGCGACCAGCTCGACGGCCGCGCTGTTGAAGGCGACGTTGATACCGCCGTACGCGGCGCCGAACAGGAGCAGGACGCCTCCGAGCGTGAGCGCCGAGTGGGTGAGGGGCGGCAGGGTGACGCCGAGGCAGAGCAGCACCGCGCAGGCGACGGTGACCTGGTGGTTGCCGTAGCGGCGGCACAGGCGGCCGGTGAGCATCATGGTGACGACCGCCCCGGCGGAGACACCGAGGAGGGCGAGGCCGAGGGCGCCGGCCGAGGCGTGGGTCTGTTCCTTGATGGCGGGGATGCGTACGACCCAGCCGGCGAAGAGGAAGCCGTCGAGGGCGAAGAAGACGGTCAGGGCGATGCGGAGTCGGGTGAGGTCGCTGCGGTGACCCGGCACGGCGTTGTGCGATCGGGTTTTGTTTATTTGCGGCACAAAATCAGGCTAGGTGCATGCTGCAAACAGGACAAGGGTGTCCGGCCGACGGCCCGGCTGGGACACTCGGCGCCATGAGAGCCATCGTCATGGGCGCGGGCATCGGGGGACTGGCCGCCACGGTGAGCCTGCGCCGGGCCGGCTGGGAGGTGCTGCTCGTCGAGCGGACGCGACGGTTCACCGAGGTCGGCGCCGGAATCCAGCTCGCGCCCAACGCCACGCGCGTGCTGCGCCGGATGGGCCTGCTCGACGCGGTCGCCGCGCTGGCCACCCGTCCCGCCGGGCTGAGTTTCTGCACCTGGTCCGACGGGGCGGAGATCTGCCGCTACGCCCTCGGAGCCGAGGCCGAGGAAGCGTTCGGGGCGCCCTACCTCCAGCTCCACCGGGCCGATCTCCACCGGGCGCTGGCCGCCGCGGTGCCGTCCCGGTCGGTGCGTCTGGACACCACGGTCGTCGGCATCGGGCAGGACGACACGTCGGCCCATGTGACGACGGCGAGCGGCGAGCGGCTGGAGGCGGACCTGGTCGTGGCCGCGGACGGGGTGCGGTCCGCGTCCCGCCGGTGGCTCTTCGGCGCCGACGAGGCGGTCTTCTCCGGGACCGCCGCCTACCGGGCCCTGCTCCCGGCCGGCGAGGTCGCCGGTCTCGGCCTGCCGGAGTACGCCGTCTGGCTCGGACCGGACCGGCACCTCGTCCACTACCGGGTACGGCGCGGCGACCTGCTCAACGTCGTGGCCGTGTTCCGCACGCGGTCCGGCCGGGAGTCCTGGACGGCCCGGGCCGAGCCGGGCGAGCCGGTGCGCGAGTTCGCCGGGTGGGACGCCCGGGTCGTCACCGTCCTGGAACGCGCCGGGCAGGTCTTCCGCTACGGCATCCACACCCGCGCCCCGCTCGCCCGGTGGCACCTCGGGCGGGTGACGCTGCTGGGCGACAGCGCCCACGCGATGGTGCCGTTCCAGGCCCAGGGCGCGGCGCAGGCGATCGTGGACGCGGCCGTGCTCGGCGACGCCCTGACGGATGTCACGCCGGACGAGGTGCCCGGCGCGCTCGAGGGGTACGTGCGGCGGAGGCTGGCGACCGCCACGCGCGTGCAGGCCGACTCCGCACGGGCCGGCGAGGACTTCCACCTGCCGGACGGGCCGGAGGCCCGGGCGCGTGACGCCCGCATGGCGGCCCACGCGGCCGCGCACCGGTTCGCCCCCCAGGCGGCGGCGTGGGCGGCCGGTCCCGCCGACGGGCCGACGGCCCCGTGAGCGGCCCGCCTCAGGACACGTCGGCCACCGAGAAGGCCCCCGGCCCCGCGATCCCGTACAGCACCCCGCCCACCCGCAGCGGCGGTGTCGAACCGGGCCGCAGCTCCTCGAAGGACCGCCCCCGGGTGTCGAAGGAGGGAGCCGTGCGGCCGATCTCCCGGCCGGTGCGCGGGTCCAGGGCGAGGACGCTGGTGTCGGGCATGACCACGTACAACCGGCCGTCGTGGAGCGAGGGTTCGCTGAAGATGCGCAGGTCCCGCGAGCTGGACCACAGCGGCTTGCCGTGTTTCAGGTCGAGGGCGAGCAGGGTCTCGTTGCCGTAGTCGAAGAGGTACATGGTGTCGCCGCGCACCAGCGGCGGCGCCTCCGGCTCCACGCTCCAGGGGAAGTCGATGCGGCGGGTCTTCCCGCTGTGGAGGTCCTGGATGAAGAAGGCGGCGGAGACCCCGGTGTCGTCCTGCCAGCGCGCGTAGTACGCCGTGTCGTCGTGGACCGTGGCCAGCCACAGGTCGCCCTTGGGCGCCTCGACGCCGCCCAGCCTCCGGCCGGTGCGCGCGTCGAGCCGGGCTATCTCGCCGGAACCACCGCGCAGATCGGCGTACAGCGTCCCCTCGGGCCCGGCGTGGAAGGGGCTCGGTGAGGTGGCCGTCAGCGTGCGCCGCCACAACTCCTCACCCGTGCGCGGCTCGTACGCCGCGTAGCGCGCGGTGTCGGAGGCACCGAGCGGGTCCAGCCGGACGAGCAGGACGCCGCTGAGGTACGCGAACTCGCCCAGCGGGCCGCCCCGATGCCACAGCCGCTCGCCGGTGCGGCCGTCGTAGGCGTCCACGCCTTGGGAGCGTTCGGCGCTGCTGACGTACACCACGCCGTCGTGGACGACGGGCTCGCGCACCGACAGGCTGTCCACGTGCTTCTCGCTCATGGGTCTGCTCCAGTCCACCCGGCCCGTCGCGGGGTTCAGCCGCGTCAAGGCGGCCTGGGCGGAGGAGCAGAAGACGCCGAGGGCGTCCAGGGTGCACGCGGAACCCATGCCGAACGGATCCTTCTCGTCGGGCTCCAGCGATACCCGCCACGGCTTCCAGCCCGCCGGTACCGGAGCACCGGCCGCCGCCGGCGGACCGGTCCGTTCCACCTCGTCGGCCGTACGTGTCGACGTGCCGGCCAGCAGGGCGGCCGACCCCGCGCCCGCCGTGCCGAGCACGGCCGCCGCGACGAGAACGGCCCACAGCCTCCTGCCGCGCCGCCCGCGTCCGGCCGGGACGGTGCCCGCCGGCGGTGACGCCGTCGTCCCCGACAGCACGGTCACCGGCACCCGGGACGGCTCCTCGCCGGCCACCCCCTGGGGGACGCCGTCAGGCACGTCGTCCGGCAGCCCGGCGAGCGCCTCCAGCACCTCACCCGACGTCGGCCGGTCCGCCGGCTCCTTGGCCAGGCACGCCGACACCAACGGGCGCAGCGGCTGCGGCAGTTCGCCGAGAACCGGGTCGTTGTGCACGGTGTTGTACGCGGCGAGGTAGGCGTTCTCCGCCTCGAAGGGGCTGCGCCCGGTCGCCGCGTAGACCAGCACCGCGGCCAGCGAGAAGACGTCCACGGCGGGCCCGACCTCGCGGGGACGGCTGAACTGCTCGGGCGCCATGAACGGCGGAGAGCCCATCACCATGCCGGTCTGCGTACGGACATCACTGCTGGCCGCGCGGGAGATGCCGAAGTCGATGACGCGGACCGCGCCGTCCTCGCCGCCGTCTTCCAGCAGCAGTACGTTGCTCGGCTTGAGGTCCCGGTGCACGACCCCCACGCGGTGGATCTCCCGCAGCGCCTCGGCCAGTTCGGTGCCCAGACGGCGCAGCGCGGGCCACTGCAGGGGACCCGACTCGGCGACCCGCTCGGCGAGCGTACGGCCGGGGACGAAGACGGTGGCCATCCACGGCCGTGCCGCGTTCGGGTCGGCGTCCACTACCGGCGCGGTGAACGCCCCGCTGACCCGGCGCGCGGCGGCGATCTCCTGGCGGAACCTGGCCCGGAACTCGGCGTCGCCCGCGTACCTCGCATGCACCACCTTGACGGCCACGGCCCGTCCCGAAGGGGATCTGCCGAGGTAGACGACGCCCATGCCGCCGGTCCCGATGCGCGATTCGATCCGGTAGCCGCCGACGGACCGTGGATCGTTCTCGCGCAGGGTCACCGCATCTCCTCCACCGGGGCCGGCCGGACGGTACCTACCGGTCGGGACCGTTCCGCATGGACCGCTCACTCTAGCGGCAGGTCCCGCATCGCCCTCCGGCGAGCGGGACGTGAGGGGGCATCAGCCGGCGCCGCGCAGCGCCGTCCAGGTCGCGTGGTCCACGACGCCGTCGGCGTCCAGCCCCTGGTCGCTCTGGAAGCTGCGCACCGCGGAGTCCGTGCCGGGGCCGAAGTCGCCGTCGCCGTCGGTGCCGGCCGCCGAGTACCCGCGCTTGGTCAGCATGCACTGCACCTGCTGCACCCGCCGGCCGCTGTCGCCCTGGCGGGTGCGGCCGTTGCCGGAGTAGTAGGCGCAGTCGGTGAGCCAGGGCGGATCCGCCGGTTCCGTGGGCGGGGCGCTCGACGGCGGGGCCGCTTCGGTCGGCGCCGCGCTGGGGGGCTCGGCGCCCGGAGCCCCGGACGCGGACGGAGGGGTGCTGCGCCGGTCCGGGTTCCGGGGCGGGGAGGTCCCCGGAGAGGAGACCTCGGCGTCGGGGCGGGACGCGCCGTCGGCGCTCTTGCCGGACGCCGGGGCCCCGGCCGTGCCACCGGGCCCCGGTGCGGACGCCCCGGGGCCGGACAGGGTGCCGCCGGCTGTGATCTCGGCTCCGGGGGAGCGGGCGCCGGTCGTGCCGTCCGGGCGTGTGAGGACGAAGGCGCCCGCGGCCACCGCACAGAGGGCGGCGCCCGCGGCGGCGACCAGCAGCGGTTTCCTGCGCACCCGGGCGCGGCCCGGCCCGGCGTCGCCCGCACCGGGTACGGCGGCCCGTTCGGCCCGGGCCGGCGACAGCGACTCGGGCCGGTTCTCGGTGGGAGCCGGGAGGTCCCTCTCGGGGGGAGGCGGGAGGTCCCCCGCGTCGGGCCAGCTCTCGGGGAGAGCCGGGAGGTCCCCCGCGTCGGGCCAGCTCTCGGGGGAAGCCGGGACGTCCCGTTCCTCGGCGGGCAGGCCGCACACCTCCTCGTACGCCCGCTGCCGGGCCAGCACCGCGCCGGCCAGCGGCTCGGGCCAGACGGCCGTGGCGAGACGGGGCGCGGCCGCGTCGATGAGCTCCTCGGGCGTGGGCCGTTGCCCGGGGTCCTTGGCCAGGCAGGCGGACAGCAGGCCGGCGAGCGCCGGGTCCGTCGCCGAGATCTCACCGAGCAACTCCGGGTTGGGTGCCTCGTACGCCACGCGGTGCATCACGTCGACGCCCGTGCCGTCGCCGAACGGGGCGTGTCCGGTCGCCGCGTAGACCAGGGTCCCGGCCATCGAGAACACGTCGGAGGCCGTGTCGGTCCGGCCCTCCCTGAGGTGCTCCGGCGCCATGAAGGCCGGTGTGCCCACCCGGTTGCCCGTGCCGGTCAGCGCGCTCGCGTCCACGGCCTTCGACAGGCCGAAGTCGATCACGTAGGCGCCCCGGGGCGCCAGCAGCACGTTGGAGGGCTTCAGATCCCGGTGCACGATCTCCGCGGTGGCCAGGCCGGCGAGCGCCCGGCCCAGTTCCGCCACCAGCCGCCACAGCGCGGCGGTGGGCAGCGCCCCGCCGTCCCGTACGGCCTCGGCCAGATCGAGGCCCGGCACGTACTCGGTGGCCATCCACAGCAGCTCGTCCTCGAAGCCGGTGCCGCACAGCCTCGGGGTGTGCGGGGTGCGGACCCGGGCGTGCACCGACGCCTCACGCTGGAAACGGCGCCGGAAGCCGGGGTCGTCCGCGTACTCCGGTCTGATCACCTTCACGGCGACCAGGCCGGCCCCGCCGTCCGCGGGACGGGCGAGGTACACCCGCCCCATGCCGCCGCTGCCGAGCAGCGCCAGCGGCAGGTAGGGACCGATACGGCGCGGGTCGGCGGAGCGCAGGGGTGAGGCACCGGTCCGCCGCAGCGCGGCAGCCCCGCCCGCCGCCGGGTCCGACGGCGTCGGCCGCTGTTGTGTCACGCATCCCCCGAAGTGATGTTCCCCGTACGTCAGTTCCCCTCAAGGGAAGATGAGGCTAGCTCAGCCGGGGCGTGCCTTCAGGATTTCCGTCACTTCCGTCACAGGCGGCCGAAGGATGGCTGGAAACGATAGGTCGCCAGGGCGTCCGGAGGCGAAATCCACGGGCGGCCTCCGGGCCGGCCGTGACAGGCTGGCGGGCCGCACGAACGACCCTCCGCGCCGAAGACCGGCCCGGAGCGACGGCCGGCCCGCCACAGGAGCACCCCGTGATCCCACCCCGTCTGGCCCCGCTGCTGGACCAGTTCGACTTCGCCCGCGAACGCCTCACCGCCCGTCTGGCCGGACCCGTCATGGACAGCGGCGACGGCACGGACACCGAGGTCGGGCCGCTGAGCGACGAGGAGTACCTCTGGGAGCCGGTGCCGGAGTGCTGGTCGGTACGGCGGCGCGCCGACGGGCCGGGCGCACGGGCCACCCACCTCGCCGGCAAGGGCGACTGGGGACGCGACGCCGCGCCCTACCCGCACCCCTGGCCGCCGCCCTTCACCACCCTCGCGTGGCGTCTGAGCCATCTCACCGAGATGCTGGCCCTGCGCGCCGACCACACGGCCGGCCGCCGCGCCCTGACCCGGGACGACCACGAGGTCGCCGGGGGTGCCACCGCCGCGGTCGCCGCGTTCGACGCCGCGGCCGGGGCCTGGCGCACGGCCCTGCTGGGCGCCGGCGACGCCGCGCTCGACACCGTGGGGTACTGCACCTATCCCCACGGCAGCGACGCCGAGGAGCCGTTCCTCGACATCGTCTGGTGGGTCAACCAGGAGGTGCTCCACCACGGTGCCGAGATCGCCCTGCTCCGCGACCTGTACCGGGCGCGGCGCCGCTGACCGGGGAACGGCGGCCGGCGGGTCAGGCCGCCGGGGCCGGGTACGTCGGGTACTCCACGCCCGAGACGTACTGGACGACGCGGATGACCTGGCAGGAGTAGCCGAACTCGTTGTCGTACCACAGGTAGAGGATCGCGTTGTCGCCGTCCACCTTGGTGGCGCCGGCGTCGACGATCGAGGCGTGCCGGGAGCCGATGAAGTCGCTGGAGACCGCGTCGGGGGCGCTGATGAAGTCGATCTGGCGCTTCAGCGGCGACGTCAGCGAGACGTTGCGCAGGTAGTCGAGGACCTCCTGACGGGTGGTCTCGCGGGCGAGCTGGAGGTTGAGGATCGCGATCGAGACGTCCGGCACCGGGACGCGGATCGAGCTGCCGGTGATCTTCGCCTTGAGGTCGGGCAGCGCCTTGGCCACGGCGGAGGCGGCGCCCGTCTCGGTGATGACCATGTTGAGCGGCGCGCTGCGGCCGCGGCGCTCGGACTTGTGGTAGTTGTCCAGCAGGTTCTGGTCGTTGGTGAACGAGTGGACCGTCTCCACGTGCCCGCGCAGCACCCCGAACTCGTCGTCCATCGCCTTCAGCGGCGGGACGATCGCGTTGGTGGTGCAGGACGCGCAGGACAGGATCCGCTCGTCCGGCTTGATGGTGTCGTGGTTGACGCCGTGCACGATGTTCGGGACGTCGCCCTTGCCCGGCGCGGTCAGCACCACCTTGTCGACGCCGGGACGCAGGTGCTGGGACAGGCCCTCGCGGTCGCGCCACTTGCCGGTGTTGTCGATGAGGATGGCGTCCTTGATGCCGTACGCGGTGTAGTCGACCTCGGAGGGGTCGTTCGCGTAGATCACCTTGATCTCGTTGCCGTTGGCGAGGATCGTGCTGTTCGCCTCGTCGACGGTGATGGTGCCCTGGAACTGGCCGTGGATGGAGTCGCGGCGCAGCAGCGAGGCCCGCTTGACGATGTCCTGCTCACCACCCCCCCGCACCACGATGGCGCGCAGCCGCAGCCCGTTGCCCGAGCCGGCCTTCTCGATGAGCAGGCGGGCCACGAGCCGGCCGATGCGGCCGAAGCCGTACAGGACGACGTCGCGCGGCTCGCGGCGCTCGATCTTGTTGGCGCCGGTCGCTCCGGCGACGGCCTCGGCGGTGAACTCGTGCACCGTCAGGCCGCGGTCGTCGCTCCGGTACGTCGCGGCCAGCATGCCGATGTCGATCTGGGACGGGCCCAGGTCGAGCGCGGTGAGGGCCTGCAGAAACGGCATCGTCTCGGTGACCGAGAGCTCCTCACCGGCGATCTGCCGGGCGAATCGGTGGGTCTTGAGGATGCTGACCACCGACTTGTTCACCAGGGAGCGGCTGTGCAGCAGGACGGTGACGTCCCGCTCCCGGTGCAGCCTCCCGATGATCGGGATCATCGACTCCGCGATCTCCTCGCGGTTCTTCCAGTTGGTGAACGAGTCGTCGTTGACAGTCACAGGCTTATCTTTCGAGCTAGGCGGCTCTTTCGAGCTAAGCGGCGCTCATATGCTAACCGCACGGGTTTCCGGGTGATGCGTGGGGTGGTGTGGGGTTGATTGTCCGGAATGTGTCGCTGGTGCCGGGGTGGCACGGGGATCGGCGGTGACCACGTCCGGGCGATCGCCGGGCCCGGCACGTCGAGGTGGGCAACGCCAGTACCAGCGTGTGTCCGGTCAGGGCCTGGGGGGGCGGCCACCGGGATGGCCGGAGCGGCAGGGGCGGGGGCGGACCGTGGCGCGGCGTGATCGCGCAGCACCACGAGCGGCCTGACGCGCCGGGCTGTGCGTGCCCCGCCGCGCCCGGCGCGTCGACGCATACGAGGGACAGCAGGAGGCCGCCCTTCAGGGTATGGCGGCTGCGGCAGGGCGTGGCGGCGACCAGCCGGAACTCGGCCCGCGGCAGCGCCACGGCGGAAGCGCCGGACGCGAGCCGGCAGCAACCCCTGGTGGGCGGGCCTCCTGCCCGGCCCTGCCGTGCGCCCTCCTGCTCGGGTTGCTGCCCTGCCGGGTAGGCACCTGCCCGGCCCTGCCGCCCGGGTTCCCGCCTGCCCGGCCCTGCCGCCTGTGGCCTCCTGCTCGGGCTCCCGCCCGGCTCTCCTGCCCTACCCTCCCGCCGGCCTTCCCTTGCGGTCTTCTGCCCGGCGCTCCCGTGTGGCCTCCGGCCTGGGCGTCTGCCCGACCCTGCCGCCCGGGCTCCCGCTTGGGCTCCCACCTGGCCCGTTCCGCCCGGTGCCCCTGGCGGCCTGTGCGGAGTCGGGCGGTGCCCGGTTGGGGGCGGTGGTCAGGTCGGTGGGTGGCTGACGTGCCGGCGCCTGGGAGGCGGGCGTACGCCCACGGTCAGCGCCACCGCATGGTGCGACGTGTGAGCACGCCCCGGTCGCGCGAGGGTCTCTCCACGCGGCTGACCTGGGCAGATTGCCGCTGCCTGGGGTGTACCCCTGCGCGTGCGAGGGGCGTCGACGGGCTGGGGCCGGTCCGTCGGGGTGGGAGGGCGGGTGCTCCGGAGGAGTGGTGCAGTAGCCCGAGTGAGCGCCCCTGGTAGCCCATGTGAGCGCCTCGGATGGTGCGCCCGCGTGGGATCACTGACGGTGGTTCACGTCGAGACCGCGATGTGTCAGCTGATGAAGTGTCAGCTCCGCGGCTGCGACGGAAGGACTTTCAGATGCGCTCTGCCCGCATGCTGCTCGCCACCGCGACGGCCACGGCCGCGCTGGCGATCGCCGCGCCCACCGCTTCCGCGACGGTCTGGTGGGACCACGAAGACAGTTCCTACGGCAAGGAGCACGACTCACACGGCAAGCACCACAAGCCCCATGGCGGGACGCACACGGGTGGCGGAGCGCTCGCCTCGGTGAGTGGGGACGACTGGGGCACCGGCAAGGAGTCGGCGCCCGAGGAGTCCGGCAAGGAGGAGTCCGGCAAGGAGGAGTCCGGCAAGGAGGAGTCCGGCAAGGAGGAGTCCGGCAAGGAGGAGTCCGGGGGCTGGGTCAAGGGCGGCCACCACAAGCCGCACGGTGGCGTGCACACCGGTGGCGGCGCGCTCGCCTCGGTGACCGGGGACGACTGGGGCGCCGGCAAGGAGTCCGGCAAGGAGGAGTCCGGGGGCTGGGTCAAGGGCGGCCACCACAAGCCGCACGGCGGTGTCCACACCGGTGGCGGCGCGCTGGCCGCGGTCAACGACTGGGACGGCGGCAAGGACGAGAAGTACGACCCGGAGACCTACAAGGGCAAGAGCAGCGGCGAGGGCTCCTGGAGCCACAACGGCGGGTCCTGGAAGGGTGGGAAGCCGCACGGCGGCGTGCACACCGGCGGCGGCGCGCTCGCCTCGACGGGTGTCACCACGGGCGGACTCGCCGCCCTGGCCGTCGTCGGCACCGGTCTGTACGCACTGCGCCGCAAGAAGACGGCGCAAGGCGTGGCCTGATCGATGCCCGGCGTCATAGCCGCCGCGGCCGCCGCCACACGCTCACCCCGTGTCGCGGCGGCCCGGCCCGCCCTCCCGAGTGTCGTGTCCGCTGCCGTGCCCGAATGAGGTGGTGTCCCGATGGCAGCCAACCCTCCCGCCGCTCCCGACGACGACCCGCAGCCCACGCCGCGCAGACCCCGCCGGGGCGTAGCGGCGCTGTTCTGGGGCGCGGTCGCCCTGGTGCTGGCGGTGCACCTGCTCGGCGGCCGTGACGGGTCGCCGGAGTCCGACTCCGCGCCGTACGCGCCGCCCGCCGCGGTGACGGAGCCGCTGCCTCGCACGGACGCCTCCCGCGGGGCGGACGACTCCCGCCAGGCCGAACCGTTCCGCCGCACGGACGAGACCGCCACCGGCAAGCAGCTGCCGCGCTCGAGGCCCACCCGGCTGGTCATCCCGAAGATCGCCGTCGACGCGCCCTTCACCGACCTCGCCCTCAACCGCACCGGCCAGCTCGAGCCCCCGCCGGCCCACGACACCAACCTCGTCGGCTGGTACGCCGAGGGCGCCTCCCCCGGCGAGCGGGGCACCTCGATCATCGCCGGCCACGTCGACACGATGACGTCGGCGGCCGTGTTCGTCCGGCTCGTCGAACTGAAGAAGGGCGACACGTTCCATGTGCTGCGCGCCGACGGGAAGAAGGCGACGTTCCGGGTGTACCACACGGAGTCCTTCGCCAAGGACCGCTTCCCCGACGACCGCGTGTACGCCGACGCCGACCGCGCCGAGGTCCGCCTGATCACCTGCGCGGGCGCCTACGACCGCCAGGCCAGGGACTACACCGAGAACCTCGTCGTCTTCGCCCACCTGATCTAGGCGGCTTTCTGGGAGGCTGCGGCGTCCGGGCGCAGGTCGTCGAGGGCGAGCTGGTGTGCCGGGGGGTCGGGAAGGACCAACTGGCGGGTGGTGCGCAGGTCGGCGCCGACGTGGAGCAGTTCGCCGGGCTGCATCTCGCGCCAGTGGGGGTTGTCGTCCATGCGTTCACTGGCGACGACGACGGAAGGGTGATCGGCCAGGGGCGCTGAATGGACACGCATACGGCCGTGACTGCCGCTGTGGTCGAGATGCCGGCTGCCGTGCTGCCCGCCCGCCCGCCGCTCAAGGACGTACAGGGCGTGGGTCTCCGGGTAGCGCAGCGCCCACAGCTCGTCGCGGGTGATGAGGATCAGGTTGAGGGCGTAGACGGGCAGGTTCCCGGCGATCCAGCGGGCGGCCTGCTCGATCCCGGCGGAGACGTCCCCGCCGTGCTCGCGGGTCCGGCGGGTGATCAGGGCGAAGAACCTCTCGGAATCGGTGTCGCCCTGGACCAGCGAGCGGTCCCCGCCGAGGTGGTCGTCGAGCTGGTCGAGCCCCTCGATGACCCCGTTGTGCGCGAAGAGCCGGCCCTCCTGCTCGAAGGGGTGGGTGTTGCGCGCGTCGAGACTGCCGGTGGAGGCGTAGCGCACATGGGCGAGGAAGGTCGCCGACTCCTCCTGCCGGGCCTCCCGTGCGAAGGCCCGGTCCTGGTAGGCCGCGATGGGTGCCTTGTCGACGCGCGGGGTGCCGTCGGCGGCGTAGTACCCCAGGCCGGTGCCGTCCGGATCCTTGTGGCTCTGCCGGCTGAGGCTGTCGGGGGCGTCCAGCAACCAGAAGGTGGCGTGCGCGCGCCGCGGTGCGCAGCTGAGACCGAAAAGGCGGCACATGGTTCCTCCTCCGAGCGGCGGCCGGGCGGTCCGCCGCAGGTGCGTCGGTGGTCGGCGTGCGGGTCGGGAGCCGCTGACCCGGGTCAGCGGGGGTTCCGGCGGCGGGACTTCTTGCCCTGCGCGCCGTGGGCGAACGCGCCGGTGTCCGCGGCGTCGCGGTGGGGTTCACCCTGCTTGTCGAGCCGGGGCAGGACGTGACGCAGGTCCTCCAGGAGGAGGTCGGCCAGGTCGTGGCTGAAGCCGTTGCGGACCACGACGCGCAGGGCGGCGAGGTCGGTGCGGTTCTCGGGGAAGGTGTAGGCGGGCACCAGCCAGCCGCGCTCGCGCAGGGCGGCGGACACGTCGAAGACACTGAAGTGGTCGATGCCCTCCCGCATCCGGAAGGCGAAGACCGGGATGTCGCTGCCGTCGGTGATCAGTTCGAACGGGCCGAGCTCCGCGATCTCCCGGGCCAGCCGGGTGGCGACGTCGCGGCAGGTCTGCTGGACGCGCCGGTAACCGTCGAAGCCCAGGCGCAGGAAGTTGTAGTACTGGGCGACCACCTGCGCGCCCGGGCGTGAGAAGTTGAGCGCGAAGGTCGGCATGTCGCCGCCGAGGTAGTTGACGTGGAAGACCAGGTCGTCGGGGAGGGCGTCCTTGGCACGCCACAGGGCCCAGCCGACGCCCGGCATGACGAGGCCGTACTTGTGGCCGGAGGTGTTGATGGACGCCACGCGCGGCAACCGGAAGTCCCACACCAGATCCGGGTCGAGGAACGGAGCGATCAACGCCCCGGACGCGCCGTCGACGTGGACAGGGATGTCCAGCCCGGTGCGGGACTGCAGGTCGTCCAGGGCCGCGGCGATGTCGGCCACCGGCTCGTAGCTGCCGTCGAAGGTGGAGCCGAGCACGGCCACCACGCCGATGGTGTTCTCATCGCACAGTTCGACCGCTGTATCGGGTGTGAGGTGATAGCGGTCGCCCTCCATCGGCACGTAGCGGGGTTCCACCTCGAAGTAGTCGGCGAACTTCTCCCAGCAGATCTGCACGTTGACGCCCATCACCAGGTTGGGCCGGTCGGTGGGCTTGCCCTCGGCGCGGCGCCGGTGCTGCCAGCGCCGCTTGAGCGCCAGCCCGCCCAGCATGGCCGCCTCGCTGGATCCGGTGGTCGAGCAGCCCATCGCCTGGCGGGGATCGGGGGCGTTCCAGAGCCTGGCGAGCATGTGCACGCACCGGCTCTCCAGTTCCGCGGTCTGCGGATACTCGTCCTTGTCGATCATGTTCTTCTCGGCGCACTCGGCCATCAGGCGCCGGGCCTGGGGTTCGGCCCAGGTGGAGACGAACGTCGCCAGGTTCTGCCGGGCATTGCCGTCGAGCATCAGCTCGTCGTGCACCACCTGGTAGGCGGTGTCCGGTTCCATCTCCCCCTCGGGCATCGCGTACCGGGGCACATGGACGGGTTCGCGGCTGAAGACCGGGTTGATCTGCAGGTCGCGGCTCTCATGGCGGTCATCGTGCTGCACCGACATACGCGCTCGGCCTTTCTGCTCGGTGGGGACGGCCCCGACGACAGTTCCACCATCTCGGACCGGCGAATCGGGCAGATCGGGCCACACCGCAGACGGGTGCACGTGGCCGCCCCTTCGGCCTCCGTCCGGCGGCGTGTGCTGTGTCACGACCCGGCCACGACCTGGTGACGGCGGCAACCGCCGATTGGCCGAAAATCGTTTGTGCCTGCGACAGTCACCGCCATCACCACTCGCAGACAGGATCACCATGGCCGCCTTCATTAAGTCCGACCGACACAGACCGGGCACCGTTCTCCGTACGACCGTGATCAGCGCCTTTGCCGCCGTCCTTGCGGTGGTGCTCACGGCCTGCAACGGAGACGGACCCTCGACGGCAGCCCCCGCGGGCGGGAAGACCGCGACGGCGAAGCCGGGCGGCAGCGGTCCGGGGACCGGATCCGGTACCCCGACGGCCGGCGCCAAGCCCGCGGGCAAGCCCACGACGGGCACGGGCAGCGGCGGATCGTCGGGTTCCGCAGCACCCCAGCCTGCCGCCTCGGCCCCGGCGCAGGCCGAGCCGGCCGCCTCCGGCGGCTCGGACGACGGCTGCGACCACAAGATGCCCATCTCACCCGACGAGGTGGCGGTCTACCGCTACACCCCCGAAGGGGGCTCCCTCAGCCTGATCGTCAAGCACGGGAACTGGGGCTGCGGCCCCGCGGACTCCGACGGCGCACCCTTCGAGACGGTGGGCAAGGAGACGTACATCCCCATGGACCAGGCGGCGTACGTCACCGTCACCAACCCCATCGTGGAGAGCACCGAGAACCAGCACATCGGTGTCCAGGAGTTCCTCGACTGGCTGGAAGCCCACCCGAACAGCGGACTGGTGTTCACGTACCACCTGGGTGCCGACGGGGCGATCGACCGTCTGGACGAGGTGTTCACTCCCTGACGCGGCCGCGCCGCGCGGCCGCACGGCCGGAGGGCGTCCGTCTGGTGGCGCGACGGCCGGCGCGCTGAGCGTGGAAGGCGCGAGGGCGCCGGTCCCGGACCCACCGTCCCGCCTGTGCCAGGGACGGTCGGGAGCCGGTCCGGGACCAGTGGCCCCTACGGTCGCCGGGGCCTGCCCGCAAGGATCGAATCGGGCCCCTACTTCCGGAGGTTGAGAACATGTCCCGCACCATCACCGTAGGTCTCGACGGTTCCCTGGAGAGCCGAGCCGCCGCCGAATGGGCGGCCAGGGAGGCAAAGCTGCGTGGGCTGCCGCTCAAGCTCGTCCACGTATGGCAGCCGGTGCCGGAGCCCCTTGCCCAGGCGCCGCTTCTCGGCGCCGAAACCCACCAGCACTGGACCGAGCGGATCCCGCGCGAAGCCGCCGAGGGGCTGCGGCTGCGGCACCCCGGCGTCGAGGTGAGCACCCAGCAACTCTCCGGCAACCCGGCCGAGGCACTGTGCTCGGCCCTGAAGGATGCCGAGTTGCTGGCCCTGGGATCGCGTGGCATGAGCGGGATCGGTGGCTTCCTGGTCGGATCCGTCGGCCTGGCGGTCCTGGCGCACGCCGAACGGCCCGTGGTCCTGGTCCGCGGGGGAGAACAGGCGGCCGACGAGCACGAGAAGGACCCGGTCGGTATCCCGTCGACCGCGGCCGCCTACCGTCCCGTGGTGCTCGGCCTGGACACCGGCAGCCCGGACGAGGCGCTGATCGAGTTCGCGTTCGACGCGGCGGCCCGGCGGGCCACGCCCCTGCGGGTCGTCCATGGCTGGAACCCGCCGACGTACTACGCCTACGGGGTGTCCGCCGACCCGGCGTCGGGCCGTCGCGTTCGCCGCAGCCCGTTCGGCATCCACATCGGCCCCGTCACCCACGCCGTTGTGCACCACGCCACCGCACCCGTCGCCGTCGTCCCGCACGACTGACCCGTCCGCTGCTCGGCCGCGCCGGGCGTGCGGGCGGCGCTCGGAGCCGACGCTGAAGCGGCACGGCGGGGCGACGCCCGGGGCCGTGGAGCCCCGGCCTGCGCGGCGTGCCGCGTCGGCCGGCGCAGGCCCGCATCGGGCGGGTCGCCGGGCCGGAGGGTGATCCGAGTCTGGCCGGGACGTGGCCGGTGCTGGTCGGGGCGGGGATGGCGGAGGGGGCCCTGCTGGGTGGGGCGCAGGCCCACGTGCTGCATCAGGTGCTGCCCGATCTGCGGCGGCGCCACTGGGTGACCGCCACCGCGGTGGCGGCGGGCTGTGCCTGGCTGCTGGGACTGCTGCCCTCAGCGGTGGTTCCGCATGTCGGGGGTTGGCCTGTGGCGGCCGGCCTGGCGGTCGTCGACGGCCTGCTTCTGCTGCTGAGCCTGGGCATCGCGCAGTGGTGGGTGCTGCGGCGGCATGTCCTGGGCGCCGGGACATGGATCTGGGCCACCGCGGTCGCCTGGCTCGCGGGGCTGGTCGTCTTCTGCTCGGCCGCCATGCCGTTGTGGCATCCGGGCCAGTCTCCCGTCGTGATCGCGGGTATAGGCGCCCTGGCCGGGATGCTCATGGCGGGCACGGTGGCCGCAGTCACCGGAGCGGCGTTGGTCCGCCTGACGAGATGATGAGCTGGTCTGCGGCGCTGTGGGACGTCCACATGACCCACGCCCGCCGAACACCCCCGCGTACACCGGTGCGGCCCACGGCGCGCCGGCGCCGTCCGAGCCGCTCGGCCGCAGGGATCGACGGCCGGCCAGGCACCCGGCTTCTGCTGGGGGAGGGGACAGCCCGGCGTGCCGGA
The DNA here is from genome assembly GCF_040678435.1 of Streptomyces sp. NPDC052682. Lineage (NCBI taxonomy): Bacteria > Bacillati > Actinomycetota > Actinomycetes > Kitasatosporales > Streptomycetaceae > Streptomyces > Streptomyces sp. NPDC052682. The sequence continues at coordinate 69,753 of NZ_JBFATS010000009.1, read as the reverse complement.
CGTCGAGGCCGGGCCGGCCACCACGGCGGGCACGGCCTGCCGGCGGGCCGTCGCGGCACACGCCCGAGGACCCCGACCGCCTCTCGACGCGCTGCGGGAGGACCAACTGAACCGTCAGGAGGGCTGAGCGCCCCACGGCAGACGGGCCGCGGCCGGTGCGATGACCGGCCGCGGCCCGCGGTCGTGCGCCCTGTCCGGCGGCGCGGCCGGGGGCGATCCGGCCGGTGCGAGCGCCCGTTGAAGATGAGCAGGCGAGGCAAGCGGACCGCCCGCGGCGCGTCAGAAGGAACAGGGCCTTGGCAGGGCGGTTACGCGGCGAGGCGCTGGGCGAGGCTCTTGGCCTTGGCCGCGGCCTCCTGCAGGGCGCGCTCACGGGAGGCCTCGTAGAGGGGGACCAACTCGGCCATCGCCGGGTTCTGCGGGGCCATGGTCAGCTCCGGGACGATGAAGTCGAGCTCCATGCCGAGGAAGTCGACCAGCAGGGCCGACAGGTAGTTCTGCACGTACTCGTACGGCTCGCGCGGCGTGCCCGGGCCGTAGGCGCCGCCGCGGCTGGCGACGACGGTCACCGGGGTGCCCTTGGCCGACTGTGCCTCGCCCGCGGTACGGCCGAACAGGACGACGTTGTCCAGCCAGGCCTTCAGCGTCGAGGGCACCGTGAGGTTGTACATCGGGGCACCGATCAGCACCGCGTCGGCCCGCTCGAGCTCCTCGATCAGCTTGACGCGCTCGGCGAAGGCGGCGGCCTGCTCGGGGGTGTGCGTCGCCGGATCGGCGAACCCGGCCGTGTGGGCGTCGGCGGTGATGTGTGGCACCGGGTCCACGGAGAGGTCGCGGTAGATCACCGTGCCCTCCGGGTGCTGTTCCTCCCAGGTGGTGCGGAACGCCCGCGTCACGGCCCGGGACGCGGACGCGGAGGCGGGGAACACGGACGAGTCGATGTGCAGCAGCGTGGCCATGCGGAACTCCCAGTAAGGCGGTGAGACTTCGTACTCGACTATGAATAACACAGGGGCTTACTTTTTTTCATCCCCCTACGGGGTCGCAGTATCCTGACCGCATGACGATCGAGCCGGACCACGACGTGGGCGCGTGCAAGCGGGTGGACAAGGGCATCTCCCGCGTCTTCCAGCTGCTCGGCAAGCGCTGGACCGGCCCGATCGTCGCCGTGCTGCTGGATCAGCCCGCCCACTTCACCGACCTGCGCAGGGCGATCCCCGGCATCAGCGAGCGCATGCTCTCCGACCGGCTCACCGAACTCGGCGCGGCGGGACTCGTGCTGCGCGAGGTCGAGGAGGGTCCGCCGCTGCGGGTCCGCTACCGGCTCACCGAGGCCGGGGCCGCCCTGCGGTCCGCGCTGCAGGAGCTCGGGGAGTGGGCCGAGAAGCACCTGCCGGAGCATCCGCCGTGCGGGGAGCGGTTCCGGGGGTGAGCGCCGTCGTGCCACACCAGCTCCGGCAACGGCACCACCCGGACTGACATGCTGTTTTACAGTGATTACCACCAGTTCCGGCGACTTACGGACCCGTGAGGTAATCGCGAACCATGCCGACCGAAACCTTCGAGTTCCAGGTGGAGGCGCGTCAGCTGCTCCAGCTGATGATCCACTCGGTCTACTCGAACAAGGACGTGTTCCTGCGCGAGCTCGTCTCCAACGCCTCCGACGCGCTCGACAAGCTGCGCCTGGAGAAGCTGCGGGACGACACCCTCGACGCCGACGTCTCCGACCTGCACATCGAGATCGAGATCGACAAGGACGCCCGTACCCTCACCGTGCGGGACAACGGCATCGGGATGTCGTACGACGAGGTCGGGCAGCTCATCGGCACCATCGCCAACTCGGGCACGGCCACGTTCCTGAAGGAACTGAAGGAGGCCAAGGACGCGGCGGGCGCCGACCAGCTGATCGGCCAGTTCGGTGTCGGTTTCTACTCCGCCTTCATGGTGGCGGACGAGGTGACCCTGGTGACCCGGCGCGCCGGCGAGCGGCAGGGCACCCGCTGGTCGTCCCGGGGTGAGGGCACCTACACGCTGGAGAGCGTCGAGGACGCCCCGCAGGGCACCGCCGTCACGCTGCACCTCAAGCCCGCGGACCCCGAGAACCAGCTGCACGACTACACCGTCACCTGGAAGATCCGGGAGATCGTCAAGCGGTACTCGGACTTCATCACCTGGCCGATCCGCCTCGTCCCCGAGAAGACGGAGAAGACGGAGAAGACGGACGGCGACGACGGCGACCAGGCCCCCGAGCCCGAGACGCTGAACTCCCAGAAGGCCCTGTGGGCCCGCTCGCGGGAGGAGGTGTCCGACGACGAGTACCACGAGCTGTACAAGCACATCAGCCACGACTGGCGCGACCCGCTGGAGACCGTCCGGCTCCAGGCCGAGGGCACCTTCGAGTACCAGGCGCTGCTGTTCATCCCCGGGCACGCCCCGCACGACCTGTTCACCCAGGGCTACCAGCGCGGCCTGCAGCTGTACGTCAAGCGCGTCTTCATCATGGACGACTGCGAGGCCCTGCTCCCGCCCTACCTGCGCTTCGTCAAGGGCGTCGTGGACGCGGCGGACCTGTCGCTCAACGTCTCCCGCGAGATCCTCCAGCAGGACCGGCACATCCGGATGATGCAGCGCCGGCTCACCAAGAAGGTCCTGTCCACGGTCAAGGACATGAAGGCCAAGGACCCGGACAAGTACGCCACCTTCTGGCGGGAGTTCGGCGCGGTCCTCAAGGAGGGCCTGATCACCGACGCCGAGAACCGGGACGCGATCCTCGCCGTCGCCTCCTTCGCCACCACCCACGGCGACGACGACCCGACCACGCTCAAGGCCTACGTGGAGCGGATGAAGGACGGGCAGGAGGACATCTACTACCTCACCGGCGCCTCCCGGCAGAGCATCGAGAACTCCCCGCACATGGAGGCCTTCCGCGCCAAGGGCATCGAGGTGCTGCTGCTCACCGACCCGGTCGACGAGGTGTGGGTCGACGCCGTCGGCGAGTTCGAGGGCAGGAAGCTGCGGTCCGTCGCCAAGGGCGAGATCGACCTCGACGCGAAGGACGAGGAGAAGACCGAGGACGAGAAGGAGAAGCAGGCCGAGGAGTACGGCGGTCTGCTCGGCTGGATGAAGGAGCGGCTGGCGGAGGACGTAAAGGAGGTCCGCCTGTCCTCCCGTCTGACGACGTCCCCGGCCTGCCTCGTCTCCGACGCGCACGACCTCACCCCGGCGCTGGAGAACATGTACCGCGCGATGGGCCAGGAGGTGCCGCGCACCCGGCGCATCCTCGAGCTCAACCCGGACCACATGCTGGTCAAGGGCCTGAACCAGGCGTACAAGGAGCACGCCGACAAGGCGGAGCTCGCCGAGACCGCCGAGCTGCTGCACGCCCTGGCGGTGCTCGCCGAGGGCGGTCAGCCGAAGGAACCGGCCCGGTTCGTCAAGCTGGTGGCGGACCGGCTGGAACGCACGCTGTAGCTCCACCGCGGACCGCCGGCCCGCCCCCAGGGGAGTGGGGCGGGCCGCCGGCCGTCAGGCCCGGGCCCGCTCGCGGGTCACGAGCCGCTTCAGCAGCGGCCAGGCCAGCAGCACCGCGATCACCGCGTACACGGTCACCGCGAACGGCGTGTCGACCAGGCCCGTGACGCTGCCGTCGCTGATCTGCAGGGCGCGGCGCAGCTGCTGTTCGGCGTTCGGGCCGAGGATGACACCGATCACGGCGGGCAGGACCGGCAGGCCGTAACGCCGCATCCCGAACCCGATCAGGCCGATGACCAGCAAGGTCACCAGGTCGATCACCTCGCCGCCGACCGCGTACGCGCCGAGCGCCGCGAAGAACAGGATCCCGGCGTACAGGTACGGCCGTGGGATGCGCAGCAGTCTCGCCCACAGCGGCGCCAGCGGCAGGTTCAGCGCGAGCAGCAGCACCATGCCGACGAACAGGGACGCGATCAGGCCCCACACCAGGTCGGGTTCGCGTGCGAAGAGCAGCGGGCCGGGCTGGATGCCGTACTGCTGGAACGCGGCCAGCATCACCGCCGCGACCGCCGTGGTCGGCAGGCCGAGGGTCAGCATCGACACCAGCGTCCCCGCCGCCGAGGCGGAAGCCGCCGCCTCCGGCCCGGCGACGCCCTCGATGGCGCCCTTGCCCCACTCGTCCTGGTGCTTGGACAGGCGCTTCTCCGTGACGTAGGAGAGGAAGGTGGGGATCTCCGCGCCACCGGCGGGGACCGCGCCGAACGGGAAGCCGATGAACGGGCCGCGCGCCCACGCCTTCCAGGTCCGCCGCACATCGTTGCGGCCCAGCCACGGCCGGCCCACCGGGATCGGCTCGGGCGGCCTGCGCCGCAGGTGCGCGGCGACCCACAGCGCCTCGCCGATCGCGAACAGCCCGACCGCGACGATGACCACGTCGATCCCGTCGGCCAGCTGCAGGGAGCCGAATGTCAGGTGCTGCTGGCCGGTCATCTGGTCCAGGCCCACCAGACCGAGCGTGAGGCCGATCAGCAGGGACGCCAGGCCCCGCACGCGGGAGGAGCCCAGCACCGACGTCACCGCGATGAACGCCAGCACCATGATGGCGAAGTAGTCCGGCGCGCCGATGTCCACCGCCAGGTCGGCGACCGTCGGGGCGAGCGCCACCAGCAGCAGCGTGCCCACCATGCCGCCCGCGAAGTGCCCGATGGCGGCGGCCGCGAGCGCCTGCGCGCCCCGGCCGGACTTGGCCATCGGGTTGCCCTCCAGAGCCGCGACGACGGCCGCGCTCTCGCCGGGCGTGTTCAGCAGGATCGAGGTGGTCGAGCCGCCGAACATGGCGCCGTAGTAGATGCCCGCGAACATGATGAACGCGCCGGTGGGTTCGAGCCCGTACGTCACCGGCAGCAGCAGCGCCACCGCCATCGCCGGGCCGATGCCGGGCAGCACCCCGATCGCCGTGCCGAGCAGCACACCGACCGCGGCCCACAGCAGGTTGACCGGGGTCAGGGCCGTACCGAAGCCGTCCCAGAGGGAGGTGAGGGCGTTCATGTCACAGCACTCCCATCAGCGGACCGCCGGGCAGCGGCACTCCGAGCAGGTGGGTGAAGACGGCGTAGGTGACCAGGGACAGGGCCGCCGCGATGAGCGGATCGCGGTCGGTGCTGCGGCTGCCGAGGGCGTAGGCGGCGCCCCAGAACAGCAGCGCCCCGGCGACGGGGAAGCCGAGCGGTTCGATGAGGACGGCCGCGCCGAGGAACACCCCCGCCAGCAGCAGCACCGTGCGCCAGTCGGCGGGTTCCGACAGGTCGACGTCCTCGCCGGTCTCGGCCTGGCCCCGGCCGCCGCGCAGCACGTCGACGGCGAGCAGGGCGGCGATCACCAGCAGGCCGGCGCCGACGACGACCGGGACGGTCCTCGGGCCGACCGGGCCGCGCTGGGTGAGGTCGACGTCCATGGTCAGGGCGTCGGTCAGGACCAGCACACCGAGCGTCAGCAGCAGCGCGCACACGCCGAGTTCGGAGTGGTCGCGCAGCCAGGAACGGCGCTCGGCTCCCGTCCCGGCCGGGGGTGTGTCCGTCCGCGTGCTCATCACAGTCCCAGCTCCTTCAGCACCGCCACCACGCGCTGGTCCTGCGCCTCCAGGAAGGCGCCGAACTTCTCCCCGGTGAGGAAGGCGTCGTCCCAGCCGTTCTGCTTCAGGGACTTCTGCCACTCGTCCGACGCGTGCAGCTCCTCGACGAGGCGGACGAGCTTGCCGCGCTCGGCGTCGCTCAGGCCGGGCGGGGCGACGATGCCGCGCCAGTTGGTGAACTCCACGTCGTAGCCGGACTCCTTCAGCGTCGGCGCGTCCTTCAACTCGTCGACCCGCTCGGGGCCGGTGACGGCCAGGACCCGCAGCTCACCGGCCTTGATCTGGTCCAGGTACTCGCCGACGCCGGACACCCCGAAGGCGACCTTGCCGCCGAGGATCGAGGCGAGCAGCTCGCCGCCGCCGTCGAAGGGGATGTAGTTGACCCGCCGGGGCGCGATCCCGGCCGCCTTCGCCATCAGCATCGGCGCCAGGTGGTCCGGCCCGCCGGGCGACGAGCCGCCGCCCACCGGCAGCTTGCCCGGGCTCTTCCGCCAGGCGCCGATGAGTTCGTCGATCGTCTCGTACGGGGAGTCCCTGGCGACCACGACGACGTCCTGCTCCTCGGTGAGCCGGGCGATCGGAGTGGTGTCCGCGAGGGTCTTCGGGGCGTGGTTGGAGCGGACCGCGCCCACCACACCGAGCCCCATCGTCATGGCGAGCCTGCCGTTGCCGTGCTCGCTCACCAGGCGGCTCAGACCCACCGTGCCGCCCGCGCCGGGCAGGTTGAACACCTCGACGGTGGGGGTGAGTCCGGCGTCCTCGGCGTTCTTCGCGGCCGTACGCGCCGTGATGTCGTAACCGCCGCCGGGCGTGTTGGGGACCATGAAGCGCAGGCCCGGGATCTGCGTGCCGGTCCCGGTGCCGCTGCCGGTGGCCAGCAGCGGCGGACCCACGAGGACGAGCACGGCGGCCCCGAGCAGGGCGAGGGGGGTGCGCAGGCGCACGTGTGCCACCACCTGTCGGTCGATGCGGACGGGTGATCCGGTGGGGGAGCGGGTGACGTGGGCCACATGGTGCCCGCACCCCGGCCGGGTGTCCTCCTTCCGCAACCAACGGAGGTTCTGTTCTTTGTGGTCGCGGGCGGCGCGTGCGCCTGTGTTCCCCTCGTGGCTGTGCCCCTGGCAGGCAGCCGCGAGCTCGTCGCCCACCTGCCGTCCTCGCAGCGACGCGGGTCTGGCGCTCACCCGGCTGGTCTGCGAACGTCACGGCGGTGGAAGCTGGGTGACCCACACCCGACGGGGCGGTGTTCACGCCCCCGCACGACCGTCAGCCACCCCACCGGCGCGGTGGCGGAAGGAGCGAACCGATGAGCAGGGCGCCCGCGGCGGCCGACGTGATCGACGTCCTCGTCGTCGACGACGACTTCATGGTGGCCCGGGTGCACCGCGCCTTCGTGGAGCGCGTCGAGCCGTTCCGGGTCGTCGGCGTCGCCGGCACCGGCGAGCAGGCCGTCACGGCCGTCGACGAACTCCGCCCCGACCTCGTCCTGCTCGACCTGTACCTGCCGGACCTGTTCGGCCTCGACGTCATCCCCCGGCTGCGCACGGCCGGCCACGACTGCGACGTCATGGTGATCAGCGCCGCCCGGGAGGCCGACACGGTGCGCGGCGCCGTCCGGCAGGGCGTCGTCGACTACCTCCTCAAGCCGTTCGCGTTCGAGGACCTGCGCGCCCGCCTGGAGCGGTACGCCGACCGGCGCGGCCGGCTGCTCGGCACGGTCGTGCGCAGCCAGGCCGACGTGGACCGCGTGCTGGCCGGAGCGGCGGCATCCGTTCCCGCCCTGCCCAAGGGCATGAGCGTGGAGACCGCCGAGCTGATCGAACGCACCCTGCGCGAGGCCGACGGCACGCTGTCCGCCACCGAGTGCGCGCGTCTGACCGGCGTCTCCCGCGTCAGCGCCCGCCGCTACCTGGAGTACTTCCACACCGTCGGCAGCGCGGAGGTGTCCCTGCGCTACGGCGTGGCGGGCCGCCCGGAACGCCGCTACCGCTTCCGCGCCCCGGCCACCCGTACCCCGGCCGGCGGGGAGGCCCGGGGCGGCGACGCGGAGCGTCGGCAACCGACGACAACGCCGCGGATGTGCGTGCCAGAGCCCGCGACGCCGGACTGACCCGAACGACAGACCCTAGTAGCTGTCGTAGGCGGGCTTGCCGCTCGGCCGGTAGACACCGACGACGGTGCCGCCCTTCGTCGCCGAGACGCTGACCGGCTCCAGGGCGGTGGGGATCGCACCCTCGGCGAACAGCCGCTTGCCGGTGCCGATGATCACCGGATGGATGGTCAGCCGGTACTCGTCGACCAGGTCGTGCCGCATCAGGGTCTGGGCGAGGTCGCCGCTGCCGACGACGTTGACGGCGCCGCCGTCGGACGCCTTCAGCTCGCGTACCGCCTCGACGGTGTCGCCCTCCAGCAGCGTGGAGTTCTGCCACTCGACGGACGTCAGGGTCCTGGACGCCACGTACTTGTGCATGCTGTTCATCCGCTCGGTGAACGGGTTCTCCGGATCGGCGGTCGGCCAGTACGACGCGAAGATCTCGTACGTCTTGCGGCCGAGCAGCATCGCGTCGGAGTCCTGGTACCAGCCGGCGATCGCCGCGCCGACCTCCTCGTCCGACACCGGCTTCTGCCAGCCGCCGTGCGGGAAGCCGCTCTCGGGGTCCTCGTCCGGACCGCCCGGCGCCTGCATGACGCCGTCCAGCGTCAGGAACGTGCAAACGATGATCTTGCGCATGGTGCGCTCCTTTCGTCGAGGGGGTAGACCGCACCACCACCGCAAACTCATCGGCCTCACGTCCGCGGGCCCGGCTCTTCAGGACCCGCGGCAGGCGGCCCCCGGCGGGACGGGCCCGTCGCCGCGCTCGCGCGGAACCGCTCGGCCGGGGCGCCCCACGGTCCGCGCTCGGCCTGCCTCGACAGGTGCGCCCTTGGCCAAGATCACCGCACGGGGGGTTGTCCTGACAATCTCGCGCGCCTAGGGTCGCGTGTCGAGTGCAAGCGCTTTCCGAGCGCGTGTCCACCGGCTGTCCGAGGAGCGCCGCATGTCCGTGTCCCGACCGTCCTCCGCCCGCCGACGCGCCGCCGTCGTCGGCACCGGAGCCATCGTCAGCGGCAGCCATCTGCCCGCGCTCAGAGCCCACGCCGACCGCGTGGACCTGGTCGCCGCCGTCGACGTGGACCAGGGCCGGCTGGACGCCTTCCGGGAGCTGGCGGGCGAGGACGTCGCCGGGTACACGTCGATGGGCGACATGCTGGACGCCGTACGCCCCGACCTCGTCCTCATCGGCACGCCCCCGGCCCTGCACCGGGAGCAGACGGTGGCCGCGCTCAAGGCGGGCGCCTGGGTGCTGTGCGAGAAGCCGCTGTGCCTGTCGCTCGCCGAGTACGACGACATCGCGGCGGCCGAGGAGGCCTCGGGGGCGTACGCTGCCGTCGTCTTCCAGCACCGCTACGGCTCCGGCGCCGAGCATGCCCGCCGGCTGATCACCAGCGGTGAGCTGGGCACCCCGCTGGTCGCGCACTGCCAGACCACCTGGCACCGCGACGCCGCCTACTACGCCGTGCCGTGGCGCGGACGCTGGGCCACCGAGGGCGGCGGCCCGACCATGGGCCACGGCATCCACCAGTACGACCTGCTGCTGCACCTGCTCGGCCCGTGGGAGGAGATCCGGGCCATGGCCGCCCGACTGGTGCACGACACCGAGAGCGAGGACGTCTCCACCGCCCTGGTGCGCTTTCGCGGCGGCGCCCTGGCCACCGTCGTCAACAGCGTGCTCTCCCCGGACGAGGTCAGCCGCATCCGCATCGACTGCGCCGACGCCACGGTCGAGCTGACCCACCTGTACGGGCACGGCAACGACAACTGGGTCTACACCCCGGCCCCGCACGTCCCCTCCGAGCGCGTCTCCGCCTGGCGCACCCCGCCGCACGACGTGCCCAGTTCGCACACCGCCCAGCTCGGCACCCTCCTCGACGCCTACGACAGCGGCACCAGACCCCCGGGCAGCGGCCGGGACGCCCGCGCCACGCTGGAGTTCGCCGCCGCGCTGTACAAGGCGGCGTTCACCGGCAGCCCCGTACGCGCCGGTGAGATCGGCCCGGGCGACCCCTTCTACGCGGCCATGCACGGGGACCACCCCGACTGGGCCCCCAAGGAGCGCGCATGAGCATCCGAGTCAGCCACACCCACGGCGAGGACATCGCGGTCACGGCGGCGAACGGCACCGAGATCCTGCGCTACGTCTACCGCCCCGACCCCGAGGCGTTCGAGGCGCCCAAGCCGTACGCCCACCCGGTGCGCACCCTGGCCGGCCGGACGGTGACCGGCTACCGCCCGAACGACCACCGCTGGCACAAGGGCCTGCAGATGACGGCCAGTCACCTGTCCGGGCAGAACTTCTGGGGCGGCAACTGCTACGTGCACGGCCAGGGGTACCTCGCCCTGCCCGACCGGGTCGGCTCGATGCGGCACGACGGGTTCTCCGCCTTCACGGCCGAGGAGGGCCGCCTCGCCTTCACGGAGGACCTCACCTGGGTGGAGAACGGCGGGCAGGAGTGGGCCCGGGAGGTCCGGGACATCGTGGTCCACTCGGTGGACGAGGAAGCCGGCGCCTGGGCCCTGGACTGGGCGATCCGCCTCACCAACGTCCGCGACACGCCGCTGGCCTTCGGCTCCCCGACCACCGCCGGACGCGAGATGGCCGGCTACACCGGGCTCCAGTGGCGCGGCCCGCGCGACTTCACCGGCGGCACGGTCCTCGCCCCCGGCACCGACGCGGACGCGGGCAAGCTCATGGGCAGCCAGAGCCCGTGGCTGGCGTTCACCACCGAGCACGACGAGGTCGACGCGCACTCCACGGTCGTCTTCGCCCATGCGCCGGAGAACCTGGACGAACGGTCCGCGATCCACGAGTCGCACTGGTTCGTGCGCTCCGAGCCGTTCCCGACGGTCGCCTTCTCCTGGGCGTTCTTCGAGGAGTTCGCGCTGCCGCCGGGTGAGTCCTTCGCCTACCGCTACCGGGTCGTCGTCGCCGACGGCGCCTGGGACCGCGACCGGGTCGCCGCGTACCTGGAGGGCCTGCCGTGGTGAGCCGACCGGTGGAGGGCGCCGAGCCCGTCCTGCCGCATCCGCTGCCCGGCGCCGTCGGCCTGTCCCACCTGAGCGCCTACCCCTGGCCGGCCGCCGACGGCGTGTGCGGCGGCAGCCCGCACCTGCACCTGGTGTGCACCGAGGCGTACGTCGTCACCGGCGGCCGTGGCGCCGTGCAGACCCTGAGCCCCGACGGCTACCGCGACATCCCCCTGGAGCCGGGCTCGGTCGCCTGGTTCACCCCGGGCACCGTGCACCGCATGGTGCAGGGCGGCGACCTGCGCATCACCGTGCTGATGCAGAACAGCGGCCTGCCGGAAGCCGGGGACGCGGTGTTCACCTTCCCGCCCGAGGTGCTGGCCGACCCCGACCGGTACGCCGCCGCGGCCACGCTGCCGCCCGGCACCGGCCCGCAGACGGAGGCAGCCGCGAGGCGCCGCCGCGACCTCGCCGTGCAGGGATACCTCGCCCTGCGCGAGGCCCTGGTCGCCGGAGACAGCGGCCCGTACCTGGAGTTCCAGCGGGCCGCCGCCCGGCTGGTGCGCGCCAGGGTGCCGGCCTGGCGTGAGCTGTGGCGGGCCGGTGCCCTGGCCGCCGCCGAGCGCACCGGAGCGCAGCTCGACGCGCTGCAGGCGGGGGAGCCGTCGTACCTCGGTGAGGCGACCGCGTACCAGGCGGCCCCCACCCGGCTCGGCGGCTTCGGCATGTGCGGGCGCCGGGACGAGTACGCGCTGCCGGGCACCACGCTGCCGTACCAGGGCGAGTAGCAGCCGCACCCAGGAGAGGCGGGCCTCAGCCGGCCTCCGGCGACAGGACGTGCCGGTGGGACGCCGAGCAGCGTGGGTGCGCTGCCCGCGCCCCGTCAGGCGCGGTTGTCCGGGCCCATCATCTCGTCCAGGGGGACGGTGTCCTCGCGGCCGCGTCGCCGGGGGCCCCGGTGGCGGTGGCGACGGCGTGCCGCGGCCGTCGTCATCATGGCCAGGCCGAGACAGAACACCAGGGCCAGCGCCAGACCCGAGCAGAAGACCGCGAGCGTGTTCAGGGTGACGAGGTCGTTGCCCAGGACCGACACGGTGTACTCGGGGCCGCCGGAGAGGTTGCCGGCGATCAGCAGCACGGTGAAGGCGGCCGAGCCGGCCACAAGGAGCAGTCCGAGGATCAGCATCCGAGTCATCTCCCCAGGTGGTCGTGCGCCTCCCGGGTACCCGCGCGGCCGCGCCCGTACCACGCCGCGCACAGGCACGAGCGCCCGGTCCCCGCCTACCCTGAGAGTGTGGCTCGGTCCAACGACGAGGTCGCCGCGCTCTTCCAGGAGTACGCGGACCTGATCTCGATCACCGGAGGAGACGCGTACAGGGCACGTGTCTACGAGAAGGCCGCGCGCTCCGTCGGCGGCTACCACGCCGACGTGTCCACCCTCGGCCTCAAGGGTCTCCAGGAGATCCCCAACGTCGGCAGGTCCATCGCCGAGAAGATCCTCGAGTACCTCCGCGACGGCCGCGTCAGCGCGGTGGAGGAACTCCGGGCGAAGATCCCCGCCGGTGTCCGCCGGCTGACCGCGATCCCCACGCTCGGCCCGAAGAAGGCCAGCGTCCTGTACGAGGAGCTGGGCATCGCCTCGGTCGAGGAACTCGCCGACGCCCTGCACGCCGAGCGGCTGCGCGACCTGAAGGGCTTCGGGCCGAAGACCGAGCAGAACATCCTGCACGGCATCGAACTGCTGAAGTCCTCCGGCGGCCGCGTCCTGCTCGACGCCGCCACGGACCTCGCCGAGGACGTCGTCGCCGCCCTGTCACAGGTCGCCGGCTGCCGCCGCTGCACCTACGCCGGGTCGCTGCGCCGCCTGCGCGAGACCGTCGGGGACCTCGACATCCTCGCCGCCGGCGCGCACCCGGCCGCGCTGATGCGGGCGTTCACGGAGCTGCCGTACGTCTCCGAGATCGTCGTGCGCGGCGAGAAGAAGACGTCGGTCCGCACCACCAGGGGCCTCTCCGTCGACCTGCGTGTCGTACCGCTGGACTCCTGGGGAGCGGCGCTGCAGTACTTCACCGGCTCCAAGGCACACAACATCCGCACCCGCGAACGGGCCGTGCACCACAAACTGAAGCTCTCCGAGTACGGCCTGTTCGCCACCGAGACCGGCGAGAAGATCGTCTCCGAGACCGAGGAGGAGGTGTACGCCCGGCTCGGCCTGCCCTGGATCCCGCCGACGCTGCGCGAGGACCGCGGCGAGATCGAGGCCGGGCTGCGCGGCGCACTGCCCGACCTGGTCCAGGAGAGCGACATCCGGGGCGACCTGCACACCCACACCGACCTCACCGACGGGCTCGCCCCGCTGGAGGAGATGGTCGCGGCGGCCGCCGGGCGCGGCTACGCCTACTATGCGGTGACCGACCACGGGCCCAACCTGTACATGCAGCGCATGACCGACGAGCGGATGCTGGCCCAGCGTACGGCCGTACGGCACCTGGACGGGGCCCACGGCAAGGCCGGCCGGCGCGGCGGCATGCGGCTGCTGCACGGCGTGGAGCTGAACATCGGCCCCGACGGCGAGGTCGACTGGCCGGCGGAGTTCCTGGCCGGGTTCGACCTGTGCGTGGCGTCGGTGCACTCGCACTTCAACCAGGGGCGCGAGACGCTCACCCGGCGCCTGGTGCGGGCCTGCGAGAACCCGTACGTGAACATCATCGGCCACCCCACCACCCGCATCATCGGCAAGCGGCCGGGCCTGGACGCCGACCTGGACGCGGTCTTCGCCGCCTGCGCCCGCACCGGCACCGCGCTGGAGATCAACGCCCACCCCGACCGGCTCGACCTGCGCGACGAGGACATCCTGCGGGCCCGGCGGCACGGGGTGCGGTTCGCCGTCGACAGCGACGCCCACGCCACCCTCCACCTGGCCAACCTGCGTTACGGCGTGGGCACCGCCCAGCGCGGCTGGCTCACCAAGGACGACGTCATCAACACCTGGCCCCTGGCGCGGCTGCGGCGGTTCCTGCGCAAGGGGCGGGAGGGAGGCCCGAGGTGAGGCTGGGCCACGGACGCCACGGCACCGTCCTCGTCGGCGTCGACGACACACCGCACACCTGGTCGGCCGCGGACTGGGCGGCCACCGAGGCCCGGCTGCGCGGCGCCGTGCTGCGCGTCCTGCACGCCGTCGGCCCCCGCGCCGAGGAGGAGGAGACGGACCGGCGGCTCCTCGACGTGGCCGCAGGCCTCCTGGAGGACGCCCGGGCCCGCCTCACCGCATCCCACCCCGGTCTGCGCGTCGACACCGTCCTCGCCCGCGACCACCCCGCCGAGGCCCTCCTCGACGCCTCCCGGGACACCGCCCTGGTAGTGGTCGGCACCCGCGGACGCGGCGGCTTCACCGGGCTGCTGCTGGGCTCGGTGAGCCTGAAGGTGGCCGCGCACGCCGACCGCCCGGTGGTCGTGGCCCGGGGACACACGGAGCGGGCGGCGAGCGGTGGTGTCGTGGTCGGGGTGCGCGACGAACGCGACGAGGACGCCGTACGGTTCGCCCTCGCCGAGGCGGAGCTGCGCCAGGTCCCCGCCCGGCTGCTGCACGCCTGGACACCGCTCGCCGCCGTCGGCGTGGTGGTGCCCCAGGTGAGCCAGGTGGACCACGAACAGCGCCTGCACGCCCGGCTCCTCGACCGGGCCGCCCGTCCCCTCGCCGAGTTCCCGCACGTCCACGCCCACACGGACCTGGTCCTCGGCTCACCCTCGGCCGCGCTCGTGGCCGCGTCGGAGCAGGCGGGCCTGGTGGTCCTGCCCCGCCACGCGCCCGGCGGCCGGTTCGGGCTGCGGCTGGGCACGGTGGTGCACGCCGTCCTGCACCATGCGCACTGCCCCGTCGCCCTGGTGCCGGCCGGATAGCCCGGCGGTGTCCGGCGTGCGCCGGGGTGGGACGGGCCGGGGCAGGGGATTCGGCCGGGGCGCCGGACGCGGCGGCTCCGGCGCGGGGTGCGGCGGGGGAGGCCCGGGCTCCGGGTCGGGGCGGCCGGGAGCCGGAGGGGAGGGCGTGGGGTGCGGTGGCACCGGGCTGGGCGGCTCGACCATGATCGCCTCCCGCACGGGCGGAGGACGGCGGGGCACTACGGCGAGTTCCCGCGCCCGCCCGGTTCCAAGCGAGCGGCGCGCCGCGCCCCGGGTGAGTCCCGCGTGGCGCACCCGGCCCGCCGACGTGGGTGAGGGGGCGGCCGGCAGGGACACCACAACGACATCGGCCCCTGGGCGTCCTCGGTGCGAAGCCTCCTTTCCCCGTCACACGGCGCGCCGCAACAGCCGCGTCCACTCCCGCGGCGTGGCCGTGTGCGGTGCCGCCGCCACGGCCAGGGCGACGGTGGCGCTCGCGATGCCGAGGACCGCGCCCGCGGCCACGTCGCCCGGGTAGTGCACCCCCGTGTGGACGCGGGAGTAGCCGACGGCGCCCGCCAGCGCCCCGAGCGGGACCGCCGCCGGGGGCAGCACCACGCCGACGGCGGTGGCGAACGCGACGGCCGAGGCGGTGTGCCCGGACGGGAACGACGCCGAGGTCGGCATCGGCACGTGCCGGTCCACCGTGACCCGGGCCGCCTCCCGGTCCGGCCGCGCCCGGCGGACCAGGCGCTTGCCGAGCAGGTTGGCGGAGGCGGAGGCCACGGCGATCGCCCCGACCCCGGCGAGCGCGGCCCTGCGCGGCCGCTTCCCGCCGAGGGCGAGGGCGGCGGCGATGGCGAACGAGATCTTCGAGTGGTCGGCCGCGTGGGACAGCCGGCGCAGGGCCCGGTCGAGGGTGGGCGTGGGGGTGGCGGCCACCGCCGCGTAGAGGGCACCGTCCACGGTCCGCAGATCATGGAGTACGGCGGCCAGGGCACGGCCCCGTCCGGCGGCGGCCTCCGCGGCCTCCTGCGGCGAACGGGTGGTGGCCTCGTCCGTGGTCGGGTCGGTCATGCGCTTCTCCTGCGGTGGCGTTGCGGCGTCGGACCGGCCGGCGGACGTGCCCGCGGCCGGCGGTAACTGAACGAGTTCCCGGGGCGTGATCGTTCCACCCCGCGCGCCCCTGGGGCCACCACGTCCGTTCGGGTGCCGGCGGTCTCAGGTCCTTCCGGGGGCCGGGCGGGGCCGGGACCGGCGGTGGCCGGCCACGCGTTCCCGTCTCGCGCAGCGCCCCGAACGGTAGCGGCGAGGTGCTCCGCTCCCGCCCGCGACGTAGCCCGGGCCGCCGTCAGACGGCGGCCCGGAAGGTGCGCAGCCGCAGGGAGTTGCCCACGACGAAGACCGACGAGAAGGCCATCGCCGCACCGGCGATCATCGGGTTGAGCAGGCCCGCCGCCGCGAGCGGCAGGGCGGCCACGTTGTAGGCGAAGGCCCAGAACAGGTTCGAGCGGATGGTGCGCAGGGTCCGCCGCGCCAGCCGGATGGCGTCGGCCGCGGCCCGCAGGTCACCACGGACGAGGGTCAGGTCGCCGGCCTCGATCGCGGCGTCCGTGCCGGTGCCCATCGCCAGCCCGAGGTCGGCCTGGGCGAGGGCGGCGGCGTCGTTGACGCCGTCCCCGACCATCGCGACCGTGCGTCCCTCGGACTGGAGCCGCCGGACGACCTCGACCTTGTCCTGGGGCAGCACCTCGGCGACGACGTCCTCCGCCGCGATGCCGACGTCGCGGGCGACGGACCGGGCCACCGCCGCGTTGTCGCCGG
Source organism: Streptomyces sp. NPDC052682 (assembly GCF_040678435.1). Taxonomy (NCBI): domain Bacteria; kingdom Bacillati; phylum Actinomycetota; class Actinomycetes; order Kitasatosporales; family Streptomycetaceae; genus Streptomyces; species Streptomyces sp. NPDC052682. Next base: position 53,383 of record NZ_JBFATS010000009.1, on the reverse strand, counting down.
TCAGCAGGATCGGCCGCAGCCCGAGCGCCCGCAGCCGCCGGACGGCCTCCGCGCTGGTGTCCTTCACCGCGTCGGCGACCTCCAGCACCGCCCGCGCCTCGCCGTCCCAGGCGACCGTGACGGCGGTGCGCCCGGCGTCCTCGGCCGCCGCCCTGGCCCGTGCCAGGTCCTGCGGCAGCTGAAGCGCCCAGTCGGCGAGCAGCCGCTCCCGGCCCACCAGCACGGCGTGGCCGTCCACCACGCCCTGCACGCCGAGCCCGGGCACGTTCGCGAAGTCCTCGGGCGTCGGCACAGAGCCCAGCTTCTGCAGCGCCCCGTCGGCGACGGCCCGGGCGATCGGGTGCTCGGAGGAGTGCTCCAGCGCCCCCGCCAGCCGCAGCACCTCCGCCTCGTCGGTGCCCTCGGCGGTGTGCACGGCCAGCAGCGTCATACGGCCGGTGGTGACGGTGCCGGTCTTGTCCAGCACGACGGTGTCGACGCGCCGGGTGGACTCCAGGACCTCCGGGCCCTTGATGAGGATGCCGAGCTGGGCGCCGCGCCCGGTGCCGACCATCAGCGCGGTCGGCGTGGCCAGGCCCAGCGCACACGGGCAGGCGATGATCAGCACGGCCACGGCGGCGGTGAACGCGGCCGTCAGCCCGGCTCCGTTGCCGAGCCAGAAGCCCAGCGCGCCCAGCGCCAGGGCGATCACGACCGGGACGAACACCGCCGAGATGCGGTCCGCGAGCCGCTGCGCGGCGGCCTTGCCGTTCTGCGCGTCCTGCACCATCCGGGCCATCCGCGCCAGCTCTGTGTCGGCACCGACCCGGGTGGCCTCGACCACGAGCCGCCCGCCCACGTTGAGCGTGGCCCCGGTGACCGGGTCCCCGGCCGCCACCTCCACGGGTACGGATTCGCCGGTGAGCATCGATGCGTCCACGGCCGAGGACCCCTCGGCCACGGTCCCGTCCGTCGCGATCTTCTCGCCGGGCCGCACGAGGAAGCGGTCGCCGACCTTCAGCTCTTCCACCGGAACGGTGTGTTCGCGGCCGTCCGCGCCCAGCACGGTGACGTCCTTGGCGCCCAGCTCCAGCAGCGCCCGCAGCGCCGCGCCGGCCCGGCGCCTGGCACGCGCCTCGAAGTACCGCCCGGCCAGGATGAAGGCGGTGACACCCGCCGCGGCCTCCAGGTAGATGTTCCCGGCGCCGTCCGTGCGGGCGATGGTCAGCTCGAACGGGTGCGTCATCCCCGGCGTGCCCGCGCTGCCGAAGAACAGCGCCCACAGCGACCACAGGAACGCGGCCGAGGTGCCGACGGAGATCAGCGTGTCCATGGTGGCCGCGCCGTGCCGCGCGTTGGTGAAGGCGGCCCGGTGGAAGGGCCACGCCGCGTACGTCACCACGGGCGCGGCGAGCGTCAGCGACAGCCACTGCCAGTACGTGAACTGCCACGCCGGCACCATGGCCATCGCGACGACGGGCACCGCGAGCGCCACGGCGGTCACCAACCGCTGCCGCAGCGGCCGGAGTTCGTCGGGCTCCTCGAGCGGTCCGGCGGTCGGGCCGGCGGGCGGGGCCGGCTCCCGCGCGGTGTATCCGGTCGCCTCGACGGTGGCGATCAGGTCCTCGACGGTGAGGTCCCCGCCGTAGCTGATGCGGGCCTTCTCGGTGGCGTAGTTGACGGTGGCGGTGACGCCGTCCATCCGGTTGAGCTTCTTCTCGATGCGCGCCGCGCACGAGGCGCAGGTCATGCCGCCGATGACGAGTTCCACCTCGGTGCCGGCGGGGGTCGTGGAGGTCGTCATGGTCACACCCGTCCGGTCGTGAGCGTCGCCTCGCGGCGACCGCGGGACGTGCCGGAGACGGCGTAGGCGGTGACGGACATGGGTGCCTCCTCGAAGATCATGGTCAGATACGGGGCGGGGGTATCGCCGCACGGCGTCCTGTATACCCCCCACCGGTATATGACGCAAGCGTCGCCACCGCTTGACTTGGTACCCCCCAGGGGTATTGTGAGCTGCATGGCGGCCTCATTCCGAGCCCGCGACCCCGATCCCCGAGGAAATGACGGCCATGAACACCGGACTGAAGATCACCGCGTTCGCCGCCGCAGTGGCGGCCACCTTCGGCACGGCCTACGGCGTCGGCCAGAGCCTCGACCCCGTGGTCACCGAGAGCGCGCCGAAGCACGAGGACGCACACACCGGACCCGCACCCAGCGCCGAGCGCGGCGGCGGGCACCCGGGGCACCCTGGCCACGCCGGACACGAGACACCCCCGGCCGGCGGCCTCCAGATCTCCCAGCAGGGCTACACCCTCGACCTGCGGACGCCGCGTGTGACCGCCGGGCACCGCGCCGACCTGCGCTTCACCGTCCGCGACGGCAACGGCCGCGCCGTCACTGCCTACGAGCGCGAGCACGACAAGGAACTCCACCTCATCGTCGCCTCACGCGACCTGACCACCTACCGCCATCTGCACCCCACCCGCGCCGCCGACGGCACCTGGAGCACCCCCGTCGACCTGCCCCGGGCGGGCGGCTACCGGGTCTTCGCCGACTTCACCCCGGCGCAGCGGGGCATCGGAAACCTCACCCTCGGAGCGGACCTCGCCGTCGCGGGGCCGTACGACCCCAAGGAGCTCCCCGCCCCCAGCAGCACGGCGCGGACCGGCGGTTACCAGGTCGAGCTGGCCGGGGCCCTGCACCCGGGCAAGGCGAGCGAACTCACCCTCAAGGTCTCCCGCGCCGGCAGGCCCGTCACCGACCTCCAGCCCTACCTCGGCGCGTACGGCCACCTGGTCGCCCTGCGCTCCGGCGACCTGGCCTACCTGCACGTCCACCCGAACGGCGAACCCGGCGACGGCACCACCAGGCCCGGCCCGGACATCTCGTTCACGGCGACGGCCCCCAGCAGCGGCAGCTACCGCCTGTTCCTGGACTTCAAGCACGACGGGAAGGTCCACACGGCGGCCTTCACCGTCCGGGCCGGGGAAGCCACCACCCGCGCCCCTCAGCAGGAGCACCCCTCCGACGGCCACGGACACTGAAACGCCCGCCGGGGCGTCAGCCCAGCGCCCGGTCCAGGTTGACCGCCGCGCTGATCAGCGCCAGGTGCGTGAACGCCTGCGGGAAGTTGCCCTGCTGCTCCCCGGTGTGGCTGATCTCCTCGGCGTACAGCCCGAGATGGTTGGCGTACGTCAGCATCTTCTCGAACGCCAGCCGCGCCTCGTCCAGCCGGCCGGCGCGGGTGAGGGCCTCGACGTACCAGAACGAGCAGATGGAGAACGTGCCCTCGTCGCCGCGCAGCCCGTCGGGGCTGGCCTGCGGGTCGTACCGGTAGACCAGCGAGTCGGAGACCAGCTCCTCGGTCAGCGCGTCCAGCGTGGCCAGCCACTTGGGGTCGGTCGGGGCGATGAACTTGCACAGCGGCATCATCAGCACCGCCGCGTCCAGCACGTCGCCGTCCTCGTACTGGACGAAGGCGCGGCGCCGCGCGGACCAGCCGCGCTCCATGATCCGCCGGTAGATCGTGTCGCGGCACTCCCGCCAGCGGAGCAGGTCGGCGGGAAGGCCGCGCCGGTTGGCCATCCGGATGCCCCGCTCGATCGCCACCCAGCACATCAGCCGCGAGTACAGGAAGTTCTTCCGGCCGCCCCGGGTCTCCCAGATGCCCTCGTCGGGCTGGTCCCAGTGCGCGCACACCCAGTCGACCAGCGCGCACACGTCGTTCCACTGGTCGCTGGAGACCGGCTCGGCCCACTTGTCGGAGAGGTAGATGGAGTCGATGAGAGCGCCGTAGATGTCGAGCTGGAGCTGGGAGGCGGCGGCGTTGCCGACCCGGACCGGCGCCGAGCCCTGGTGCCCCTCCAGATGGTCGAGGGTGCGCTCGTGCAGGTCGGTGCGGCCGTCGATGCCGTACATGATCTGCAAGGGGCCCGACGCCCGGCCGTCGCCCGGGCTGATGTGCCGGGTCACGAACCCCATGAACGCCTTCGCCTCGCCCGTGAAGCCCAGCCGCAGCAGCGCGTACACACAGAACGCCGCGTCGCGCACCCACACATAGCGGTAGTCCCAGTTGCGTTCCCCGCCGAGCTGCTCGGGCAGGCTCGTGGTCGGCGCGGCCACGATCGCCCCGGTGGGCGCGTAGGTGAGCAGTTTCAGCGTGAGCGCCGAACGGTGCACCATCTCCCGCCAGCGGCCGCGGTACCGCGACGCCGCCAGCCAGCGCCGCCAGTACGCCACCGTCGCCGCGAACTGCCTCTGCGCCTCCGTCCGCGCGCACCCGCGCGGGGAGACCGGGCCGCCCACCTGGTCCAGGGCGAACACCGCCGACTCGCCCTCGGCCAGCTTGAACTCCGCCCGCACATCCGGCCCGTCGGGCTCCAGCGGCACCGTCGCGGTCAGCGCCAGCGCCAGCTCGCCGGAGTCGAACACGGCCACGTCGCCGGTCAGCCGGACCGTGTGCGGCCGGGCGCCGTAGTCGAACCGGGGAGCCACCCGCGTACGGAACGGCAGCGAACCGCGCACGCACACCACCCGGCGGATCAGCCGGTGCCGCTCGGTCTCGAACCCCTCCCCGGTGACCGGCATGAAGTCCTGCACCTCGCCGACCCCGTCGCCGGTGAAGAAGCGGGTGATCAGCACATTGGTGTCGGGGAAGTAGAACTGCTTGGTCCGCGCCGGCACCGCCGCCGACAGCTCGAAACAGCCGCCGCGCTCCGTGTCCAGGATCGAGGCGAACACGCTCGGCGCGTCGAAGGCCGGGCAGCAGTACCAGTCGATCGTGCCGTCGCTCCCCACCAGGGCCACCGTGCGCAGGTCGCCGATCAGACCGTGCTCGGCGACCGGTACGTAGCGCCGCTGCTCCGCTGACGTGACGCCCATCACAGCCTCCTCCGCCCCAGCCTAAGGAAAACCGGCGCCCACGCCACCTCGGCGGCACGGGCGCCGGTACCGGGCCGGCCGGGTGCGGACCGCGTGAGAGACGGCCTGCGCCGGGACGCTGCCGCCACCGGGGGATCGACCGGGCGTACGCCCAAGGGCTGTTGACCGAGGCCGAGCCGGGGTCGGCGGGGCCCGGTGCCTCACGCCCTCCTGACGGCCTTCAGCACCACGAACTTCGGGTCGGACGCGACCAGCCGGCAGTTGCCGAACACCCGCCGCAGCTTCACGTGGTACCCCAGGTGCCGGTTGCCGACCACCCACAGCTCGCCGCCCGGCCGCAGCACCCGCCGCGCCCCTGTGAACATCCGCCACGCCGTCGCGTCCGTGGTCGCCTGGTGGGAGTGGAACGGCGGATTGTTCAGCACCAGGTCCACACTGCTCGACGCGACCCCGGCCAGCCCGTCTCCGACCCGGAACTCCGCGGGCCCGGGCACCCCGTTCGCCTTGTACGTCGCCTCCGCCGAGGCCACCGCCTGGAACGACTCGTCCACGAACAGCACCTCGGCCTCGGGGTTCGCCAGCGCCACCGCCGTACCGACCACGCCGTTGCCGCACCCCAGGTCCGCCACCCGCCGCGCGCCGCGCGTGTCCGGCAGGTGCTCGAGGAAGAACCGGGTGCCGATGTCGAGCCGGTCCGCGCAGAAGACCCCCGCGTGGTTGACGACCGTACGCCCGGACACCGGGCCGATCCCGTCGGGCAGCCGGTACTCGTACGGCCACGGGCTGGCGGGCCGCTCCCGCGCGGGGTCCGGCGTGCAGAAGATCAGCCGGGCCTTCTTCTCGGCGAGCGAGGTCCGGGTCGGGCCGAGGATCCGCTCGAACAGCCGCAGCGTCGAGGTGTGGATCTCCTTCACCATGCCGGTGCCGACGACGACCGTGCCCTCGTGCACCGCGGGCGCCAGCCGCAGCAGCTGGTCCTCCAGCAGCGCCAGGCTCTTCGGCACCCGCACGAGCAGGACGTCGACGCGGTCCGGCGGCGGGTCCTGCGTGGTCAGCAGCCGCACCGCACCCGGCTCGGCCCCGTTGCGGGCCAGGTTGGCGCGGGTCGCCTCCTGCGCGAGCCAGGAGTCGGTGATCTGCACGGGCCGGTGCGCCGCGAGGGCCGTGACCAGCGCTCCCCAGCGGTCGCCGAGCACCACGACCGTCCCGGACAGCGGGACGGCCCGCTCGGCGAGATGCCCCAGCAGGTAGGCGTCGGAGGCGTCCCAGGCACGCAGCCGGTCACGCGGGTCCTCGGGGAAACGGGCCAGCGCGAGCTCGCCCCACGGCGTCGTCATACGGTCGGTCATCGTGCGTCCAGGCTAGCCGAGCCGCAGCTCAGCCCCGGTCGGGCAGGATGGGACCCATGGACGCCGAGCTGTTCCCCAGAACCCGTACGCGGGTCGCGCCCGGCGCGGTGCACGTACCGGACTGGCTGGACGCGAAGGCCCAGCGCGCGCTGCTGGCGGCCTGCCGGGAGTGGGCCCGCCCGCCGGCCGGACTGCGCACGGTCCGCACCCCCGGCGGCGGCACGATGACCGCCCGGCAGGTCTGCCTGGGCCGGCACTGGTACCCGTACGGCTACGCCCGCACGGCCGTCGACGGCGACGGCGCCCCGGTGAAGCCGTTCCCCGGCTGGCTCGGCGACCTCGCCCGCCGCGCCGTCACCGAGGCCCTCGGCCCCAGCGAGGCGACGACGGCCGCGTACGACATCGCCCTGATCAACTTCTACGACGCGGACGCCCGGATGGGCATGCACCGCGACAGCGACGAGAAGTCCGGCGCGCCCGTGGTGTCGCTGAGCCTCGGCGACACGTGCGTCTTCCGCTTCGGCACCACGCAGACCCGCACCCGGCCCTGGACGGACATCGAGCTGCGCAGCGGCGACCTGTTCGTCTTCGGCGGCCCGTCCCGGCTGGCCTACCACGGCGTGCCGCGGGTGCATCCGGGCACCGCGCCAGCCGAGTTGGGCCTGACCGGGCGGCTCAACATCACGCTCCGCGTCAGTGGCTTGTGACCGGATCATGGGAGACTCGCCCTCATGAGCGGGAAGGCGGACCCCCGGCCGGCGGGGGATGGGACCACCTCGAGGACGCGGCTGGACAGGGGGCGCGGCGCGCTCGGGCCCGCGCTGGAGCTCGTGCACACCGGACGCGCCCCGACCCGTGCCGTGCTCACCGCCGAACTGGGGGTGACCCGGGCCACGGCCGGTGCGGTCGCCGCCGAGCTGGAGGCGCTCGGGCTGATCCGGGTCGACGCACGCCCCGGCGCGGCGGCCGGCTCCCAGGGCAGGCCCTCGCACCGGCTCGCGGTCGCCGAGGACGGGCCGGTCGCGCTCGCCGCGCAGGTGCACGCCGACGGCTTCCGGGCGGCCCTGGTCGGGCTCGGCGGCCGGATCGTGGCCACCGCGCCGGGCTGCGAGGTCGTCGACGCCGACCCGGCGAAGGTGCTCGCCTCCGTCGTCGAAGCCGGCGCCGAGCTGCTGCGGCAGACCGGGCGGCGCTGTGTGGGTGCCGGACTCGCCGTGCCGTCGGCGGTCGCCGAGCCGGACGGGCTCGCGCTGAACCCGCTGCACCTGGCCTGGCCCGCGGGCGCGCCCGTCCGGGAGATCTTCGCCGAGCAGGTCCGCGCGGCCGGCCTCGACGGGCCCGCCTTCACCGCCAACGACGTCAACCTCGCCGCGCTCGCCGAGCACCGGCACGGCGCCGGCCGCGGCGCCCGCGACCTGCTCTGCGTCGCCACCGGCCACCGGGGCGTCGGCGGCGCGCTGGTCCTCGACGGCCGTCTGCACACCGGCAGTGCGGGACTGGCGCTGGAGGTCGGCCACCTCACCGTCAACCCGGAGGGCCGCCCCTGCCACTGCGGCAGCCGCGGCTGCCTCGACGTGGAGGCCGACCCGCTGGCTTTCCTCACGGCTGCCGGACGCGACCCCGGCCCGGAGGTGTCCCTGCTGCAACAGGCGAACGACCTGATCCGCGACCACTACGACGACCCTGCCGTGCGCACCGCCACCGAGTCCCTCATCGACCGCCTCGGCCTCGGCCTCGCGGGCCTGGTGAACATCCTCAACCCCGACCGGATCATCCTCGGTGGCCTGCACCGCACCCTGCTGGACGCCGACCCGGAGCGGCTGCGCGCGGTCGTCGCCGACCGCAGCCTGTGGGGCCAGAGCGGGGGCGTCCCGATCCTCGCCTGCACCCTGGACCACAACAGCCTGGTGGGCGCCGCCGAACTGGCCTGGCAGCCGGTCCTCGACGACCCCCTGGGGGCCCTCACCTGACCCGCCGGCCTCGGCCCGTTCCCCGGTGCGTGGTGGCGTGACGCGGCCGATGCGGGGCAGGAGCGGTGTGGCCTGCGAGGTCAGCGCGGGGGGATCGGGCAGGCTGGCCCGCAGACAGCAACCACGCAGCAGAACAGAGAGCCGACGTCATGACCGACCAGCTCACCGTGAGCGTCCTGGGCACCGGCATCATGGGCGCGGCGATGGCCCGCAACCTGGCCCGCGCCGGACACCGCGTGCGTGCCTGGAACCGCACCCGCGCCAAGGCCGAGCCGCTCGCCGCCGACGGCGCGCACATCGCCGACAGCCCTGCGGCGGCGGTCGAGGACGCCGATGTCGTCCTGACCATGCTCCACGACGGCCCCGCCACCCTGGACGTGATGCGCCGGGCCGCGCCCGCCCTGCGGTCCGGCACCGTCTGGGCGCAGTCCACCACCGCGGGTCTGGAGGGCGTCGCCGAGCTGGCCGCCTTCGCCCGCGACCACGGCCTGGTCTTCTACGATGCCCCCGTGCTCGGCACCCGCCGGCCCGCCGAGGCCGGTGAGCTCGTCGTACTGGCCGCCGGCCCGGTCGAGGGCCGGCAGAAGGTGACACCGGTCTTCGACGCCGTCGGTGTCCGCACCGTGTGGACCGGCGAGGACGGGGCGGCGGGCACCGCGACCCGGCTGAAGCTGGTGGCCAACAGCTGGGTGCTGGCCGCCTCCGCCGCCACCGGCGAGACCCTGGCCTTGGCCCAGGCCCTCGGCGTCGACCCGCACAGCTTCCTCGACCTCATCGCGGGCGGCCCGCTCGACATGGGCTACCTGCGCGCCAAGGCCCAGTTGATCCTGGACGGCCGGCTGACCCCGGCCCAGTTCGCGGTGGACACCGCCGCCAAGGACGCCCGCCTGATCGTGCGGGCCGGCACCGCCCACGGCGTGCGCCTCGACCTCGCCGCCGCCGGCGCCGCGCGGCTGGAGCGCGCCGCCGCCCAGGGCCACGGGGACGAGGACATGGCGGCCGCCTACTTCGCCAGCTTCGACGACCAGCCCACGCACTGATCACCCCCGACGAACACGCACTGACCCCCCGACGAAACGGAGGACCCCTCATGGCCAAGCCCCCGCTCCCGCCCGAGGCCGACGCGCTGCTGCGCCGCCCCAACCCGTGCGTCATCGCCACCCTGCGCTCCGACGGCACCCCCGTCTCGGCCGCCACCTGGTACGAGTGGGCGGACGGGCGGGCGCTCGTCAACATGGACGAGGGCCGCGTCCGGCTCAAGCACCTGCGCCGCGACCCGCGCGTGACGCTGACCGTCCTCGCCGCCGACGACTGGTACACCCACGTCACCCTCATCGGCCGGGTCGTCGAGCTCTACGACGACGAGGACCTGGCCGACATCGACCGTCTGTCCCAGCACTACATGGGCAAGCCGTACCCGGTCCGCGACCGGGGCCGGGTCAGCGCCCGCATCGAGGTCGACCGCTGGCACGGCTGGGGCGCGGTCAAGGGCAGCTGACCCGTCGTCAGCGCCAGTCGGCGGCGAACGCCCGGCCCGGGTTCCGGGTGAGGATGCGCCGCACCGCGTCCTCGCCCAGCTCCACGGCGAGCCGCGGGCCGATCCGGCGCAGCAGATACGGCATGCCCGGGCCGCCGTTCACCGAGCGGGCGGCGGCCGTCGTGGTGTCGCCGCCCAGCAGCACCCGGTCGCCGAAACCGGCCTCGGCCAGGGCCCGCACGGCCTCGGGCATCCGCCAGTCGGTGGCGTGGTGCGCGCGGGACGGCCCGTCGAAGGCCAGGTAGCAGCCGGACCGGGCGGCCTGCCGGTGCACGACGGGGTCGGGGCAGCGGTTCAGATGCCCGAGCACCACCCGGTGCGGCGGCACCTCCAACTCCCCGCACAGCAGGTCCAGTACGTCCAGTGCGGCGGTGCCCAGCTCCAGGTGCACGGCGATCGGCGCGCCGGTGGCGTGGTGGGCCTCGGCCGCCGCCGTCATCGTCCAGCGGGCGTGCGCGTCCAGCCCGTGGAACCCGCCCGCGACCTTGATCAGTCCGGCCCGGACGCCCGACGTCCCGATGCCGTCGTTCAGTTCGGCGACGAAGAGCTCGGCGAGCCGCCCGCGCACCCCGGTCAGCGTCTGCTCGTCGTAGTGCGCGGCCTGGTGCAGTCCGGTCGCGGCCACCACGTGCACCCCGCTCTCCCGGGACAGCGCCGGCAGATCGGCGGCCCGCCGCCCCATGCCGTACGGCGTCCACTGCACCACCGCGCCGCCGCCCAGCGCCCGGAACGCGGCCAGCTCGCCCCGTGCCGCGGCCACGTCCCGCAGTTCCTGGCCGGGCAGTCGAGGGCTGCCGAAGAAGAGGTGGTCGTGCGCGTCGCACACGCCGAGCCGCTCGCCGGGTACGTCCCCGAGCACCGTGCGCACCGCGCTCACCACTGTCGCCCTCGGGGCAGCCGGTCCCGGCCGGGCGCCGAGAGGTGCAGCACCTGGAACACCTCCCCGTCCGCCTTCGGCTCCTCGTGCGCCCACAGCGAGAACACCACCAGCTCCCAGCGGCCGGTGTCCACGGCGGCCGACGCCAGCACCGCGCCGTCCTGATCCGCCAACCGCCGTACCTCGCCCACCGCGTCCGCCACGACGTCGGCCAACGGCACACCCTCCGGCACCGGTTGACGCCTGCGCACCGCGTGAGCGGCGGACGAGCCACCGCCCTCCTCGTAGGCCAGCCCCGTCCACTGCCGCACCCGCGGCCGCCCGAAGTCGTCACTGAGCCGCTGGAAACCGCCGCCCCACAGGAAGGAGTTCATGCCCTCCACCGTGTTCCACAGGTAGAACGGGGCGTACTGGTTGACCGGCGAGCCGTCCCTGCCGCGCTCGCGCATCAGGTACGCCTTGATCCCGAGCCCCTCCCAGTCGTCGAGCGCGTGCCCGAGGCGGGCGACGCGGTCCCGGATGATGCCCATGTCGTAGTCCGCGGGCAGGGTGATCTCGTACTGCATCGCGTGCAACGCGGGTGCCTCCTCAGCAGTAGGTCTCTAGGCGGTACGGGGATGGAGCAGCGACAGCAGCCCCCGCACGCCCGCGTCGAACGCGGCGGGCGAACCGGAGGCGCGGGCCAGGACGTAGCCGCCCTGGACGGTGGCGACGACGGCCGCGGCGACCTCCCGGCCGTCCAGGCCGGAAGCGAACTGGCCCTGTTCCTTGCCCTCCTCGACGATCCCGGCGATCCGCTCCCGCAGCCAGTCCAGCGTCTCGTCGACCGGGGCGCGCAGCTCGTCGCTGGCGATCACGTCCGGATCCATCGTCAGCCGGCCGACCGGACAACCGCGCAGCACGTCCCGCTCGCGCCGCAGATACGCCTCGATGCGCTCGTACGGCGTTCCGCTGCCGCCGAGCACTTTCTCGGCGGCAGCCCGCATCTCCTCGGCGGTGCGCCGGATCGCGGCCAGGGCGAGGTCCGGCTTGCCCTTGAAGTGGTGGTACATGCTCCCCTGGCCCGCGCCCGCGCGCTCCAGGATCGCCTTGGGGCTGGTGCCCACGTAGCCGCGCTCCCACAGCAGCTCGCGGGTGGACTCGATCAGTCGCTCGGAGGTGCTCATGACAGCAGTGTACATACTAGTAGTTACAGTCGTCTTACTCCCCAGGAGGTACACACACTGCCGCCGCCCGTACGACGACCGGGCACCCCCTGCGGGACGACCCTCGGAGGTGACGCAGACAAGCGCATCCCGAGGAGTTGGACACCATGCAGACCCTGGCACACTTCGGCGACGGCGGGCCCGGCCCGTGGCTCCTGTTCTTCCCGCTCATCTGGGCCCTGGTCATCGGCGGCGGCATCGCCCTGCTGCGCCGCACGGCCGGGCGCGGCCGCCGTGGGCCCTGGCGGCCGCGCGTCGAGGAGAACTCACCCATCGCCGTCCTCGGCCACCGCTTCGCCTCCGGCGAGATCGACGAGGACGAGTACTGGCGCCGCCTGTCCGTACTGAACGAGGAGTTCGGCCGCGCGGCGAGGGACGGCACGACCTGAGGCGGTGCAGGGGCGGCACTCGGCGAAGCCCACCTGGCTTGGTCGTTCCCCCCGGGCCGACCGCCTGTGCTACGAGCCGGATGACATCGGAGGAGGCCACCGTGAACGATCCAGCCCGCACGCGTACAGCCCTGGTGGGCGTTGAGTACCACGTCTTCCAGATCACGGACCCGCAAGGGCCTGTGGCCGACGACCTGGACGCAAACCGCACCGGCCTGGTGTCCGCCACTGGCGGAGCCATCGAAGTGACGACCGGAATCCACACCGGAGACGTCCACGTCACCGTCGAGCCGCACCCCCAGCGGCCCGACCCGGCTCGGGACTGGGAAGAGATCGCTGAGATCTCATGTCACTCACCCTCCGGGGAACTGCTCGTGACCCCTTTCATGGACGACCCGGCGGAGCTGCCCTCGCTGGCGTCCCAGGGTCCCGGCTCCTACCGGCTGCGCGTCCACGCGCGGGGCAGGGACAGGGCCGTCGACTTGACGCTGGTGGATGAAGTCGTGGAGGCGTATCTGATCCAGAGCTGGCCCGCTGTTCATGAGGACGCTGCCCTGGTGAAGGCAACAGACGACTACGGGGCGCGGGTACGGGCCCAGCCGGCCGACGACACCCTCGTCATCGACCACGAGGACTCACTCGGCACCCAGAGCGGCCGGGAACGCGACATCCTGCGCCGGGCCCAACGCGGCGACTACGGCTGATCCGCGATCACGCGCGCTTCGGCCGGGGTCCGGCTTGCTGCCCCGACCGGAGGACGCCGGTGGCCCGCCCGCGCGTTGGGGGGCATGGTTGACGATCCCGCGACTTTCATCCCGCCCTACGGCCTGTCGCGCTGCGGCTTCCTTCCCGGCCCGCGGCGTCAGCCCGCCGCTTCCAGCCCAACCTACGGCCCGTCAGCCCGCAGCCTCCACCCAACCCGCGGCCGTCAGCCCCAGCCGGTCCGCGAAAAGCCGCACCACCCGCCCGCCCGGGCGAGAGCCGCAGCCCCCGCCCCGCCGGTGGCAAGGTCACCGCCCGGTCAGCCTGCTACGGCGGACCGGGCGGGAGCGTGGTCGGGCCGGAGGGCTTCCGTGGCGGGAGCCACCTCCGCGAACCGCCGAGCGGCAGCGTCCTGCACCGCACGCCGCAGCGGGCGCGCCGGCGGCGCGACTGCGGGGGAGGCCGTGGGCAGCGTGAACCACACGACCTTGCCGGACTCGCCGTCCGGCCGCGCGCCCCAACTCTCGCTCACCGCGGCCACCATCGCGAGCCCGCGCCCGCAGGTCGCCAGCGGCTCGGCGTCGTCCACCACCGGCAGACGGGGATCGTGGTCGCGCACCGAGACCTTGAGCCGGCCGAGGTCCAGCTCTATCTCCACGGTGCACGTCTTGTCCGGCTGGGCGTGCCGGTGGACGTTGGACAACAGCTCCGTCACACCGAGCGAGGCCCGGTCGATCAGGGAGTCCAGATGCCAGTAGCGCAACTGCGCAGATACGATTCTGCGGACCTGGCCGATCCGCGACGGCAGGGCTTGGAGCTCCACCGTGCAGTGCCTGCTTGGGTGACTGATCACGGCTGCGACTCCCCGACGTGAGGTCCCGAAGGACGTCCGGAAGAACACGGAAGACGGATCCAGCAGGGCGCCTGCGTGACACTGCCGCCCGCTGTCGTGGCCGGCGGGCTGGTTCGCAGCGTTATCGCCGGTAAACCCAGAGTGACGTGAGACCAGCGTGACGCAGGGGGTGAGGGAGCGCAACTCGCGGACATCTCAGCGGTCGCGCCCCGCCGCACGGCGCACGGCCTCGATGAACCGGCGCGCCGCCGGCGGCCCGGGCTCGCCCGGCGCGGGGTCCTGCTCCCCGAGCGTGAGCAGGTACCGCTGGCCGTTGAGGTCGGCCAGCGCCCGGTCCTCGGGGACGAACCACGGCTTGGACGCCCGTACCGCCTGCACCGGCGCACTGTCGATCTCACTGCCGTAGCTGGTCAGCAGCTGGAGTCTGCCGTCGCTGATCCGGACCTGCCCGGCCCGGGTGAGCGAACGGAGCCGCTTCCCGATCCGCACGCCCCTGGCCGTGAACTCCGGCTCCGCCATGTCACCCGCCCCCTTGTGCGCGTCGGTGTGCCGGACCGTACGTCCGTCCCGCCGGCCCGGCACCGGCTACTGTCGTGGCCCAGTGTGCCCCGGCGGGACCTCGGCCCGACCCGACGCAGTCTGCCCCCAGCCGCCGCCGAACACCACCCCGGGTGACGATCCGGTCCGGAGCGCCCGGAGCACGCCCCCGAGTACGCCCCGGGTCCGCGCGCCCCCGTGCACCGCCCCCTGCCCCAGGGGGCGCTTTGGGGGGCTCAAAGGCACGTTTATGCAGGTGAGAAGCGTGCGCCGGGTGTTTATCATCGGTGTGTCGGCCGCGCGACGCGCCGTCGGCGCGCAGCGTAAGGAGCCCCTCGTGACCACTCCCCAGCAGACCCGCACCGGCGTCACCCTCGATGTCGATCGCACCGATGCCGCCTACCGAGCGTGGCTGAAAGAAGCCGTCCGCAGAGTCCAGGCCGACGCCAACCGCTCGGCCGACACGCACCTGCTCCGCTTCCCGCTGCCCGAGCGGTGGGGCATCGACCTGTACCTGAAGGACGAGTCGACGCACCCGACCGGCAGCCTCAAGCACCGCCTCGCCCGCTCCCTGTTCCTCTACGGCCTGTGCAATGGCTGGATCCGGCCGGGCCGCCCGGTGATCGAGGCGTCCAGCGGCTCGACGGCGGTCTCCGAGGCGTACTTCGCCAAGCTGATCGGCGTGCCGTTCATCGCCGTCATGCCGCGCACGACGAGCGCCGAGAAGATCCGCCTGATCGAGTTCCACGGCGGCCAGTGCCACTTCGTGGACGACCCCCGCACGATGTACGCAGAGTCGGCCCGACTGGCGGCCGAGACCGGCGGCCACTACATGGACCAGTTCACCTACGCCGAACGGGCCACGGACTGGCGCGGCAACAACAACATCGCCGAATCCGTCTTCCGGCAGCTGAGGATGGAGCGGTTTCCCGAGCCGGCGTGGATCGTCGCCACGGCCGGCACCGGCGGCACCTCGGCGACCATCGCGCGCTACGTCCACTACATGCAGTACGACACCCGCATCTGCGTCGCCGACCCGGAGAACTCCTGTTTCTTCGAGGGCTGGACCACCGGCGATCCGGACGTCACCTGTGACTGCGGCTCCCGCATCGAGGGCATCGGGCGTCCCAGGATGGAACCCAGCTTCGTCCCGGGGGCCGTCGACCGGATGATGAAGGTGCCCGACGCGGCCAGCGTCGCGGCCGTACGCGCCCTGGAGCGGGTCATCGGCCGCAAGGCGGGCGGCTCGACCGGCACCGGCCTGTGGAGCGCGCTGAAGATCGTCGCCGAGATGGTGGCCGAGGGACGGCAGGGCAGCGTCGTGACGCTGCTGTGCGACCCGGGGGACCGGTATCTGGACAAGTACTACTCCGACGCCTGGCTGGCCGAACAGGGCCTGGACATCGAGCCGTACAGCGCGGCGATCGAGTCCCTGCTGCTCACGGGCGTCTGGCCCGACTGAGGGCCGGGACCAGGGCCTCGCGCCCGCCCCGCCGTCGCCAGGTCGGCGGGGAGGTCACCTCTTCCGGAGCGGCTGACTCAGTCGCCGTTCTCCGGCTCGCCCGCCACGATCAGCCGCAGATGCTCCGAGACCTCCGCGCGCGCCCCCTCGTCCAGGCCCGCGTCGGTCACCAGCGTGTCGATCTGCTCCAGCCGCGCGAACGAGCTCAGACCCACCACACCCCACTTGGTGTGGTCGGCCACCACCACGACCCGCCGGGCCGACTGCACCAGCCGCCGGTTGGTCTCGGCTTCCGCCAGGTTCGGCGTCGACAGGCCCGCCTCCAGCGATATCCCGTGCACACCGAGGAAGAGCAGGTCGAAGTGGAGCGCCGCGATCGCCTGGTCGGCCACCGGCCCGACCAGCGAGTCGGACGGAGTGCGCACCCCGCCCGTCAGCACCACCGTCGCGGCGCCCTGCCGGGGGCCCGAGCTGCGCTGCGCCGCGTGGAAGACGTCGGCCACCCGCACCGAGTTGGTGACCACCGTCAGATCGGGCACGTCCAGCAGCTGGTGCGCCAGCGCGTACGTCGTCGTACCGCCCGACAGCGCGATCGCCGCGCCCGGCGCGACCAGCTTGGCCGCGGCCCGCGCGATGTCCTCCTTGGCGCTGAGCTCCAGCCCCGACTTGGCCTCGAAGCCCGGCTCGTGCGTGCTCGCCTCGACCACCGGGACCGCGCCGCCGTGCACCTTCTCCAGCACGCCCTGACGGGCGAGCGCGTCGAGGTCGCGGCGGACCGTCATGTCCGACACGCCGAGCTTGCGGGTCAGCTCGTTGACGCGGACCCCGCCCCGGCGCCGCACCTCGTCCAGGATCAGGGCGCGCCGCTGCTCCGCGAGGAGGTTCTGATTCTCGCTCACGTACGCTCCGGTCCTTTCGCCTCACTGCCGTCCGACACGCCCGGCGCACCTCCCCCCGGGACCGCGGCTCCGCTCGAACCGCGGGACCCCGTCGACAAGGCCATTCTCCTCGGCCCCGGTGCGCGGACGCCCCATCCTCGCACGTCGCCTCACCGACCGTGCCACCACCTGGTCGTCGCGTGCATGCCAGTCGTGGCGGTTTCGTTACCCGTCCGTCACCCGAAGCGGGGAGATTCCGTTACGGGAGGTGTGCGCCGCCTCCGCGGCGGAGATCCTCGACGCCGCACCGACACAGCCGACGGCGCGTCACGGGGGTAGTGCGAACAGTGGAACGTGCGCAGGAACGTGCCTCGACCGGCGGGACCGACCGTCCCGGGACCGACCGTCCCGGGACCGGAGCGGCCTTGGAGCTGCTGGTCCACGGAGTCGGTGGCACCACGCCGCAGGAGATGCTGAACGATCCGCGGACCGAGCGGATCACCGGTGACGACATCGCGGCCGTCTTCCGGCGTGCCGACGACGTCGACGCCGAGAGCCGGCCCGAGCGCCGGCGCGACGGACCGGTGCCCGAGGCCTACGTCTGGTGCAACCTCACCTCCGGAAACGGCACCCGCGCCCTGTGGCTGTTGCTGCTGCCGTTCATGGTGGTCAACCTCGCCCACTGGATGCGTCCCGCCTCCGGCGGCCGCAGACGCACCATCCGCCTGTACGGGCTGCTGGTGCGCCTGACCGCCCTGACCCTGACGGTGCTGCTCGTGGCGGCGGCCTGCGAGGTCGCCCTCGACCTGGTCGCCTGGCAGTGCGCGGGCACGCGCGCGTGCGCCGACCGGCACTCCTGGCTCGGCTTCCTGTCACCCACGGTCTCCGACGGCTGGTGGAGCCACCCCGGGCGCCGGCTCGCCCTGGCGGCCCTGGTGCCGGCCGCGCTGACCGGGCTGCTGTGGTACCTGTCCCTGCGCACCTGGAGCGCCTACGAGTCCCAGCAGCCCATGGCCCGCGTGCCGGAGCCCGACGAGGACACCGGCCGCACCGCCCTGAGCCGCCCCGGCTTCTGGTACGGCCGCCGCCTGGTGGCCCGCCTGCGCGCCGCGCACACCGCCGCCGGCCTGCTGACGGTCGCCGCGGCCGTCGGCACCGCCGCCGCCCGGCACGACCAAGAGCCCGGCGGTCCCGTCGTCCTGGAGATCCTCGGGCTGCTCCTGGAGACGGCGCTCGTGGCCGGCGCGCTCGCCGTGGTCTGGGTGGTCTGCCGCCGGGGCCGCACCGAGAACCGCCTGGACAGGGAACTGGACAAGCACCTCGTCCGTCTCCTGCCGCTCGCCGCCCTCGCCCTGCTCGCCCTCACCCTGGTGTACGCCGGCTGGGACCGCCCGGGGTGGGAGTCGTCCGGCCGGCTGCCGGGGGACGCGGCCTTCGGCGGTATCGCCCTGGCCCAGGGGCTGCTCGTCGTCGTCCTGGCCGTGGTCGCCCACCTGCTGTACCGGACACGGCCCGACCCGCGTGCCGTGCTGCGGGGCCTGGGCGGGCCCGCGGTGGCGATGCTGGCCTGCGCGCTGGGCGGGGTGATGTCCGGCGGAGTGGCCCAGCGGGTGTCCGACTGGCTGGACGGCACCGGCCTGCCGGACGGCACCGGCCCCGCCTTCGCCGGTCCGCCGGTCCTGCTGACCTGGCAGGCCTCGGTGATCCCGCTGCTGCTGCTCGTCCTGCTCGTGCTGTGCGGCCGGCTGGTCCGGCGCGCCTGGCGGCTCGCCCGGGCCGAGCGCGCCGCCGTCGAACGCGACTACCCCGACGAGGCCGGGGACCCCGGCCGCACCCGCCGTATCGCCTCGGCCCGGGCCATGGCCACGCTCACCGACCGGACGCCCCTGCTCGTCGGCGTCACCTCAGCGGCGACCCTGCTGCTGGGCGCCGCGGCCCTGCTCGGCGCCCTCACCGACAAGACCCCGGGCCAGGCCACGGAGCACGCGCCCGCCCTGGTGCACGGCGCCGCCGAGACCGCCGAGGCACTCGGCTCCTGGCTGATCGGGCTCGGCTTCCTGCTGTTCGTCACCTGGGGCCGGCGCGCCTACAAGGACGCCTCCGCGCGGCGCACCATCGGCATCCTGTGGGATGTGGGCACCTTCTGGCCGCGCGCCGCCCACCCCTTCGCCCCGCCCTGCTACGCCGAGCGGGCCGTACCCGACCTGACCTGGCGGGTGGCGACCTGGACCCGGGTCACCGGCGGGCGGCTGGTCATCTCCGGGCACTCGCAGGGCAGCGTGCTCGCCGCGGCCGCCGCCTGGCAGCTCACCCCGTCCACCCGCCGCCGGGTCGCGCTGCTGACGTACGGCTCCCCGCTGGAGCGGCTGTACGGCCGCTGGTTCCCGGCCCACTTCGGCCCGGCCGCGCTCGCCTCGCTGCACCAGGACGTCGACTGCTGGCGCAACCTGTACCGGCTCACCGACCCCATCGGCGGCCCGGTGCGGCTGTCCGGCGGCTGCGGCCCCGAGGTGGACCACGCGCCCCTCAAGGACCCCCTCGCCTACGGCCGCACCGAGCTGCATCCGCTGCCCTCGCCGATCCTCGGCCACTCCGGCTACCAGGCGGACCCTGCTTTCGCCGAGGAACGGCGGCGTCTGCTGGCCCGGCTGCGGCCCGGCGTACCGGCGCCCCGGCACACCGGGTCCGGGGACGGGGAGCCTCAGGGCAGCTCGGGCAGGTCCTCCGCGTAGAGCAGGCTCAGGTCGTCCGTGCTCGGGTCGTCCAGCTGGGCGACCCGGCTCGCGTGCCGCTCCACCATCGCCTCGAACGTCTGCCGCGCGGTACGGCCGTTGCCGAACGCCGGGCCCTTGGGGATCTCGGTGAAGTACTTCAGCAGGGCCTCCGCCGCGCCCGGCGCCAGCCGGTACTCGTGCTCCTCGGCCTGCTGCTCCACGATCCGCAGCAGCTCCTCGGGGCCATAGTCGCCGAAGGTGATGGTCCGTGAGAAACGGGAGGCGACACCGGGGTTGACCGACAGGAAGCGTTCCATCTCGGCCGTGTAGCCCGCCACGATCACCACCACCGCGTCCCGGTGGTCCTCCATCAGCTTCACCAGCGTGTCGATGGCCTCCTTGCCGAAGTCGCGACCGGCGTCCTCGGGGGAGAGCGCGTACGCCTCGTCGATGAACAGCACGCCGCCGCGCGCCTTCTCGAAGGCCTCCTGGGTGCGGATCGCGGTGGAGCCGATGTGCTCGCCGACCAGGTCGACCCGGGACACCTCGACCAGGTGGCCCTTCTCCAGCACCCCGAGGGAGGCGAGGATCTCGCCGTACAGGCGGGCGACCGTGGTCTTGCCGGTGCCGGGGGAGCCGGTGAAGACCAGGTGCCGCTTGACGGAGGCCGCCTTCAGGCCCGCCTGCTGCCGGCGCCGGCCCACCTCGATCATGTCGGTGAGCGCGCGCACCTCGCGCTTGACGCTCTCCAGGCCCACCAGCGCGTCGAGTTCGCCGAGCACGTCCTTGGAGGTGCGCACCGGCCGGCCGGGGCCGGGCTCCGGGGCCGCGGCGGGCGGCTCCTGCTCGGCGCGCGGCGCGGGCACCGCGCCCAGCAGGCCCAGGGAGTGGCCGGACGTCTGCACGGCCGCCTCCCGCGCCACCGGCGGCGTCCTGACGCCCCCGCTCTCGTCGCTCGTGCAGTCCTCGACGACGGGACCCGAGCCGGCCGCCCCGTCCGCGCCGCCGTCGGCGAACTCGTACCCGCCCCGCGCGCACCGCTCCGTGCGGCACTTGCGCAAGGTGGTACGGCTGCCGTCGATCACATGGAAGCCGTAGCCGCCGCTGCCGGTCACCCGGCAGTTGAGGAAGCTGCCGCGGCCGCCGGCCGAGACGTAGACCCCGGCCTCCGCCGGGGAGTCGACCGTGCAGCGCTCGACGGTGGGGTCGGCGCCCTTGGTGACGATCACGCCGGTCTGGGTGCCGTCGAGGGTGCAGTTGCTGAGGGTGCCGCCGCTGCCGTGGTCGCGGAACCAGGCGCCCGTCACCGCGTCCCGGATCCGGCAGTCGTCGAGCTGGGCGGTGGCGCCGTCGCTCACCGACACGGCCGTGTTGCGCACTTGGGACAGGTCACTGTCGACGACGTCCGCGCGCGAGCCCCGGTCGAGGACGAACAGCGCGTCCGGCACATCGTGCACCCGGCACGAGTCGAGCACCGCCGTGGCGCCGTCGCTGACCCACACCGCCGGGTAGTCGCCGGTGCTGTCGAAGATCTCGCACTGGTGGGCGTCCACGCGCGTGCCCGGGTCCCACACCGACAGGCCGTTGCGGCCGAACTGCCGCACGGTGCTGCGTGTCAGGGTGAGCACCGAGCGGGAGCGCAGGTCGATGGCGTTCTCGGGGATGTCGTGGATACGGCAGTCGGCGAGGGTGAGCACCGCGTCCGTGTCGAGCGTGACACCGTCGGCGGTCGTGCGGTGCACATCGCAGTCGGTGAGGTGGGCGGTGGCCCGGCCGGTGACCTGGATGCCGCTGCCGCGCACCTCGTACACCTCGCAACCCACCGCCTCCAGCGCGGAGTTCTCGCCGGTCGCCGACAGGCCCGAGCCGGAGACGTGGTGGATCCGGCAGCGGTCCAGACGCGGGTGGGCGCCGCCGCGCACCGCGACGCCCGCCTGCCCGGCCGCGACGACCTCGCACTCCTCGAACACCCCGCCCCCGCCGTCGAGGACGGCGATGCCGATGCCGGCCGGGTTGTCGACCGTGCACCGGCGCACCGTCGGCCGGGCGCTGCCGCGCACCTCGATCCCGGTCGCGGACCGGGTCACGACCCGCACGTCCCTCAGCTCCGGCGTGCCCTCCTCGACCAGCACCGCCGGGGCGGCCGCGTCCTGGCCCTCCACGTGCAGGTCCTGGACGACCGCGGAGGCACGCACGGTCAGCGGCACTCCGTCCACGGGCGCGATCCGCACCGAGCCGGGGGAGCCCTCGGGGCCGCGCAGGGTGACCGCCCGCTGCACGACGAGGTTCTCCCGGTAGGTGCCGGGAGCGACGGTGAGGACGTCACCGTCGGCCGCGGCCTCCAGGGCGGCGGCGAGCGATGCGTACTCACCCGTGCGGCGCCGCCACCGCGACGTGCCGGTGTGCGTCACCTGGACCGTGCCCTGTGCCATGGTGTAGCTGTGCCCCCACCTCGTCGTAACTGATGGCTCTTCGCCTACGGGGCGCCGCCCCTACGGCTTGCTCACGCGCGGTTGTTGCCGATGGGTTCGGCCGGTCAACCGTAGCGTGCGCGCGCGGGGTGGGTTGACCAGAGTCGCAGAAGCGTCGGCGCCGGTCAGCTGCCCGTGCCGGTCCTGCCCCAGTCCGGGCCTGCCCTGTCCCAGGCCTGGTCCCAACGAGCGTACCGGCGGCGGATCATGCGCCAGACGATCAGCCGTCTGCCGCCCTCGACGAGGCCCGCGGTCGCCAGGGCCGCGCCGAGCCCGGCGAGGACCGCGTGCGTGGTCGCGGTCGCCGAGTCGAGCGGGCGGGCCACCAGCCCGCCGTGCCGGTCGGTCCATATCCGGAAGTGGTCGCCCTGGTGAGCGGTTCTCAGGCTCGCGACGACCGTGCCGCGGTGGTCGGTGCCGTCCGGCGCCGTCCACACGGCGAGGACGCGGTTGCGCAGGTCCCGTCCGGTGGAGGTCTCCGGGTCCGCGTCGAGGGGGGAGTCGTCCAGCGCGCGCACCACGGTGGCCGTGACCAGGTGCCGGTTCTGGTGCTGGGTGTGGACGGAGCGCTGGAGGGCGTCCTGGGCGGCGTCGCCGACCAGCGAGCCGATGACCGGCGCGGCGAGGAGGACCAGGAGCAGCGCCACCAGGGCCAGCCAGGCCTCGGCCAGATCGGTCGCGCGGCACAGCGGATTGTGCCGCCAGCGCCAGAGTCCGCTGATCGCCCGCACGTCCGCACCCCCTTCCCGCTCCGTGACGGCCCGCGGCGGAGCCGTCCACGCGAGGGCCCGGGGAGCCTCGTCTCGCGCCGGGACCTCTCATGAACTTCTCACGAAAGGCCAACGCGCGGGGCCCGGGCGCGGTTCCCACATGTGATCGACGGCTCTCCTGTCCGCATCACTCGAAGATCTGTCGTGTGCGCGTCACTCGAGGATCCGCACCGGATCACCGACCCGGATCGTGCCGCGGGACAGGGGCACCAGGTTCTGCCCGAAGAGGAGTCTGCCGCCCAGGCGGCGGTGCCGTCCCAGCGTGTGCAGGGGCTCCCGGCCGCGTTCGGCCGTGGTCTGGTCGGTCGTGGTCACCACGCAGCGCCCGCAGGCCTTGGCCACCCGGAAGGACACCTCGCCGACGGCGATGCGCGACCAGTCGTCCTCGGCCCACGCGGCGGTGCCCGCCACCACCACGTTCGGCCGGAAGCGGTTCATGGGCAGCGGGCCCTCCTGGGCGTGCTCGCCCTGGGCGATCAGGGCGTTGAGGGCGTCCAGCGAGGCCGTGGTCGTCACCAGCAGCGGGTAGCCGTCGGCGAAGGAGACGGTCTCGCCCGGCAGGGCGTACTCAGGGTCGACGGGCCGGCGCACGGCGGGATCGTCCATGTGCACCAGGCGCACGGCCGCGCCGAGATAGGCGCTGCACCAGGCGTGCGCGGCCGCGTCCTCGGCGGGGACCGCCTCGACCTTGTCGCCGAAGACATCGGCCACGACCGTGTCCGCCGGCTGCGGCACCCGCACGGTCAGCGGCTCCATGCCGGGCGCGGACAGCCGTAGGCCGCCGCCGGGCAGGAGCTCGGCGGCGGCCAGGGCGAGACGTGGCTGCCGGCGTTGCGTGACGACCTTTCCCCCGTCGTCGATCAGCACCCAGCGCCGGTCTCCGGCCAGCCCCCAGGGCTCCACGACGGCCTCCCGGGGCGACAGGGACCGGAAGGCCTTGACCGGATGGACGTGGATCGAGTGCAGATACGCGTGCGCCATGGGGTCATCGTGCCAGGCGGCACCGACGACCCGGGGCCCGGTCAGTAACCGCGGTACTGCTGGTTGTTGTACGGGTCCTGGTAGGGAGCGGGCCGCGGAGCGGCGGGGCGCATCGCCTCGTAGCCCGCGGCGGCCGGTGCGGGGCGGGGCGGCTGGGCCTGCGGTCCCGGGTAGCCGCGCGGCGCCGTGGCCTGCTGCGGGATGTACGCCGCGGGGGCCTGCTGCAGCGGGGCCGGTTGGGGCGCCTGCGGATAGCCGTAGGCGGGCTGCGCCGGGGCCGACGGGAGGGCGGGCAGCGCCGACGGCAGCGCGGGCAGGTGGCTGCTCGGTGTGTCGTACGGGGCGGGCACCCGGATCGGGGCGATCTGCGGGGTGCCCCGCTCCTTGACGAGCGAGTCGTAGATCGGGGTGTCCGGGAAAGAGGCGGAGTAGTAGCCGCCACCATAGGTGGAGCCGGGGGAGGTCATGGCACATAAGTTAAGCCCACGATGTGCTGGTTGGGGAGACCGATAAGAGGGTTGTTTTCCGCGTCCCCGGTGACGCCGGATCGCCAATGCGAGCGAACATGGCCAAAAAGGGGCGCTGAGCAGGGTTCGGATCATGTAAAGGGCGAGTTCCGGAGGGGTTACCGAGGGTCGGCCGCCGGTGTTTCCGTGCTTCTCATGGGAGTTCGGTGTCCGGGGGAATAGGTTGTGCGCACGGAACCCGATGGACCGCCGGCTGTGGCCTGGCGCGGTGACACGTGATGGGGGCGGGCATGTCAATGCTGAAAGGTTCAAATACCGCGGTGCCGACCACGGCGTTGCGCGTGGAAGTGGGCTGGCGGTCCGGCGCGGGCGTGCCCGACGCGGACGCCTCGGCGCTGCTCCTGGTCGGCGGAAAGGTCCGTTCCGACGCCGACTTCGTCTTCTACAACCAGCCGGCGCACGCCTCGGGCGCGATCCGGCACGAGGGCAAGCGGGACGCCGGCGGCCGGGTGACCGACACGCTGCTGGCCGATCTCGCGCGCGTGGAGCCATCGATCGAGACCGTCATCATCGCCGCCTCCGCCGACGGCGGCACGTTCGGGCAGGTCCCCGGCCTGTACGTCGAGGTCCGCGACGCCGCCCAGGGCACCGTCGTGGCCCGCTTCGACAGCACCGGCGCCACCACCGAGACCGCCTTCGTGCTCGGTGAGTTCTACCGCCGTCAGGGCGCCTGGAAGTTCCGCGCCGTAGGCCAGGGTTACAGCAGCGGACTGGAGGGTCTGGCCACCGACTACGGCATCACCGTCGACGAACCGCAGCACGCCGCTCCCGCGGCGCCGTCGACGGCCACCCCGCCGCCGGCGCCGTCCCCGTACGTGAGGCAGCCCGCCGTCCCGGCGCCCTCCCCGTACGCGACGCAGCCCGCCGTCCCGGCCCCCTCCCCGTACGCCACGCAGCCGAGCGCCCCGCCGCCCGCGGCCGCGCCGCCGGTCCGCCTGACCAAGGTGACGCTCACCAAGGCGGCCCCCTCGGTGTCGCTGACCAAACAGGGCGGCACCTCCGGCGCGCTGCGCGTGAACCTCAACTGGCAGGTGCGCAAGCAGTTCTCCGGATGGGGCAGCAAGTTCGGCCGCCCGGCCGCGATGCACGCGGACCTCGACCTCGACCTGTGCGCGCTGTACGAACTCACCGACGGCAGCAAGGGCGTGGTGCAGGCCCTCGGCAACGCCTTCGGAGCGCTGCACCAGCCGCCCTACATCCACCTCGACGGCGACGACCGCACGGGCGCCGTGGAGACCGGTGAGAACCTCACCGTCAACCTCGACCACAAACACGTCTTCCGGCGCATCCTGGTGTTCGTCACCATCTACGAGGGCGCGCGCTCCTTCGCCGACCTGCACGCCACCGTCACCCTCACCCCGCAGCACGGCGCCCCGATCGACTTCTCGCTCGACGAGTGCACCGTCCCCTCCCCGGTGTGCGCGCTCGCCCTGATCACCAACACCGGCGGCGACCTCGTCGTCCAGCGCGAGGCGCGCTACCTGGTGCCCGAGCGCGGGGTGAGCCCGCAGCGGACCGTCGACTACGCCTACGGATGGGGCATGAACTGGACGCCCGGCAGGAAGTGACCCGCCGCGCGCGGGAGTTCAGCCCTCGTCGGGGACGGCGTCCGGACGCGCGTAGGTGCGGCCCTTCCAGGCCGCACCCCGTCCCCGGTAGTGCTGCACCGCCGAGTCGACCGTCATCAGCAGGTAGAGGAACGCGGTGAACGGCAGCAGGGGAGCGAGCCACAGGGGCTGCCGGTAGTACCGCAGCATCGGAACGTACGTCCCCGCCATCATGAGCCACGCCGCCGCGCCGAAGCCGGCTGCCGCCGGGCTCCCCGCGGCCGGGCCCACGACGACCGCCAGTGGCGGCACCAGGTACACCAGCGTCAGCCCGGCGACCGTACCGGCCAGCACCAGCGGGTTGTGCCGCAGCTGCGCGTACGCGCTGCGCGCGACCATCCGCCACAGGTCGTGCAGCCGCGGATACGGGCGCACGCTGTCCACCCGGTCCGCCAGCCCCAGCCACACGCGGCCCCCGCCCCGCTTGACCGCCCGGGCCAGGGCCACGTCGTCGATGACGGCGTGCCGGATGGCGTCCGGGATCCGCGCCCGCTCGGCGGCCTCGGTGCGCAGCAGCACACAGCCGCCCGCGGCGGCCGCCGTCCGCGTCCCGCTCCGCCCGATCCACCGGAAGGGGTAGAGCTGCGCGAAGAAGTAGACGAAGGCCGGCACCACCAGCCGCTCCCACGCGCTTGCCACCCGGAGCCGGGCCATCTGGGAGACGACGTCCAAGCCGCCGGTGTGCGCCGCCGCGACCAGCTGCCGCAGACTGTCCGGCGCGTGCGCGATGTCGGCGTCGGTGAGCAGCAGGTACTCCGGCGCACGCGCGCGTGCCAGGCCGACGCCGTGCCGCACCGCCCACAGCTTGCCCGTCCAGCCCGCGGGCGGCTCACCCGGCGAGGACACCGTCAGCGGCAGCCCGCCGTGCCGGCGCGCCAGCGCGCGCGCCAGGTCCCCGGTGCCGTCGCTGCTGCCGTCGTCGACGAGGAACACCTCGGCCCGCCCCGGGTAGTCCTGGGCGAGCAGGGACGGCAGACTCGCGGGCAGCACCGCCGCCTCGTCCCGGGCCGGTACGACGACGCACACGTCCGGCCACGCCCCTGGCAGCTCGCGGGGCGGCAGCCGGACGTCCGTCCGCCAGAAGAAGCCCTGGCCGAGCAGCAGCCACAGCCAGGCGGCGAGGGACAGGGCGGCGATCCACGAAACGGCGCTCACGCGCGCAGTCTGCCCCACGGGCGAGGCCGCGAGACGCTCATCGTCTATCGTGGCCGGGTGAAGATCGCGCTCATGGACTCCGGAATCGGTCTGCTCGCGGCCACCGCCGCGGTACGGCGTCTCCGCCCCGACGCCGATCTCATCCTCTCCCTCGACCCCGACGGCATGCCGTGGGGACCGAGGACCCCCGAGGACCTGACCGAGCGGGCCCTGGCCGTGGCGGACGCGGCGGCCCGGCACCGGCCCGACGCCCTGATCGTCGGCTGCAACACCGCCACCGTGCACGCGCTCACCGCCCTGCGGGCCCGCCACGAACCCGGGCTGCCGGTCATCGGCACCGTCCCGGCGATCAAACCGGCCGCGGCCGGTGGCGGGCCCCTCGCCATCTGGGCGACCCCGGCCACCACCGGCAGCCCGTATCAGCGCAACCTGATCCGCGACTTCGCCGACGGCGTGCCCGTGACGGAAGTGCCCTGCTGGGGCCTGGCCGAAGCCGTGGAGCGGGCGGACGAGGCCGCGATCGACGCGGCCGTCGCCGCCGCGGCCGCGCTCACCCCCGAGGACGTGACGACCGTCGTCCTGGGCTGCACGCACTACGAACTCGTCGCCGAGCGCATCCGGGCCGCCGTACAGCGGCCCGACCGCCCGCCGCTCGTCCTGCACGGCTCGGCGGGGGCCGTGGCCGCCCAGGCGTTGCGCCGCCTCGGCGCCCAGCCGGCCCCGCAGGCCCCGGCCGAGGGCACGCTGACCGTGCTGCTGAGCGGACGCGAGGGCACGCTGCCCGCCGCCGCCCTCGCCTACGAGGAAGGCCGCCTGCTGACGACGGCGGCCCCCGCCCGGTGACCGACGAGCCGTACGCCCGGCCGGCACGGTCACGCTGCGCGACGGGGTACCCGCGCAGCGAAACCTGAGTAACCTCGTAGCCATGAGGGACCACCGCCACGGCGAACACGCCCCGCACCCCGACGTCTGGACCGGCCACGCCACCAACCGGTTCCAGTGGGTGCTGGCGCTCGCCGGAGCCGCGTGCATGGCGCTCGGCATCCAGCTGGCCGTCGAATCCCCCTGGACGTCCGGCACCGCCCCGCTGGTCATGGCCGTCGTCGGATGCATCGCCGCCGGGCTGCTGGTCCTCTTCGGCACGCTGGCGTTCGTGCACGTCGCCCTGCGGGTCGACAAGGAGTGGCTGGAGGTGCGCTGCGGCCACATCGGCGTGCCGCGCCGCCGCATCCCGCTCTCCCAGGTCGCGGGCGCCGAGTACGCCTCCCACGTCACCCCGCGGCACTGGGGCGGCTGGGGATATCGCTGGCGGCCCGAGAAGGGCACCGCCGTCGTCGTCCGGCGCGGTGAGGGCGTCGTCCTGCGGCTGTGGGACGGGCACACCTTCACGATCACCGTGGACAACGCGGAGGCGGCCGTACGGGTCATCAAGGAGCGGCTGCGGCCTCCGGCGCCGGGCGCCGCCGCGCACTGAGGCGTCGCCGCGCCGTGGGCGCAGCACAAGACGGGCCCGGATTCGGGTCACCGGTGCCGCCGGTCACCACGCTGCGGGCGTGACCGCAGCATCCGGTTCCGGGGCGGCGGCGAGGGGGCGGGCCGTGGCGATTCCCGCCAGTACGCCCGCGCCCACCGACACCGCCGTGAAGCTCAGCGCGTTGCCGACCGAGGCGACGACGGCGAGTGCCGTCAGGGCCGCGCCCGCGGTGAGCACCACAGGGGTGGGCCGCGGGGAGCGCCACAGCGCGTACACCACCCAGCCGAAGACCGCCGCCAGCAGCACCACGCCCACGACGCCCTGCTCGGCCGCCTGCTGCAGGGGCGCCGAGTGGGCCTTGCCGTCGGACAGCGGCGACTGGGCCGCCGTCGCACTCAGCTCCCCGAACCGCCCCGGTCCCACGCCCAGACCGGCGTTCTGGCGCACCATGCGCAGGGCGTCGCCCCACAGCCCGACACGGTGGGGGGTGAGCCGACCCTCCAGCGACGCCGCGAGTCCGTCCGGGACCGCCCGCGCGGCCATCGCCCAGGTCAGGCCGGTCACCACGGCGGTCACGGCGGCCAGTGCGACGAGGGCCGGGCCGCGGCGGCGGACCCGGCCGGCGGCCAGGGAGCACAGCAGCACCGCCGCGCAGGCGGCGGTTGTCGTGACCGAGCCGAGCGCGGCCGCCGTGACCGCCGTCGCGGCGGCCGACAGGCGCAGCACGATCCGCACGGCCGGGACACCGCTGGCCCAGGCCGCGCAGCACGCGGCACCGGCCGCCAGCGTGAGCACGGCCGCCGTGGCTCCGGCGTGGCCCAGGGGCGCGTCGATCCGCGGCCCCGGAGCCGGCTGAGGAACCGCCACGGTCAGGCCGATGCCGGCCAGCGCCCCGGCCGAGGGCGCGGCGACCGGCAGCAGCGCCCCTGCGATCCGCCCGGCGGCATAACCGGCGGTCACGGCCAGTACCGCGAGCAGCATGCCCTCGGGCCGGCCGTCCCGCACAGCCGCGGTGATCAGCGACCAGCCCGCACAGGCCCCGAGCACCACGACGCCCGCCGCGCCGACACCGTCGCGTCTGTCGTCCTCGGCCTGCGCACCGGCCGCGGACACCATTCCGATGAGACCCACCCCGCCCCCCCGCATCCCGTCGCCCCCGACCAGTGACGGGCCCCGTCCCGGGCCGGTCACCGGCCGCACGACACAGGCACCGGGACACCGTAACGGCTGGTGGGCGGTTTGGGGATGTGTCGTGAACCAGCTGTGCAGAAACGGTACGGCTCGTGTGGGTGGCCCGGGTCCCGCCCTGTGGACCACGCTGTCCGCGTCAAGGTCACGGGCCGTACACTCCCTGCGTGACCGTCACCGCAACATCCGCCGGCGCGCAGGGCCAGCTTCCGCCGCAGGCCGCGCCCGCGGCCCGGGGCCGGAGGCTGCTGCGCCTCGTTCCGGCCGCCGCAGCCGGGCTGTCCGGGCTGCTCCTCTACGTGAGTTTCCCGCCGCGCACCCTGTGGTGGCTGGCACTGCCCGCCTTCGCCGGCTTCGGCTGGGTGCTGCGCGGACGCGGCTGGAAGGCGGGCCTCGGTCTCGGTTACCTCTTCGGTCTGGGATTCCTGCTGCCGCTGCTGGTGTGGACGGGCGTCGAGGTCGGCCCCGGACCGTGGCTCGCCCTCGTCGCGATCGAGGCGCTCTTCGTGGCACTGGTCGGCGCGGGCGTCGCCGCCGTCTCCAGGCTGCCGGGCTGGCCGGTGTGGGCGGCGGCCGTGTGGATCGCCGGCGAGGCGGCACGCGCGCGTGTGCCCTTCCACGGCTTCCCCTGGGGCAAGATCGCGTTCGGCCAGGCGGACGGCGTGTTCCTGCCGCTCGCCGCGGTGGGCGGCACCCCGGTCCTCGGCTTCGCGGTCGTCCTGTGCGGCTTCGGGCTGTACGAGATCGTGCGGCTGGCCGTGGACAGGCGGCGCACCGGCACCGTACGACGGGCCGCGGCGGCCGTCGGCCTGCTCGGCGTCGCCGTCCCGGTCGTGGGCGCCGTGGCCGCGCGCCCGCTGGTCAGCGACAAGGCGGAGGACGGCACCGCGACCGTCGCGGTCATCCAGGGCAACGTGCCCCGCCTGGGCCTCGACTTCAACTCCCAGCGGCGGGCCGTGCTCGATTACCACGCGCGTGAGACGGAGCGCCTGGCCGCCGAGGTCAAGGCCGGCAAGGTCGCCAAACCCGACTTCGTGCTGTGGCCGGAGAACTCCTCCGACATCGATCCCTTCGCCAACCCCGACGCGCGCGCCGTCATCGACACGGCCGCCAAGGCGATCGGCGCCCCCATCTCGGTCGGCGGGGTCGTCGAACGCGACGGCAAGCTGTTCAACGAGCAGATCCTGTGGGACCCCGTCAAGGGCCCCGTCGACACCTACGACAAGCGGCAGATCCAGCCCTTCGGCGAGTACCTGCCGCTGCGCTCGCTGATCGGGGCGATCAACAGCAACTGGACGAGCATGGTCCGGCAGGACTTCAGCCGGGGCACCGAGCCAGGTGTGTTCACCATGGACGGTGCCAAGGTCGGCCTCGTCACCTGCTACGAGGCCGCGTTCGACTGGACCGTGCGCTCCGAGGTGCAGGACGGCGCACAGCTGATCTCCGTACCGAGCAACAACGCGACCTTCGACCGCAGCGAGATGACCTACCAGCAGCTCGCCATGTCCCGGGTCCGCGCCGTCGAGCACAGCCGGACCGTGACCGTGCCGGTGACCAGCGGCGTCAGCGCGATCATCATGCCGGACGGCAGGATCACCCAGAAGACCGGCATGTTCGTGGCGGACTCGCTGGTGCAGAAGGTGCCGCTGCGCTCCTCCCGGACGCCCGCCACGCAGCTGGGCATCCTCCCGGAGATCGCCTTGGTGCTGGTGGCCGCCGGCGGACTGGGCTGGGCGGTCGGAGCCGGGCTGCGCGCGCGGCGGGCGGGTGACGCGTAACCGTACGCCGGTCGCACATCGGCCGAACCGCACCGGGGCGGCCGGAGGGGCCCGTTAGGGTCTACGCCATGGCCACTCCCGACTTCATCCGCACCCTCCGCGCGTCCGCCGGTCATCAGCTGCTGTGGCTCCCCGGGGTCACCGCCCTCGTCTTCGACGACGAGGACAGAGTGCTGCTGAACCGCCGGTCGGACACCGGCAGGTGGTCGGTGATCGGCGGTATCCCGGACCGGGGGGAACAGCCCGCCGCGTGCGCCGTGCGGGAGGTCGAGGAGGAGACGGGGGTACGGTGCGTCGCCGAACGCGTCGTCCTCGTCCAGGCGCTGGACCCAGTGACGTACGCCAACGGCGACACCTGCCAGTACATGGACATCACCTTCCGCTGCCGGGCCGTCGGCGGCGAGGCCCGGGTCAACGACGACGAGTCGCTGGAGGTCGGCTGGTTCGCCGTGGACGCCCTGCCTCCGATGCACGAGTTCGGACTCCTGCGGATCAAGCAGGCGCTGTCGGACGCCCCCACATGGTTCGACCCCACGGGTGCCGACTGAACTATGGTGCGTGACCACATGGGGCGGGGGAGGGGTCCTGCCTAGGGTCGAGGCATGACCGCGCCCCCCGCCCTTCCGGCCCCTCACACCTCCCGGCTCGATCTCCAGGGCCGTACCGCACTCGTCACCGGCGCCGCCGGCGGCATCGGTCGCGCCTGCGTGCTGCGGCTCGCCGCGGCCGGGGCCAAGGTCAGAGCGGTCGACCGGGACGCCGAGGGCCTGGAGGCACTCGCCGGACAGGCCCGGGACCTGCCCGGCACCGTGGAACCGCACCGGCTCGACCTCACCGACCTGGACGCCGCCGAACTGGCCGCCGCCGGGACCGACGTCCTGGTCAACAACGCCGGGCTGCAACTGGTGCGGCCCCTGGAGGATTTCCCGCCCGACGTCTTCCACACGGTGCTCACCGTGATGCTGGAGGCCCCGTTCCGGCTCATCCGCGGCGCGCTGCCCCACATGTACGGGCAGGGGTGGGGCCGCATCGTCAATGTGTCGTCCGTCCACGGTCTGCGCGCCTCGGCGTACAAGTCGGCCTATGTGGCCGCCAAACACGGGCTGGAGGGACTGTCCAAGACCGCCGCCCTGGAAGGCGCACCCCACGGAGTCACCTCGAACTGTGTGAACCCCGCCTATGTGCGCACCCCCCTGGTCGAGAAGCAGATCGCCGACCAGGCCCGGGCGCACGGCATTCCCGAGGAGGAAGTGCTGTCCGAGGTCCTGCTGAAGGACAGCGCCGTGAAGCGGCTCATCGAGCCGGAGGAGGTCGCCGAGGCCGTGGCGTACCTGTGCGGCCCGCAGGCGTCCTTCCTCACCGGGACCTCGCTCGTCCTCGACGGCGGCTGGACCGCACACTGATCGTGCACCTGTTCGCCAACGGTGGAGTTGTCCACAGGCCTGACGGGACGGCCGTGCCATGCGGAATCCTGTGACCATGTCCAGCGATCACGTGCAGTCCGCCGAGCGTTCCGCGACCGGTGCCGGGCCGGGCGCCGAGACGCCGTTCCTGGAGCTGCTGGCCCGGGGCGCGTCCGTCGACGCCTACGAGCAGCCGGTGTTGCTCGCCCGTGCCGAAGGGCAGCCGGCCGAGCGGATCGCCGCGCTGGAACGGGCCAAGCTGCTCGCCCTGCGCGTCCGCGCCGAGCTGGAGGGACGGCGCCGCCGCGAGGCCGAGCTGTCCGCGCTGTTCGAAACCGCCCACGACCTGGCCGGACTGCGTGACCTGGACGCCGTGCTGCGGGCCATCGTGCAGCGGGCCCGCTCGCTGCTCGGCACGGACGTCGCCTACCTCAGCCTGAACGACCCGGTGAGGGGCGACACCTACATGCGGGTCACGGAGGGGTCCGTGTCGGCCCGCTTCCAGCAGCTGCGGCTCGGCATGGGGGAGGGGCTCGGCGGCCTGGTCGCCCAGACCGCCCGCCCCTACGTCACCGAGGACTACTTCCGCGACGACCGCTTCCAGCACACCCTCGCCATCGACGCCGGCGTGCGGGACGAGGGCCTGGTGGCGATCCTCGGCGTGCCCCTGATGCTCGGGCACCACGTCATCGGCGTGCTGTTCGCGGCCGACCGGCGCGCCCGCGTCTTCGAACGCGAACAGATCGCCCTGCTCGGTTCCTTCGCCGCCCTCGCCGCGGCCGCCATCGACACCGCGAACCTGCTCACCGAGACCCGCTCCGCGCTGGCCGGCCTGGAGCGGGCCAACGAGATCATCCGCGACCGCAGCGCGGTCATCGAACGCGCCTCCGACGTCCACGACCGGCTCGCCGAACTCGTCCTGCGCGGCGGCGGAGTGCACGACGTGGCCGCCGCGGTCTCCCATGTGCTCGGCGGTGCCGTCGAGTTCACCGAGGCGCCCGCCGCGCCCCCGGACGCCCTGGAGGCCTCCCGCGCGGAGGGCCACGCCGTACGCCACCAGGACGACTGGATCGCCGCCGTCACCGCCGGCGGCGAACTGCTCGGCGCGCTCGTGCTGCGCGGGCACCCCGGGCTCGACCCCGTCGACCAGCGCACCCTCGAACGCGCCGCCATGGTCACCTCGCTGCTGCTGCTCGCCCGCCGCTCCGCAGCCGAGGCCGAACAGCGCGTCCGCGGCGAGCTGCTGGACGACCTCCTCGACGCCCGCGACCGCGACCCCCGCCTGCTGCGCGACCGCGCCGCGCGGCTGCACGCCGACCTCGACGCCACCCATGTCGTCCTCGCCGCCCGCCTGGAGGGCGCCGCCGCCGACGCCGACCAGGAGGCGGACGCCCGCAGACGCCTGTGGGCGGCGGCCTCGCACCTCGCGGCCACCCGGCACGGGCTCGCCGCCGCACGTGACGGCGGCACCGTCCTGCTGCTGCCGCTCCCCCCGGGCGACACCGCCACCGACGTGGCCCGCCGCACCGCCCGGCAGCTGGGCACGGCCGTCCACGAGCCGGTCACCGTCGGCGCCTCCGCCCCCGTGGAGCACCTCGCCCACCGACCCGAGCCGGTGGCCACGGCGTACGCGGAGGCCCGCCGCTGCCTCGACGCCCTGCGCCTGCTGGGCCGCTGCGGGGACGGCGCGGCCGCCGAGGACTTCGGCTTCCTGGGCCTGCTGCTCGCCGGGGACCGGGACATCACGGGCTTCGTCGACCGTACGATCGGCCCGGTCGTCGCCTACGACGCACGGCGCGGCACCGAACTGCTGCGCACCCTCGACGCGTACTTCGCCTGCGGTATGAGCCCCGCCCGCACCAAGGACCGGCTGCACGTGCACGTCAACACGGTCGCCCAGCGCCTGGAACGCGTCGGCCGGCTTCTCGGTGACGACTGGCAGAGCCCGTCCCGTGCCCTGGAGATCCAACTGGCGCTGCGTCTGCACCGGTTGTCGGGATCGGCACAGCGCTGACCCCCGCACGCGCGCCGGCGTGCGGGGGCCGGGGGGCGCTC
Source organism: Streptomyces sp. NPDC052682 (assembly GCF_040678435.1). Lineage (NCBI taxonomy): Bacteria > Bacillati > Actinomycetota > Actinomycetes > Kitasatosporales > Streptomycetaceae > Streptomyces > Streptomyces sp. NPDC052682. Next base: position 18,638 of record NZ_JBFATS010000009.1, on the reverse strand, counting down.
AGACCGAGTGGGCGTCCGCCGCCCGGTTGGTCGCCGGCTGAGCGTCGTCGCCCGGGGTGACCTCCGCGAGATCCCGGTGCCGGGTCTCCTTGGCCGCCGCCACAGCGACGATCGTCACCAGGGCCGCCGCGATGACGTACAGCGCGATCGGCGTGGCGCTGCCGTAGTCGGACAGCAGGGCGGTGGCGATCAGCGGCGCGGGCGCGCCGGCCGCCACCGAGGCGAACTGGGCGCCGATGGAGGCACCGGAGTAGCGCATCCGCGTCGCGAACATCTCGGAGAAGAAGGCCGCCTGCGGCGCGTACATCGCGCCGTGCAGCACCAGACCCACGGTCACCGCGAGGAGCAGAGCGCCGAAGCCGCCGGTGTCGATGAGCGAGAAGAACGGGAACATCCACAGCCCCACCCCGGCCGCGCCCAGCAGGTACACGGGACGCCGGCCGATCCGGTCGGACAGCGCGCCCCACGCGGGAATCACCGCGAAGTGCACGGCCGAGGCGATCAGCACCGCGTTGAGCGCGGTCTGCTTGGAGACACCGGCCGACGTGGTGGCGTAGACCAGGATGAACGCGGTGATCACGTAGTAGCTGATGTTCTCCGCCATGCGCGCGCCCATCGCGACGAGCACGTCCCGCCAGTGGTGGCGCAGCACGGACACCAGCGGCAGCCGCTCCACCTCCGCGGTCCGGGCCGCCCTGCGGGCCTCCGCCCGTGCCAGCGCCTCCTTGAACACCGGTGACTCGTCGACGGACAGCCGGATCCACAGACCCACGATCACCAGCACCCCGGACAGCAGGAACGGAACGCGCCACCCCCAGGCGCCGAAGGCGTCGTCCGACAGCACGGCGGTCAGCAGCGACAGCACGCCGGTCGCCAGCAACTGCCCCGCCGGGGCGCCGGTCTGCGGCCAGGACGCCCAGAACCCGCGCCGCCGGGCGTCCCCGTGCTCGGACACCAGCAGCACCGCGCCGCCCCACTCGCCGCCGAGCGCGAACCCCTGGACCAGCCGCAGCACGGTCAGCAGCACCGGCGCGGCGGTCCCGATGGTGGCGTGCGTGGGCAGCAGCCCGATGGCGAAGGTCGCCCCGCCCATCAGCAGCAGACTCAGCACCAGCAGCTTCTTGCGCCCGAGCCGGTCACCGTAGTGCCCGAAGACCAGGGCCCCCAGCGGCCGGGCCGCGAAACCCACGGCGTACGTCAGGAACGACAGCAGGGTGCCGACCAGGGGGTCGGAGTCCGGGAAGAACAGCTTGTTGAACACGAGGGCGGCCGCGGAGCCGTACAGGAAGAAGTCGTACCACTCGATGGTGGTGCCGATGAGGCTGGCGGCGACGATGCGCCTGAGGTTCGCGGGGGGTGGGGGAGCGGTGGTTCCGGAGGCCATGTGCGCCACTTCCTCGTGTGCGGTGGGGACGGGTATGTGTTCGCACACGGTAGGAACGCGCACGTCAGCGGCACATGTGGTGGGACTACATAGTTCAAGGGTGAGGTATACGCGGCGCCCCTATGTCGGTGGTGCTGACCGGAGGCCGGGCGGACCCGGTCTCATCGGGGCTCGGGCGGGGCGAGGGGCTGGGCGCACCAGATCGTCTTGCCCTCGGTGCTGTGCCGGGTGCCCCACCCCTCGGTGAGCTGGGCGACCAGCAGCAGGCCACGGCCGCCCTCGTCGAAGGCGCGCGCCCGGCGCAGATGCGGGGCGGTGCTGCTGGCGTCGGAGACCTCGCAGATCAGGGAGGTGTCGCGGATCAACCGCAGCCGGATCGGGGCCTCGCCGTATCTGATCGCGTTGGTGACCAGTTCACTGACGACCAGTTCGGTGACGAACGAGGCCTCCTCCAGGCCCCAGGCGTCCAGCTGGTCGAGGGCGAACTTCCTGGCGCGCGGCACCTGCGCGGGGTCGGGCTCGACGTCCCAGTCGGCGACGTGCTGGGGATCCAGCGCGTGGGTGCGAGCCAGCAGCAGGGCGGCGTCGTCGGTGCGGTGTTCCACCAGCATGGTGTCCATCACCGTGTCGCAGAGCGCCTCCAGGGAGGTGGCCGAACGGTTCAGGACCTGCTGCAGGTCGGCGGCCCCCTGGTCGACGTCGCGCTCGCGGTTCTCGACCAGTCCGTCGGTGTAGAGGGCGAGCAGGCTGCCCTCGGGCAGGTCGAGCTCGGTGGCCTCGAAGGGCAGCCCACCGATGCCGAGCGGCGGCCCCGGCTGCACGGACACCGGGGTCCTGGTCCCGTCCGGGGAGATGACCAGGGGCAGCGGATGGCCCGCGCTCGCCAGCGCGAAGCGGCGGGAGACCGGGTCGTAGACGGTGTACAGACAGGTCGCCCCGAACTCGCCCGTGGGCTGGAAGCCGCTGGTGGGCCGCAGGTCGCTGGACAGGTGGATGACCAGGTCGTCCAGGTGGGTCAGCAGCTCGTCCGGCGGCAGGTCCACATCGGCCAGGGTGCGGACCGCCGTACGCAGCCGGCCCATGCTGGCCGAGGCGTGCAGGCCGTGACCGACGACATCGCCGACGACCAGGGCGACCCGGGTGCCGGACAGCGGGATGACGTCGAACCAGTCGCCCCCCACCTCCGCACCGGTCCCGGCCGGCAGGTAGCGCGAGGCCACCTCGAGCGCCTCCGGGCTGGCCAGCTGCTGCGGCAGGAGGCTGCGCTGCAGGGTCAGCGCGGTCGCGCGTTCACGCGAGTACCGCCGGGCGTTGTCGATCGCGATGGCCGCCTTGGCGGTCAGTTCCTCGGCGAGGATCAGGTCGTCCGCGGTGAAGGCCTCGGGCCGCTCCCTGCGGGAGAACGCGACGACACCCAGCAGCGCGCCGCGCGCCCGGAGCGGCACGGTGATCCGGCAGCTCAGCCCCTGCGCGGCGATGGACGCGTCGATCACCGGGTTGCCCGGCGGCCAGTGCGCCGGGTCGGCGGCGAGCCCGGGCCCGAAGGCCCATTCGCCGCCGGGGCCGGGTTCGGCGGCGAGCTGAACCGTGGACCGGCCCGTGGTCATACAGCGGGCGGCGACGGTACCGGGAGCGTGACCGACCGGCACGGGGTGCCCGGGAGCACCGTCGGGGTCGTCCTGCGCACGGTGCTGGGCGGCCCGGCTGAGCACGATGGTCTCGCCAGGACGGAACGCCGGTGGCAAGGGCGGTTCCTCTCCGCGCAGCACCTCGTCGAAGAGGTCCACGGTGACGAGGTCGGCGAACGCCGGCACCGGGGTCCGGGCCAGTTCCCGGGCCGTGCCGATCACGTCGAGGGTCCGGCCGATGCCGCCGCCGGCCTCGTTCAGGATGAGCAGGCGCTGCCGGGCCCAGTACTCGGCGCTCATGTCGAAGCCCCAGTTGGCGACCGCGCGGACCGTGCCCTGGGCGTCCCGGACGGGCCACACGCTGGTGGCCCAGGCGTTGGCGTAGTCGCTGCCGAGCGGGCGGAAGACGGTGATCAGACGCGCGGGCTCACCCGTCCTCGCCACCTCGGAGAGCTTGTCGGTGTACGTCTTGTCGTCCAGATCGGGGAACATCTCGCGGTACTTCTCACCGAGCACCTGCTCCTCCGAGTGCGCCATCACCCGGCACGCGGCGGCGTTGACCCACAGGAACCGCAGGTCAGGGTCGTAGACGCCGAGAGCGAAGGGGCACTGCTCGAAGGCCCGGTCGGCGATCACCGGGCGGCGGCCCCAGCGCTGGAGGGTCACCACGCGGCCCAGCGCCCGGCCGTCCGGGCCGGACAGCGGCTGACTCGTCACCACGGCGTCCACCGTGTAGCCGTTGCGATGGCGCACGGGGACCGCGTGGTCCGGGGCGCCGCCCTCGCCGTCCGGGAAGCCCGGTGGCGCAGGACCGGCCAGCAGATCGGTCACGGGGCGCCCGACCGTCTCCTCCGCCGTCCAGCCCAGCAGCAGCCGGCCCCCTTCGCTCCAGCCGCTCACCACACCGTCCGGGTCCACCACGGCGGTGGCGATGGGGGCATCGCGCTTACCGGCCATGTCCACACGCGACACCTCCATCCCGGTGGATGCGCCCGTCAGGGGGATACCCGGCGGCAGCTTCCAGACTAGATCCGCTCCCGCGCCACGGCGCCCCGGCCGCCGCGTCCCGCACCGGACGGGTGTCCTGGCGTCGGCCGCCCGGCGAGTTCCCCTCGCCCGCACGCTCCGGCCCTGCGCCCCCAGCTGGTCAACTATCATCGACGTCGCCCTCGCCCACGCGGAGGGCGGACCAGGCCGAGGAAACGGGGAACGCCTGTGATCAGCGCGTCCCGGTCGGCCTGCGGGGCGATCCCCTGGCTCGGGGTGGGGAGGCTCAGGGTGGGGAGGAAAGCGCGGTGTCTCTGACGGACAAGGCCATCGAGCAGATCCGTAAGCTGATCCGGACGGGCGCGCTGCCTCCGGGCTCGAAGCTGCCACCCGAGCCGGATCTGGCCGCCCAGCTGGGACTGTCCCGCAACCTCGCGCGCGAAGCGGTCAAGGCCCTGGCCGTCGCCAGGGTCCTGGAGGTCCGGCGGGGCGACGGCACCTACGTGACCAGCCTCCAGCCGAGCCTGCTCCTGGAGGGACTCGGCGGTGCGGTGGAGCTGCTCCAGGGCGACGCGGTCGCGCTGCAGGACCTGATGGAGGTACGGCGGCTCCTCGAACCGGCCGCCACGGCCCTGGCCGCCACCCGGATGACCGACGAGCAACTCGCCGAAGTGAGGCGGCACCTGGACGCCATGCGTGAGGCGCGCGACGACGTGGAACAGCTCAACGCCCACGACGCGGCCTTCCACCGCGCGGTCGTCTCGGCCACCGGCAACGAGAGCCTCCTCACGCTCCTGGAAGGCATCTCCGGCCGCACCCTGCGCGCCCGCATCTGGCGCGGCCTGGTCGACGACAAGGCCGCGGGCCGCACCCTCGCCGAGCACGAGGCGATCTTCAACGCCCTGTCCACCCGCGACCCCGCCCTGAGCCAGGCCGCCGCGCTGCTGCACGTGAACACCACCGAGCAGTGGCTCAGGGAGCATCTGCGCTCCGGGCACTGAGCGGCCGGTCCCGGGCGTCCGTGACCAAAGCCGCTCGGACGCCCACGCCCCGGCCCCGTCGCGTGGACCGGGGCCGAGACGGCGAGACGGCGTTCGACGCCGGACCGTCGGTTGAGCCGGGTGTGCCGTGGCGGGATGCTGGAGGCAGCGCCGTGCGCGGCGCGACAGGAACGACGTCGGGACACACTCCATGGACAACGAACCCGACACCGCCGCGGGAGCGAGGGGCGCGGAAGCGCCCGAGGACTTCGCCGTCGTCATCGACGCCGGCGGAACCGTGATGGCGTGGAGCGCCGGAGCGGGGCGACTGCTCGGGTACGAGTCCCAGGAGGTGGTCGGCCGTCCCGCCGCCGGCCTCCTCGCCGCGAGGCTGCCCTACGCACTGCGGCACCACCTGGCCGCCGGGGAGCCGTGGACGAGCGATCTGGCGCTGCGGAACCGGCACGGCGACCGGGTCACCGTGCAGCTGAGGGGCACGCCTGTGGCGGTCGCCGACGGCCGGGCCCACTGGGTCGTCACCCCGGCGGCGGTGACGTACCTCTCCGGGCCGACCGACGCCGCGTCGGCGGAGCTGTGGGACCTCGCGCTCGCGCAGCTCCCGTTGCCGGTGGCGGTCTACGACAGCGAGGCACGGTTCGTGACCTGCAACCAGGTGATGAGCCGGGCCATGGGGCTGACGGCGGAGGAGATGAGGGGCCGGACGCTGTGGGAGATCTACCCCGCCCCGCCCCTGGACGAGATCGACCGCCTCCAGCACCAGGTCGTGCGCACCGGCGAGATGATCTTCCGGGAGGAGCAGCCTTTCCGGGCCTCGGGTGAGGTGCGCGATCACGCGTGGTCGCTCTTCCTCTCCCCGCTGAAGGACCAGGCGGGCGCGGTGCTGGGGCTGTCCGCGCTGGTGATCGACATCACCGAGCAGTACTGGGCCCGGCGTCGCCTGGCGGTGCTGAACGACGCGAGCGTGCGCTTCGGCAGCACCCTGGACGTGACCCGGACGGCCGAGGAACTGGCCGAGGTGGCGGTGGCGGGGTTCGCCGACCTCGTCACCGTCGATCTGCTGGAGTCGGTCGTCCAGGGGCACGAGCCGCAACCGGTGCCCCCAGACACCACGGTCGTCTGCCGCCGTACCGCGCAACGGTCGGTGCTCCCGGGGTGCCCCGAACCCGTGGTCCCGGCGGGCGGCACCGACGTCTACCCGCCCGGCTCCCCACCGGCCCAGGCACTGATCACCGGCCGGGCCGCCTCCTACCGGGTGGGCGACCCGCCGCTGCGCGCGTGGGCGACGGCCTCCCCGGCCCGTGCCGAGAGCATCAGACGATTCAAGATCCACTCGGTGATGATGGTGCCGCTGCGCGCCCGGGGCGTCACGCTGGGCGTGATGCACCTGCTGCGGCACCGCACCGCGGATCCCTTCGTCCAGGACGACCTGGTGCTCGCCGAGGAGATCGCCGCCAGGGCGGCGGTGAGCATCGACAACGCCCGCCGCTACACCCGCGAGCACCGCACCGCGCTCACCCTCCAGCGCAGCCTGCTGCCCGCGCGGCTGCCGGAATCGGAGGCGGTGGACCTCGCCTACCGCTACCTCCCCGCCGGTTCGGGGGACGAGATCGGCGGAGACTGGTTCGACGTCATCGCCCTGTCGGGGGGACGGGTCGCGCTGGTGGTGGGTGACGTCGTGGGCCACGGCGTGCACGCCTCGGCCACGATGGGCCGCCTGCGCACCGCCGTACGGACCCTCGCCGACGCCGATTTCACACCGGACGAACTGCTCACCCGGCTGGACGACCTGGTCATCCGTCTCGACCGGGAGGACGGCCCGGAGGCGCGAGGGCAGGCGGAGGGCGCCTCGGGCGAGGTCGGGGCCACCTGCCTCTACGCCGTCTACGACCCGGTTGCCGGCCGATGCGACCTCGCCCGGGCCGGGCATCCCCCGCCCGTCCTGGTCACCCCCGACGGCATCCCGCAGATCCTGGACCTGCCGGCCGGACCCCCACTCGGCCTGGGCGGGCTGCCCTTCGAGGCCGCCCGCGTCGACGTGGCCGAGGGCAGCCTGCTCGCCCTCTACACCGACGGCCTGATCGCGGCCCTCGAACGCGACATCGACGTCGGACTCGACCTGCTGACCGAAGCACTGCGCCGCCCGGCCGCCGACCTGGAGGAAACCTGCGACGAAGTGCTGCGCAAGGTACGGCCCGACCCCGCCGCCGACGACATCGTCCTGCTCCTGGCCCGCACCTCCACCCTCGGCGCCGACCGGGTACGCACCTGGGACCTGCCCGTCGATCCCGCGGCCGTCGCCGGGGTCCGCCGGATGGCGGTCGAACAACTGGCCGCCTGGGGGCTGGCCGAGCTCGACTTCGCCACCGAACTGATCGTCAGCGAACTGGTCACCAACGCCATCCGCTACGGCGATCCCCCCATCCAACTGCGGCTCATCCGTGCCGACGCCCTCATCTGCGAGGTCTCCGACGGCAGCAACACCGCCCCGCATCTGCGGCGGGCCCGGGTCTACGACGAGGGCGGGCGCGGACTGCTGCTCGTCGCCCAGGTCGCCGAGCGCTGGGGCAGCCGCCAGACCTCCGCGGGCAAGACGATCTGGGCGGAACAGCCGCTGCCCGGATGATCTGCCCGGACCTCAGGCCATGGCCAGGACGGCCGAGATCAACGCCCGCAGACAGACCGCCTCGGCCTCCTCGTCCGGCAGTGAGAGGTGTTGCAGCGTCAGTCCGTCGAAGCCCGCGAGGAAGAACCTCGCGATCGTCTCGGCGGGCTGGGCCAATTGATGGCCGGTGCGCGCGGCGGCCTCACTGATCAGCTTCGCCGTCACCGCCGAGATGCCGCTGTAGTGGCTGTGCAGTGCCTCCCTCAGACGGGGCGTACGCAGCGCGAACATGGTCAGCTCGGTGAGGAGCTGGTACGACGCGGGCTGCTCCAGAACGGTGTGCCACAGGGCCTCGGCGAGCGTGACGATGGTCTCCTCGAAGCTCGCGTCCGTGGGCGCGGCCTGCTCCACCTGGGCGACCAGGTCCTCGGTGAGCTGCTCCATGACGGCCCGGTAGAGGTCTTCCTTCGTGCCGAACGTGTAGTGCACGGTCGCCTGCGCCACCCCGAGCTCTGCGGCGATGGCGCGGGTGCTGCCGGCGGCGACGCCCTCCCGGCTCATCAGGTCGATGGCCGCCTTGATCAGTTGGGGGCGGCGCTCCGCCGCGGATACGTGAGCCATGGCGGCATCCTATGCGACTCAGTCTGGTGAACAGGTCACTCGACCAGATCGCGTTCACGCAGGGGCGCCGCCCCGAGCTCTCCTGTGCCCCGGCGCCCGCCCCGGACGTCTCCCGGCCCCGGATAGTTCCGTCACTCGACTGTGTCAACCAACACAGTCAGGCGACATTGTCGGGTGACAAAGTCGTCCGTATGGTTCTGGCCAGGAAAGCCTGCGCCGAACGAAAGGCAAGCCCGTGACCCACGAGACCCTGCGCGGAACCGAGCCGATCCCCCAGCGTCCCGGCCTCCCCCTGGTCGGACACGCCTTCGACATCCCCGCCGGCGCCGACGGTCTGCTCTATGTGATGAAGGAGGCCAGGGAGCTGGGGCCGCTGTTCAAGCTCCGCGTCTTCGGCAACGAGATCAACTTCGCCTCAGGTCTCGACCTGGTCACCGAGCTGGCGGACGAGAGCCGGTTCCGCAAGAACGTGCACCCCGACCTGGTGATCCTCCGGGAGATCGGGGGCGACGGGCTCTTCACCGCGTACAACGACGAGCCCAACTGGCGCAAGGCGCACGACGTCCTGATGCCGGCGTTCTCCCTCGGCGCGATGCGCGGCTACCACGCGACGATGCTCAGGGTCGCCCACGCGCTGCTCGGCAAGTGGGACCGGGCCGCCGGCACGGAGCCCGTGGACGTCGCCGACGACATGACACGGCTGACGTTCGACACGATCGGCCTGTGCGGTTTCGGCTACGACTTCGAGTCGTTCAGCCGCGCGGAGCCGCACCCCTTCGTCACCGCCCTGTCGCGCGCGCTCGCCTTCGCCCAGGCCAAGGGGGAGGCCGTCCCCGGCACGGAGCTGTTCAGATGGCGGCAGGCCGAGCGGTTCCGCGCCGACGTCCAGCTGATGAAGGACCTGGTCGACGACGTGATCCGGGAGCGCCGGGCCCGCGGGGACCAGAGCACCGGTGACCTGCTCGGGAGGATGCTGCACACCCCCGACCCCGTCACGGGCGAGCCACTGGACGACGTCAACATCCGCTACCAGGCGATCACCTTCCTCATCGCCGGCCACGAGACCACCAGCGGCGCCCTGTCGTTCGCGCTGTACTACCTGACCAAGCACCCGGAGGTGCTCGCCCGCGCCCAGGCCGAGGTCGACGCCCTGTGGGGCGACACGGACGCCCCCGAGCCGGACTACGGGGACATCGGCAGGCTGACGTACATCCGCCAGGTGCTCAACGAGAGCCTGCGCCTGTGGCCCACGGCCCCCGCGTATGCCGTGGAGCCGCTGGAGGACACCGTCATCGGCGGGAAGTATGCCGTGCGCAAGGGCGAGTCGATCCAGGTGCTCATCCCGCAGCTGCACCGGGACCCCGCCTGGGGCGAGAACGTCGAGCTGTTCGACCCCGACCGGTTCCTGCCCGAGCGGGAGGAGGAGCGCCCGGTCCACCTGTTCAAGCCGTTCGGCAACGGTGAACGCGCCTGTATCGGCCGTCAGTTCGCGCTGCACGAGGCGACGCTGGTGCTCGCTCTGGTGGTCCACCGCTACCGCCTGATCGACCACACCGACTACCAGCTGAAGATCAAGCAGTCGCTCACCCTCAAGCCCGACGGGTTCACCCTGCACCTGGCCCGGCGCACCAGCGCGGAGCGCCGCCTGCCCACCGCCGCGGCCGGCGCCGCGCGCAGCGCTCCCGCCGGCCGCGACCGGCCCGCCGTCCGCCGCGCCACCGGCACCACGCTGACCCTCCTGCACGGCTCCAACCTGGGCACCTGCGCCGGCATCGCACACGACCTGGCGGCGGACGCCGACGAGCGCGGCTTCGCCCCGTCCGTCGCTCCCCTCGACGACGCCGTGGGCAAACTCGCCGCGGGCGACGGACCGGTGGTCATCGTGTGCGCCTCCTACAACGGCAGGCCCACCGACGACGCCGCGGACTTCGTCGCGTGGCTGGAGGGCCTGGAGCCCGGCGCGCTCGACGGCCTGAAGTACGCCGTGCTCGGCGTCGGTGACCGCAACTGGGCCGCCACCTACCAGCGCGTCCCCACCCTCATCGACGACAAGCTCACCGCCGCGGGCGCCACGTCACTGCTCGAACGCGGCGCAGCGGACGCCTCCGGCGACTTCGCCGGCACCGTCGACCGCTGGACCGGCGACCTGTGGAGCACCCTGCTGGAGCGGTACGGAACCGTCGGAGAGGAACGGGAAGCCGACTCGCCCGCCGAGCAGGAGGGGGGACTGTACGAACTCGAGGACGCGACCGACTCCGTGACCGGGGGGCTCGCCGCACGGCACGGCGTGCAGCCGATGGAGGTGCTCGACGCGTACGAACTGGTCGACATGCGCCACGGGCTGGGCCGCTCCAAGCGATTCCTGCGGCTGCGGCTGCCCGACGGCGTCACCTACCGCACCGGCGACCACCTGGCGGTCCTCCCTCGCAATCCCGACGGCCTCGTGCAGCGGGTGGCCGACCGCTTCGGGCTCGACCTGGACCGTACGGTCCGGCTGCGGACCCGCCGCCGCAGCCGGGGCGCCCTGCCCGTCGACCGGCCGCTGACCCTGCGCCGCCTGCTGACCGACTTCGTGGAACTGCAGGACGCCGCCACCCGGGAGCAGGTCGCCGTGCTCGCCGAGCACACCGCCTGCCCGCCCGAGAAGCGGCCCCTGACCGCACTCGCGGCGGCTGCCCCGGAGGCCTTCGACGCGCAGGTGACCGCCGCCGGACGCAGCGTCCTGGACCTGCTGGAGCGCTACCGCGCCTGCGAGCTGCCCTTCGAGAGCTTCCTGGAGATGCTGCCCGTCCTGCGCCCGCGCCACTACTCGATCTCCTCGTCCGCAGAAGCTGCCCCCGGGGAGGTGGACCTGATGGTGTCGCTGCTCGCCGCGCCCCACCGTGGCGGCGAGGGCCTCTTCCGCGGCATCGCCTCGCACTACCTCCAGACGGTGCACGCGGGCGACACCGTCCAGGCCAGGGTGCTGCCCTGCAGTGAGGCCTTCCGCCTGCCGCGGGACGCGTCGGTGCCGGTGATCCTGGTCAGCGCGGGCACCGGTCTGGCGCCCTTCCGCGGCGCGGTCCTCGACCGCCACCACACCCGGTCCACCGGAACGCTGCTGTGCTACTTCGGCTGCGACCATCCCGACGTCGACTACCTCCACCGAGCGGAACTCGAGGCGGCCGAGGCGGCCGGAGCCGTCAGCATGCGGCCCGCCTTCTCCCGCGCCCCCGTGGACGGGGCCCGCTTCGTCCAGGACCGCATCGCGAAGGAGAGCGACGAGGTCTGGGCGGTGCTGGAGGCCGGCGGACGTGTCTACGTCTGCGGGGACGGCCGTCGCATGGCTCCGGCGGTGCGGGAGGCGTTCATGGCGATCTACCGCAGGCACACGGGCGCGGACGACGAGGAGGCCACCGCCTGGCTGGCCGCGCTGATCGAGTCGGGTCACTACGTCGAGGACGTCTGGGCCGGCTGACCGCCCCCCGTCGCGGTGGCGGACGTCCACCGCACCGCACATCCCCGATCGACGGGCCGCCGGCGTCCGACACCTGTGGCCCCTTACCCGTAACACGGCTCATGCCCCCTGACTCGTGAGGCTCTCATGCTTGTTGCACGCTCGGCGCACCGTCCAGGCAGTCCGGTAGACCCCAACTCCTCGCCGAGGAGCGGCCGGTGACCGTGCGCGGCGGCTCCGCCCGGTCCTTCGGCGTGGCCGTGGCGCTCATCGCCGGCATCACCCTCGGCAACGGCGGGGCGAACGTGATGCCCGTGTTCGTCGACGACTTCGCGTCCCGCTTCGGGCTGTCGGAATCCGGCGCCGGGCTGGTGGCCGCGAGCCAGCTGCTGGCGACGGCGGTGGTGACGCTGCTGCTGGCCGAACGGGCCGCACGGCCGGGGCGGGTGCGGATGACCCGCTTCGGGCTGGCCCTCTCGGGAGCCGGATTCCTGGGAGCAACAGCGGCGAGCAGCCCGGTGACCCTGGTCCTGGCCAACCTGGTCCTCGGCGCGGGACTCGGCGCGGTCTACGCGGCGGGCACCGCGGCGCTCGCCGCCACCGACGACGCCGACAAGGCGTCCGCCGTCACCATCACCGGCACGGTCGCTGTGACGGCACTGCTGATCATGGGGGTGCCCGCAGCCGACCACGGCCTCGGTCCGGGCACCGGCTTCCTGCTCATGGCGCTGTGCTGCCTCCTCGCCTGGCCGCTGACACGCCGGCTCCCCGACGGCCCCGCCGTCCCCTCGGCACCGGAGGCGGGCCCCGCCGGCAGAACGAAGAGGACCGCGGCCAGGCCGTCGGTGGTCCTGCTCCTGGGGGCCGCGCTCCTGTGGGCCGTCACCCAGGGCGCGTGGTCGTACGCCTCGGTCCTGGGACGCCGGCACACCGGGATGTCCCCGTCAGCCGTGTCGGCCGTCCTCGCGGTCTCCAGCGTCGTGGCGCTCGCCGGAGCGGTGGCGGGCCCCGTGGCGGCGCGGCGCTTCGGGCGGATGCGGTCGATGGCCGTCTTCGTCACCGCGCAGGCCCTCGCGATGGCGGCCCTGGTCCTCACCCACGACCCCGTGTTCTTCACCGTCGCGGCCGTGCTCTGGCAGACCTGCCAACTCGCCGTCCTGGTACAGATGCTGGCCGCCGCGGCGCTCATCGACCCGACCGGACGCCTGGTCGCCTCCCTCAGCGGCGCGGCCGCCCTGGGCACCGGCACCGGACCGCCGGCCGTCGGTGCCGTCCTGGACGCCGCCGGGGCGGACATCCTCGGCCTGGCCCTGGCGCTGGGCACCTTCGTCGCCTCGCTGCCGCTGCTGCGGATGACGGTCGCCGGCACGCAGGCAGCGGCGGAGCGCGGACTCACGCCCCCCTCCGCCGCGGAGACCGGGTGACTCGTCGGCCCCGGCCGCACCAACCCCACTGCGCGGCGGCGTCAGTGTCGGGCGAACTGGAGCCGGGTGGGCTGCACGACGTCCGGCCGCACCGCCATGCCGTCGATCGTCAGCCGCTCCCCGTAGATGTCGGTGAGTCTGATCGCGCTGCCGCACCCGCTGCCGTCGGCGGAGACGAAGTAGTTGTAGGAGGTGCGGGGCAGCTGCCGCCAGCCGGCCGCGGTACGGACCTCCAGTTCGGCGACCGGGTTGCGGTGGCCGATCGCCTGCAGGGCGCACCAGTGGGAGCTGGAGCCGGTCTTGTACCGGATGGAGATCGTGTCGGAGGTGCTGGGGCTCACCAGGCTCCAGGTGATGGGGATCCGGCCCACCTTCAGGTCGGCGAGTTCGGCGAACGCCTGCCGGCTGAGGTCGAGTTGTCCCGGTGCGCAGGGCAGCGGGCACTCGTTGGTGATCCGCACCGTGACGGACTTGCCGTTGGCCGCGCGGACGAGCACGTACGCGCCGCACGCCCTGGACGTCTCGTAGTCGGTGGTGTTCATGGCCGCGATCATGAGGTCGGGGCTCGGGCCGAACAGGCAGGCGCCGTTTCCGTCCCCGGCGTCGTAGGCGGTGGCGACGCCCTGGTAGGTGGTGTGCGGCTGGAGCCGCCCGGCCCGCGGGGTCGTGGCGGGCTCGGGCCGGGGCCGCGGGGTGCCGGTGGGGGACGGTCGTGCCGCGGCGGTGGTCGCGGCGCTCGTCGGGGTGGGGGAGCCGGTCGGGCTCGCGGTCGCGGCCGGGCTGCTCGTCCGGCTCGCGGCGGTGGCTCGCGCGTGGGGGGTGGCGAGGGGCGTCGCCGCGGCAGGCTGTGGATCGGCGGGGTGACCGGGGAGCAACGCCATGACCAGGCAGGCGAGCACGCCCGCGGTGATCAGGGCCGTGGCGCCCAGCAGAAGCCTGCGCCTGTGCCTGCGCTGCCGTGCGGCCTGCCTAGGTGTGTTCATGTCCTGTCCGTTCGCGGAATCGGGCCGATGGTGCACCCCTGAGTTGCCGCAGGAGACACAAAGGTTGCCGGCGAAGTCGCACAGGACGTGCGTGGGCCCCGCCCGAGCGGCGGGGCCCACCGGTTCAGCAGGTGGAGTTGGTCTGGGTCAGCAGGCCCAGCCGCCACGGCAGGCTGTCGTAGTCACCGCCGGCGTTGGGGTCCTTGCCCTGGTACAGGTACTGCAGCCGGCAGGCCGGGATGGTGAGCGTCTGGTCGTAGCCCGCGCGGATCATCTCGCCGTGACTGATGTCCCGGCTCCAGGTACCGGAGGGGAACGTCACGTTGCTCGACTTGGCGAACGGATTGCTCTCGGACGCGGCCAGCGGCGACCACGAGCCGGCCAGGCTGCTCGACGTCCAGGAGCGGAAATAGCGCCGGCCGTCCGAGCCGATGGCCTCGACGAGCAGCAGGTACTGGTTGCTGCCCTGCACCTTGTAGACGTTGCTCGCTTCGAACAGGGCGTACTTGTTGGAGTCCTGGGCCGCGATGACCGTGTTGGTGAAGCCGTTGGGGAACTGGCCGACGGTCGTCTGGGAGCGGTACAGGTGGCCGTTGTCGTCGGAGGAGAACAGGTAGCAGTTGGCGCTGTCGCAGATCACCCACATGTCGACCCAGAAGCCGTTGCCGATGTTCCGCCGGATGATGTCCGGCATCGACGAGTAGAAGTTGCGCGGGGCGCTCCACCCGTTGGGGTTGCTGATGTCGGGGTTGGTGGAGTACGACGCGTTGCCGGTCTGGTAGACGAGGTACCACAGGCGCTGCGGCGCGTAGTAGAACACCTGCGGCGCGGCCCGGTACCCCTGCCCGATGGCGGTGCGGTCGAGGTAGTGGTGGGTGGCCGACCCGGCCTGCGACCAGTCACTGAAGCTCAGGTACACCAGGTTGTACCCGGAGGAGCTGGCGGTGCTCGCGAACACGTGGTACTTGCCGTTGTAGTAGACGACCGACGGGTCCTTGATCCCGGCGATCCTGTGGGTCGCGTCCGGCTTGGGGGAGATCAGTGGCCCGCTGGAGCTCCAGCGGAAGGAGGAGGGGAGCGCGGCGGCGGACCGGGCCGAGCGGGCGTCCGTGCGCTGTGCCGCGGCCCTGCCGCCCAACGCGGTGAGCGCTGCCTGGTAGGCGGGCTTCTTGTTGCCGCCCCGGTCGAACAGCAGCGGGTTCTCCCCGCTGCGCCAGGAGTCGCTGTCGCGGATGCCCCAGACGGTGATGCCGGTGCAGCGCGCCACGTTCATACAGGCCCGTACCGTGTTCGCGTACGCGGTCGGCGGCGCCTGCGCGATGTCCAGCTCGGTGATCTGCACGTCCACGCCGAGGGCGGCGAAGTTCGACAGCGTCGTCTGGAAGCTGGACGGTGGTCCGCCCGCCCCGAAGTGGGCCTGGAAGCCGACGCAGTCGATGGGCACGCCGCGCGCCTTGAAGTCGCGCACCATGCGGTAGACGCCCTGGGTCTTGGCGTCGCTCCAGTTCTCGATGTTGTAGTCGTTGTAGCAGAGCTTGGCCGACGGGTCGGCCGACCGCGCGGTGCGGAACGCCTGCTCGACGAAGCCGGTGCCCAGCACGTCCCGGAAGACGGAGCCGCGCATCTGGCCGCTGCCGCCGTCGGCGAAGGCCTCGTTGACCACGTCCCAGGCGAAGACCTTGCCCTTGTAGTGGTTCATCACCTGGGTGATGTGGTTGTTCATCACGCCGCGCAGCGTGTTGGCGTCCCTGATGGACTTGACCCAGTCGGGCAGTTGCTGGTGCCAGACCAGGGTGTGGCCGCGCAGACGCTGCCCGCGCGCCGCGGCCCGGTTCGCGATCTGGTCGCCGGCGCCGAAGGTGAACGAGCCGCGGGACCGCTCGGTCGCGTCCCACTTCATCTCGTTCTCGGGCGTGACCGAGTTGAACTCCCGGTCCAGGATCGAGGTGTACGTGCCGTCGCCGAGCCGTCCGGCGGCCACGGCGGCCCCGAAGTACCGCCCGGACTGGGCCGCCTGGGCACCCAGCGTGGAGGCGCGGACGGCGTCGGGTGCGGCGTTCGCGGCGGTCGCCGCGACGGGTGTCACGAGGGCGGTCGCCGCCAGCAGCGATAACACCGAGGCTCGGCGACGGCCGAGCCGCTTCAGCGGGTTCATGGTTCTCCTCGTACGGTGGTGTGGGGGGTTGCGCTGTGCGATCGGTCGGACGGGATCAGGGCGTCGACAGCTCGAACCGCAGGACGCGGACCGCGCCGCCGAGCGCCTGCGTGGCGTGGTTGAAGAGGGCGAACCGGTAGCCCATGAAGAACCGCCAGTCGTTGCCCAGCGGGAAGACGGGACCGAGGCGGGTGAAGGTGGTCCCGTCGGTGCTGTAGGAGAAGGTGGCGGTACGGGCCGCGCCGGGGCGGATGTCCGCGCTCGCGCGCAGCCAGATCCGGCCGCCGGAGACGGGCGCGCTCGCGGCCTCGGTGCCGGTGCCGGTGGTGTTCCAGTTGCCGTCCATGGTCAGCCCGTTGACCATCACCACCCGCGTCGCACCGCCGTCGCGCTTGACGCCGATCCAGGCGGAGGAGTCGCGCAGCAGCGCGAGTCCAGCCCGGTCGCCGTCCCGCATCGCCGAGAAGTCGAACTGTGCCGTGGCGGTGGAGGTGGGTCCCTGGATGCGGTGGGTCAGGGTGTTGCGGGCGTTGTACAGGTCGTTGGTGACGGTCGCGGTCCGCAGGGTCAGGCCGTTGCCCGCCGACCACCTGGTGTTGTCCGGGTTGTGGTTCCACTCCCACCGCGGGCTGAGGGCCGGGCCCGCGAAGGTGTCCACGCCGATCAGGGGGGTGACCTGGCGGGGCGGAGGGGGCACGGCCGGGCTGGGGTACGAGGTGCCCCAGGCGCCGTTCACCAGCTGGACGACGGGCCAGCCGTCCGAGGTCCAGGTGACGGGCGCGAGGACGGGCATCCGGCCGCCGGGATACGCGTCCACGAAGGCCATGTAGTACCAGGCGCCGTCCTGCGTCTGCACCAGTCCGCCCTGGTGCGGGACGCCGCCGCCGGGGATCGGCCCGCGCAGGTCGAGCAGGACCTGCCGCAGCGTGTACGGACCGAAGGGGCCGCCCGACGACTTCAGGATGTACTGGCCGTTGGCGGGGCGGGTCAGGAAGATGTAGTACTTCCCGTTGATCTTGTAGAAGCGGGAGCCCTCGAGGGTGCCGATACTCGGCGGGGTGCTGAACACCTGCTGTGTGCGGACCTGGCTGCGCCCGTCGGGCGAGAGCTGGGCCACGCTGATGGTGGTGTTCCCGTACGCCACGTACAGGGTGTCGTCGCTGTCCACCAGCAGTCCGGCGTCGTAGTAGGGCGTGCCGATCGTCGTCAGCCTGCTCCACGGCCCCTCGACGGCGGTGGCGGTGTAGACGTACGTCCGGGCGAAGTCGATCTGGCCGAGCCAGTAGAACGTCCTGTTGCTCGGACGGTAGGCCAGCGACGACGCCCAGATCCCCCGGACATAGCCCCGGCCCCCGTTCAGGTCGTACTTGGCGCCGAAGTCCAGGACGGGCACCGAGTGACCGGCGATCTCCCAGTTCACCAGGTCGTACGAGCGCAGCACGGGCGCGCCCGGCGAGTAGTGCATGGTCGAGGCGGAGGCGTAGTAGGTGCCGCCGACGCGGATGACGTCGATGTCCGCGAAGTCCTGCCAGATCACCGGGTTCGTGTACGAGGCGGCGGCCGGCCCCCGGGCGGCGGCGGAAGCGGCGCCGGCGCCCGTCAGAGCCAGGAAGATGCCGGTGACCAGGCCGCCGGCGGCGGTCAGCGCCTGGCGGCGGTCCAGCGGTTGTCGAGGCCATGACATATCCACGTGTCGGTCTCTCTGTGCGGCAGCGGGTGGGGGTCCTGCTCGTTCGAGACTGCGAACACTGACTGACGTGTCGAGCATCCAGGATGATAGGAGGCTCACACATCCCGTCAATGCCCCTCGCAGGATTCGCTTTTCACATCGAAATGTTTCGGCGACGGAGCGGTTCGAGGGGTGCGGGGCGCAGGTCCGGGCGGTGTTGACATGCTCAGGACTCCCTCTAGCATCCGTGGAAGGCCGCGATCCGAAAGTGGACCGAAATTTCGAACTGCCGGTTCGTGCCGCACCGACGGCACAGACCGGCTCCGGGCAAACGTCATCCGCTGTCTGTCCACGGCCCGCCGACGCATCACCCATGCGCCGAGCCGCTCGCCTGCGCCGTCCGCGCAGTCCAAGGCGCCCTCCCCGAAAGGAGCCCCACGGTGCCCCTCCCTCTCGGCAGACGACTGCTCCGTGTCGTCGCAGCCACCGCACTGGCGGTCGCCGCGTCCGTCACGGCCTCTGCCCACTCCACCGCCACGGCCGCTCCCGGCAGCCCCGCGCTCACTCCGCCCCTGGGCTGGAACAGCTGGAACAGCTTCGGGTGCGGGATCACCGAGGCGCAGGTCCGCCAGGCCGCCGACGCGATGGTGTCGTCCGGCATGCGGGACGCCGGCTACCGGTACGTGGTGGTCGACGACTGCTGGTTCGACCCGCAGCGTGACGCGGCCGGCAACCTGCGGGCCAACCC